>JBBRXP010000305.1:0-2336 GCA_038238555.1 Chthoniobacterales bacterium | reverse complement strand
TTGATTTCCCACGAGGCGTCGCCCAGTTCGTAGGCGCATATTTTCTCATAGGTGGCCGGACGCACGCGCGTATCGCCGCGGACAATCACGCTGCCTTTGTCGCCGTTGTGTTCGCTGCGGAACATCATGCTGGCGGTGAACACGGGCAGGTCCACGTCGCCGATTTCGTGGCGAGTGCTCGCGCCGGGCGTATGCACGATGGGACGCGCGGCGACTTCCGCCGCCTGGTTCGGAGCGAGGCCGGACTTTGCACCCGGAAACGCCGCGATGGCCGGTGCTCGCGGGTCGAAAAGCACGAGTCGCTGGCCACCCTCGTTTTTCACGCGCACGAGTTTTTTCGCAATCAACTCCTCGACCCACTTCGTCGTCTGACCGCAAAGTTTGGCGAAGTCCTCGACCGTGAGCGGACCGGCGGGAAGTTTCTCCATCGCCGCCGGGCTGGTGCCATAAACGGAGCCGCCTTGAAACCAGAAGTCCGCATTGCCGCCCACGGCCCATGAGCCGCGCGGCGTCTGCGAGCCTTTGCCGTAAAAGGAATTGTAAGCGTCGAGCTTGCCCGTCAGCGGATCGAGAAACGCTGCGATGGCCCGCCCGCTCGGCATGGCAATTTTGCCGCCGAGCAGCGCGAAGTAGCCGTGCGGCGGCAGGCCGATGTCCGCCAGCTTGCCGTGCTCTTCGAGGCCGTCGCTGATTTGCGCGATGTCCGAGTTGCGCCACTTCACCGCGCCAGAGTTTGCGTCAATGGCGAGCGCAAAGACACCCTCGCTCGGCCACACGCCGCAGCCAAAGAAAACCGTGTCACCGACGAGCAACGCGCCCCCGCGTGCCGGCCAGCGCGAGCACAGGCGGCCATTCACCAGCATCCGGTAATCCGCGCGATCCGCGGGCGCGCCGCGCGTCTTCCATTTCAATTCACCACTCGCTGCATCCACGCAGTAAAGAAATCCGTCATCCGACCCGAACCACACGCGGCCACCCGCCACCACCGGCGCAAACCGCACCGGCCCCTCGGTGACGAACCGCCATTTTTCCGCCCCCGTCGCGAGATCATAGGCCACGACGCTGTCCGAAACGTTCGACGGAACAAAGAGCAAGCCGCTCGCGGCCACCGGCTCGTAGCTCACGTCGGCGCAGAGCCGGAAGTGATAATCAAACGCGGGGTCTGGCTTCGGCAGCGTGCGCGTCCACTGGAGTTTCAACTCATGCGGCAGCGCGTGCGCCGTCGCACCCGAGCGGCTTGCATCGCCTCGCCACATCGGCCAGTCGCCTGGGGTGTCGGCGGCGGCTGGTCGGTCACTCACCGCGCCCAGAAGGGCCAGGAGAAAGAGAAATCTTTTCAAGTATTGCGTGGTTGGGATGATCTATTTCTCGGGCGCTTCCTTCATGCGCGGCGATCAAGGATCCGTGACCGCCGACCGCTTGGCGGCTTTCTTGCCCTTCTTCCCGCCTGCACCGGGAGTCTCAGGCGCATCCCAATGCGGGGAGGGCTGGTGCTCCCGCGCGAGGATGCCTTCCAAATGCTTCACCTCATCCGGATGTTCCGCCGCGACATTGCGCTCTTCCTTGGGATGGGTTTTCAAATCGTAAAGTTCGAGCGCCGCCTTGGTGCCGAGACGATAGCCCTTCAAATCGCCCATGCGCGCGGCTTGCTGGAAAAACGGTTCGTAAATCTCGAAATAGAGAAAGTCGTGTTTCGCCTTTTGCTCTTTGCCCAAGAGCGTCGGCAGGATGGAAATGCCGTCGCCCACCTTTGGCACGGGCACACCCGCAAGCTCGGCCGCGGTCGGGAGAAAATCCACGTGCGAGGTGAGCAGGTCACTCTTCGTCCCTGCGGCAATGTGCCCCGGCCAGCGTGCGATGAGCGGCGCGCGAACCCCGCCTTCGTAGAGCATCCGCTTGTAGCCGCGCAGCCCGCCGGTGCTGCCGAGTGGTTGGATGAACTGCGAATTGGCACCGTTGTCCGAGCTGAAGAGCACGAGCGTATTGTTGTCCAAGCCAAGATCTTTGAGCTTTTGCAGCACGCGGCCGACATCTCGATCCAGCAGCGCGACCATCGCGGCGTAGTTCTTGATCATGGGCTTCCACGGCTTGTCCGAATAGGGCCCGTCGGACGGGATGACATAGTCTGCGTGCGGCGGCGTCCAAGCGGCGTAGCAGAAGAACGGGCGGCTCTTGTTGTCCTCGATAAACTTGAGGGTCTCGTTGGCAATCAAAGTCTGCGAATACGCACCCTTTCTGTTCTGGGCGTTGCCCTCGATCGATTCCGACACGCTGTTGCGAATCAAGTGATCCGAGTAGTAGTCGTGCGCGTGCTTCTGATCGTAGTAACCGTAGAA
>JBBRXP010000304.1:0-2735 GCA_038238555.1 Chthoniobacterales bacterium | reverse complement strand
TATGATGAGCACCGCACGCTATCTCACCGAGCAGTCATGGCCGGGCGACATCTATTTCATCTACACCTGCCACACCGAGGCGGACTTTATCTTTCAAAAAGCCCTCGCCGAGCTGGAGCCGCGCAACCCGAAACTGCACGTCGTGGTGACGATTTCGAAGCCGGGGCCGGACTGGAAGGGGCCGCGTGGACGCATCACCAAGGAGCTGCTCACCGAGGCCGTGCCCGATCTTGCTTCGCGGCGAGTTCACGTCTGCGGACCAGTAACGATGATGGACGCGGCCAAGGCGATGCTCACCGAGTTGGGTGTCACCGCTGAGAACTTGAAGAGCGAACAATTCGGCGCCGTGAAGCCCGCGCCAGCCGCCCCCCGAACGACGGCAAAACCGAAGGCGGCCGCGACTGGTCCGCTGGTTACATTTTCGAAGAACAACAAGTCGGCTAAGATCCATGTCGATCTCCAGACTGGAGATAGTCCGCCGAAGCAAACCATCCTGGAGCTCTCGGAAGAACTCGGCATCGGCATCGACTTCTCCTGCCGCATCGGCACCTGCGGCGTGTGCAAGGTGAAGATGACTTCCGGCGAGGTGGATCAGGAAGTGCAGGACGCGCTCGACGAAGACGATAAGAGCAGCGGCATCATTCTGGCCTGCCAGGCCAAGCCAAAGTCGGAAGTTACCGTGGAAGCATAGCGATGAAAAATCGTGAACGCCTCATCGTCAGCAGCATCTTCGCGGTGCTGGTGTTTGGCTGGCTGGGATTCCTCCTGCATGTCTCGCCGGACTTCGCAGGCAGCGGTCTCGGCGCGGTGTTTGGCATTTCCGGGGCCGTGCTGATGATTGTCCCGCTCATCTATGTTTTCGTGAAGCGCGTCCCTTTTCTGAAGGCGCTCATTACCAAATATGTCTCATTGCAGACGTGGCTTTCCATCCACATCTACACCGGCATCGTCGGAGCGCTGCTCGCGCTCATTCACACGGGGCATAAGTATGTCAGCCCGCTCGGCATCGCGCTCACCGCGGCGATGCTGCTCGTCGTCGTGACTGGTTACGTTCTGCGGTATCTCACTCCTTTCGTGAGCCTCGACATGAAGGACAAGCTCCTGCTTTTGCAGACCGCGCGGGGCGATCTCGACAGCGCTTGGGGAGTCTTGGAGAAGTCCGTCGCGGAACAGAAGGGTCTTCCCAAAGCACCACTGCTCACCGCCGGCCTGGCCTCACTAGGTCTGTCGTTTGCATCTGACAATCCAGCCGGCCAAGTCACCACGCTGGCCGAAGGTGTGGCCGATCTGGAGTATTCGATTCGGACAGACGAGCTGCTGAAGCGCTGGTTTTCTCGCGCCCTTATCGCCCACATCATCCTCTCCGTGGCCATGTATGCGCTGCTCGCCGCGCATATCACCGCCGGCATCTACTTCGGATTGAGGTGGCTCAAATGACCAAGTTCGTTCTTTGGATTGCGCTTATCATCGTCGGCCTTGCCGCGGCTGCGCTGGCCGTTCTGCATTTTCCGTCTGCCAAAGCCACGGCTCAGCGTGCGGTTATTCCGGGGAAGCTTTCGCAATCCCACGCGTTTCTCGAAAACAACTGTGCCGCGTGCCACACGCCGTCAAAAGGCGTCGAGGCTAAGAACTGCATCGTTTGCCACGCCGACAACACATTCGTCCTGCACCGCGAGCCGAGTGCCTTCCATGCCGAGATCGGCGCGTGCGCCGTGTGCCATCAGGAACATCAAGGGTGGGTCGCGGGCACGACGAAGATGGATCACGCTGCCCTCGCGCGCATCGGCCTGAAACAGTTGGACCCAGCCCCCGCTGCACACGACCCCGCGCGCGCCGCGCTCGTCGCCTGGCTCAAGGAAGGCGACGCCCCGCCGTCCGCGCCGCACCTCCAACGCGCGGAGTCGCTGCTCAACTGCGCGGTCTGCCACTCGACCAAAGACCGCCACTTTGGCCTCTTCGGCACCGACTGCGCTTCCTGCCACGGCACGGCTAAGTGGACGATCCCGCAATTCCGCCATCCGTCGACCGCCTCGCAGTCCTGTGCCCAATGCCACCAGGCCCCGCCCAGCCATTACATGGGCCACTTCAACATGATCTCCATGAAGATCGCCGGCCAGCCGCACGCGCAAGTCAGCCAATGCTTCCTGTGCCATCAAACGACTGCGTGGAACGACATTCGCGGCGTTGGTTTTTACAAGCACCACTGAGGGGCGGTTATGAATGATTCCAACATCGCCTTTGGCGCGCCCGGCATCGAGCCGCGCTGGACCTCCAGCGCCAAGGACGGCATCGGCACGGCGTATCACAGCAGTTCCACCGTCTGGTTCACGCTCAGTCACGGCATCGTGAATGAGATTTATTTTCCGCACGTCGATACGCCGAACACGCGCGACCTCCAGTTCCTCATCACGGACGGCGAAACCTTTTGCCACGAGGAAAAGTGCGACCTGCTCCACAAGACCGAATACCCGGAGCAAAACACGTTGCTCTACCGGCTAACGAACTCCGATCGCGATGGGCGTTATCGTTTGGTCAAAGAAATCGGCGTGGACCCGCACTCGCCGGGTCTGCTGATGCACACGCGACTGGAAATCCTGGACCCGAAGCTGGCCGGCAAACTCCGTCTCTTTGCGCTGCTCGCTCCGCATGTGAAAGGCACGGGCAAGAACAACTCAGCCTGGCAGTGCAACGTCGCTGGCCGGAAGCTCATTGAGATGCGTCGCGAGGACATAGAC
>JBBRXP010000303.1:0-3360 GCA_038238555.1 Chthoniobacterales bacterium | reverse complement strand
CATTGGGGCCGCGCTGCTCCTCGTCAACTTGCTAGTCGCTGAGTCTGCAAAGGATGCGGACCCCGTCACCATCGTGGCGTTCGGGGACTCCACCACGGCGGTGCGTGGCTCGACGAGGATCTATTCCGCAATCCTTCAGGACGAATTGCGCAACGTCCGAATCATTAACGCGGGGTTGGGTGGCAATACGACAGAGATGGCTCGCAAGCGTTTTGAGAAGGATGTCCTGTCGCATCAGCCGCAAGTCGCGATCATCCAGTTCGGCATTAACGACGCGGCGATTGATGTTTGGAAAAAGCCGCCCGCGACGGAGCCGAGAGTTTCGCTGGAGCGCTATGAGGCCAACCTGCGGCATTTCGTCCAGATGCTGAAATCCAAGGACACGCATGTGTTGCTGATGACCTCGAACCCACTGCGTTGGACGCCTAAGCTCAAGGAGATGTATGGCCAGCCGCCTTACAAGCCCGACGAGGAAGGTGGGTTCAACGGCGTCCTCACCCGCTACTGCGAAGTGGCCCGCCGGGTCGCGCGCGAGGAGGGGGCGGAGTTGATTGATGTCCAGCAGGCGTTCGTCGAGCAGGCGAAGAAGAGTGGCACGACGGTGGACTCGCTTCTCTCCGACGGCATGCATCCCAATGACAGCGGTCATCGCATCGAGGCTGACTTATTGCGCGAACGCATCCTCGCGCTCGCAAAGACCCGCAACCTGCTAATCACCGAAGGCCCACGATGGAAAGCCAGCGGCGAGACCGTCTCGATCAATCCCATCTGCACGGACATCACGCATGATTCTCCGAACGCCGTCGTCCTCGGCTGCGGGCTCGCGCGCCTGAAGGACGGCTCGGTGATGACGGTGTATTCCACGCCCTTCAGCTACTACGCCAAGCCCGGCACGACGTGGATCGCAGGCCGCGTGACGAAGGACGGCGGCAAGACTTGGTCGCCCGAGCAAGTCATCGCGCGACATTCTGACTGCCAGCCTTCACATCCCTCCGTGGTCACCGCGCGCGATGGCGTGATCCATGTCTTCTACCTCGGCTTCAAGAAGTGGAAATGGGAAGGCGTCAATCCCACCGACGAGGCGCAGAGCGATATGTGGACGACGCGCAGCAGCGACAACGGCGCGACGTGGAGCGAACCGCAGATGATTTTCAAAGGCTACACCGGCGCGAGCAACGGAGCTATCGAGACACGCGACGGGCATCTCATCGTGCCCTATTCGCATTACGTGAGCGATCCCGGCCGGCTCGTCTCCCAAGCCTCGGTGTCCGCCGACGGCGGCAAGACCTGGAGCCTCAGCAGCGCCATTGACATCGGCGGCGCAGGCGACCACGAGGGCGCGCTGGAACCGTGTGTGATCGAGTTAAAGGATGGCCGTGTGTGGATGCTCATCCGAACGACACGCGGCTTCTTTTGGGAATCCTTTTCGTCCGATGGTGGCAAGACTTGGTCGGGAGCCAAAGCCACCAACATTGATGCCACCTCCGCGCCCGGTCATCTCACCCGGCTCACCGATGGCCGCATCGCACTCGTGTGGAATCGGGCGGACAAGAAGCGTGCTGAACTGCACCTCGCCTTCTCCGCCGATGAAGGCAAAACTTGGACGCCGTCCATGATCGTGGCGCAAGGCAAACCGGGGGGAGCCACTTATCCCTTTGTGATCGAGGACGACCCGGGCGAACTCTGGATTGGCTACCACAACGTTCCGAAAGGTTGGAACTTCCCCCGCGCTC
This sequence comes from Chthoniobacterales bacterium, assembly GCA_038238555.1. Taxonomy (GTDB): domain Bacteria; phylum Verrucomicrobiota; class Verrucomicrobiia; order Chthoniobacterales; family Chthoniobacteraceae; genus JANNXQ01. Next base: position 1,627 of record JBBRXP010000303.1, on the reverse strand, counting down.
ACCACCTCCGCGTTTCTGTCCCGGCGGTCATGGAGAATGTCGGGCGATGAATCCGAAGACGAATGAGTAACATCTTCCCCCAATGAAACGAACCAACTCATACTCGCAGTCCTTTTGCTCACTCCAGTGATGGCGGCAAGACGTGGCCCATGCGCAAGCTGATCGAGGGCGATCCCGATGGCTGGTATTGCTACACGACCATCCATTTTGTGGGCGACACCGTGCTGCTCGGTCACTGTGCCGGTGACAGCAAATTGGGCACCTATCTCGGCACCCTGCGCATCCGGCGCATTTGTCGTGGATGGCACGCAGCAGCTCATTTCGGAATTTGTGCTGCCGGCGGATTTTGAAGAGAAAGCCGTTCACCGTGGAGGTGTGGGTGCTCAATCCTATGATCGAGAAAGCGGAGACGGTGGTGCTTGCGGAAAAGGCGAGGGCCGCCTCGTGGACGGATCTGCACTGCACCGTGCGTTTTCCCAAACCGCCGGCGCGCTGAACCCGCACATCCGCTCGAAAGGGAGTCATCCCAAATGCAATTCGTGGTCAGGTATTCAAATCCGCCGTCGTGAAACATAACTCCATCCTTACTCTCACCGCATTGGCGCTGGTTCCGCTGGCGGCGCTCCACGCCGCGGAGCGGGTGCAAAGCTGGCCCAAGTGGCAGCAGAGCCGCGTAGCGCTGGACCGGAATTTCGTGGTCGAAGAGTTCCGCATCCATTACGCGCTCACCGGCACCGATGCCCTGCCGACGGCCGATCAGGCGGACAGCGATCACGACGGCGTGCCGGACAAGATTCAGGACATCGCGCGGCAGTTTGTCACCGCACGACGATGTTTTGTGGAAGTGCTGGGCTTTCGTCATCCGTTCGAGAGTTTCGCGCGACCGCGGTCGCGTGAAAGCCATTGACGTGAATGTTTGGACACTGGGCAACAAGAACGGCAGCGCGGGCGACGCGATCGTGAATTACCATCGCCCGAGCGACCCGCCCGAAGGCGTCGAAGTTCTGACCATCGACCTTTCCGCGAAGCTGCCGCCGCGCAATCTCTCGCCCGCGCACGAGCTGTTTCACCAATTCCAGAACGGCTACTCGCAGTTCAAGAACGCCTGGTATTACGAGGGCATGGCGCGCTGGTCGGAGGATCTCTTTCGCTCGGGCGCGGGCGCGGCCGACGCACTGCCCGCGAGCGGGACCGAGTTGGAGGCGTTGTTCGCTCGCAGCTACGACGCGAGCCGCACCTGGCAGGCGCTCGCGCGCGCCACCGATCCGGAGGGTCGGGTGCGCCTGCCGCCGGCTTTGTGCGAGACACGTTATCTCGGTTCGCCGAAGCCAAGACGCGGCGCGCGCTGCAATTTGTGCGCAGCAAGGCGAAGGAGTGGAACATTGACAAACAGCGCATCCGCTCGAGCGGCGGCAGCGCGGGCGCGTGTTCGTCGCTGTGGGTCGCATTTCACGGCGACATGGCGGATGCGAAGAGCAGCGATCCCGTTTCGCGCGAATCCACGCGGCACCGACATGACCGTGGTGCTTTCCGGACTCGCTGCGATGGATGTCCTGATCGTAGGCGGACGGGAGACTGCGCGGGCAGGCTCTGCTTCAATTTCTTTGCGAGGAACTTTGTGAATGTG
>JBBRXP010000302.1:0-3467 GCA_038238555.1 Chthoniobacterales bacterium | reverse complement strand
CGTCCATGCCCATCATCTCGCCGTCTTTCATCTACATCGTCGTGCCGTCTTTCATTGTGACGGAGCCATCGAGCGCTACTTTTGCGCCATTGGTGAGGGCGACTTCCTTATCCGCGGGCATACTCTTTCCGCCCATCACCATCGTGACCTTGCCGTCTTTGAACATGAGGTGATCCTTCATTCCGGCGTGTTCGTCGGCGGTGAAGGCAGTGCCCGCGAAGGCGAGGCTGAGGACGGCGGCGGCGAGGGTCTTGCTTAGTGTTTTCATATGTTTGGTTTTCTGCGTTTGGTTTTCTAACTAGAGTTTGTTTGGTGGCTGGCGCGGCGTTTTTCTCGCTGGAGTGTTCACCACCAGAGCCGGAGGCCGAGGGTGAGGGCGATGGAATCAGTGGTGTCGCCTTCCCGACGGGAGATGTTCGCGGTTTCGCCGTATTGCTTTAGCCAGGAAATGCCGATGTAGGGGGCGTCACGGACACTATCCGCAGCAACCGCCGGACTTTTCCTCGGGCTTCGTTCCTGCGGGTGTGGACAGAAACTTTTGCAGGCAATGGTCGCCGCAAAAGTAGAACGTCTTGCCGTCGCGTTCAGCGTGCAACGCGGTGGCTGGGTCCACGGTCATGCCGCAGATGGGGTCTTTCGTATTCGTAGTGGTTTCAGTCATGGCTGGTATTCTTTTTTGGTTGTTGGCTTTTCGCCGCCGGTGTGACGGCGAAATTGGTTGCGTTCACATGCCCTTCATCGGAGGCATCGCGGCTGCCGGAGCGGCTGCCGGCGCTGCCGGGGCGGGTGGCGCGAAGCCGGTGAGGATTTTGCGCTGCTCGTCGGTGAGGAGCTTGCTGGCTTCACCCACGGCGCGGATGAAGGCGAGGCGCTCATCGCCCGTAAGCTTTCCGATTTCGGAGATTTTGGTTTCGATTTTCGCGGCGTCCGGTTGATCCGACGCGGTCAGCGTCCAAAGATCCTGCTCGGCTTGCACGCTCGCGCGGTCGGCGGTGCTTTTCGCGAGCAGCGCTTGTTCCTTCGCCTTATTGAGTGCGGCCGTCTGCTCGGTTGTGAGGGCGATGTGCGTCTGGTGATCGAGGAAAAAGTCGGTCGCGCCGAGGTGGTAGAGATGCGATGAGCCGGGGAAACCGGGGAGCGCGGATTGTGGCATCGCGGCCCCTGCGCCGCTGCCCATCGGTCCCATGCCCATCATCCCGGCCATTTTCATTTTATCCATGCCCATCTTGGGCATCTTCATACCGCCCGCAGGCATGGCGCCGCCGCCCATTTTCATTTTGTCCATGCCCATACCCTTTCCGCCCGGCGCTGCGGGTGCCATCCCGCCTCCTTCCATTGACATCATTTTGTCCATCATGCCCATCATCTTCTCCATCATGCCCATCATGCCGGCACCGCCGCTCATTCCCGCCATTGCGGGAGCGGGAGCTGCGGCTGCGCCCGTGTCGGGACTCACCATGCCGGCCATCGGACCAGCGGGCGGTGTCTTGCCTGCGGCCGGCATTCCCTGCATGGCAGTTCCGGCTGGGGCCGCTGGCTTCGGCGGCGCGCCTTTCGCCATCGCTGCTTCGAGCTGAGCCATTTTCGCCTGCAATTGTGAAAGCTCCTGCGAGAGCGCCGGATCGCCTTTTGCCGCGGCTGGCGCTGGCGTGGCCGGGTGCGTGCCTGCTGCGACGTGCGCCGCGTGCGTGGCGGGATCAACCACTGGTGCGGGCGTGGCGGGCGTCGGGGCTTGCGCGCGCAAGCTGCCGGTGCCGATGAATGCGAGACAGCTTCCCACCAGAAGAATAGCGAGAAGCGGGTGCGAGGAATGGCGATGTGTTTTCATGATTTGTGTTTTCGTAATTTGAGGATTTGCGGGCGTGATTCTGGGGCGGAATTCCCGCTGCTATTCGTTAGCTTCGCGGAAGCCCGGAATTCCGTCTCCGCATCGCTTCGGAAAGACTGCGCATTTTCACCGGCCCTAAAACCAGAGCCGCAGTCCGAGGACGAAGGCGACGGCATCGGTGGAGTCGCCAGATGAGCGCGCGATGGAGGCGGTGCCGCCGTATTTGCGCTGCCAGGTGACGCCGATGTAGGGTGCAAATTCGCGGGTGATCTCATAGCGCAGGCGCACGCCGAGATCGGTCTGGTTCACGCCGGAGGCGGTGTCGAATTTCCTGTCTCCCTGAAAGGAAAACTGGCCCTCGAAACGTGGCTGGAGCACGAGGCGCTGGGTGAGGTAATAGTCGGCGCTCACGGTGATTTCGCCGGAGACTTCGCCGCGGTCGCTGATGTAGAGCGAAGGCTCGATGTCGAACCTGCCGGGAGCCAGCCCTTGCAAGCCGATGACGGCATAGGTGCGCGAGTTATCGGAGCGGTTCGGACGCGTGATGCGATTATGCCGCAGGCCGAGTTGCAAGTTCCAAAACGGTGCGATGAGTCGCCCATACAGAAGCTGCAAGTCGCCCTCCGTAGCATTGCCACGGCTGAGGCTAAGATCGCCCTCCGACTTTATCCACAGACGATTGTAATCGCCACCGATCCAGCCGACGAAATCCCACGTCAGCGTCGCGGGACCGGAATTGTAGGCGCGATATTCGAGGAGGTCGAAGAGCATGAAGCTATGAATCATCGAGTCCTCGACGGGCGGCGGCAGACCTTTCATGTGCGCTTCGAGCATGGGCCGCGAGAGCAGCTCGGCGGCGCGGTTGTCGCCGCGCGGCGGCACCCACTTTTGATGCGGGCCGAGGACGGTGACGCCGGGAGCACTCATGCGCTGCGCAGGCGGCGCACCGGCATCCATTCCGGGCATTGCAGCCATGCCGCCTTTCTTCGCCGCTGCACCGCCCGCCATTCCCGGCATCCCAGCCATGCTTTCTTTCTTGGTGGATGCAGCGCTGCCCGGCTTCGCCGGAGTCATGCCGGGCATGGCGTCCATTTCCGCCTGCGCCGAAGCAGCGCCAGCGCGCTTTGCCGCGGGGGTGCTTGTCGGAGCCATTCCTGGCATTGCATCCATCTTCTTCTGCTCGGCAGAAGCTGCGTTGTCCGTGGGTATGCTTACCGCGGGAGCGGCTGGGGCCATACCCGGCATGTCTTTCATCGCCGGGGCGGTCGCGGGTTTCGGCGTGGCGGACGCCGCTGGTTTCTTTGGCTTCGGAGTCGCCATTCCCGGCATGTTCTTCATGTCGTCCTGCGCCGAGGCTGCGCGAGGTTGGAAAGGACCGGCTGCCAGGATGAGGGCCGCTGCGAAGGCAGTGGATAGAGGGAGCTTCATGGGTGGCTTCGGTTCAGGCTTTGGGCGCGACGGAGACGACGCGGAACATGCCCAATTCCATGTGATAGAGGATGTGGCAGTGGAAGGCCCAGAGACCGGGGGCATCCACGGTGATTTCCGAGGAGAGCTTCTCGCCGGGCTTGAGGATGATCGTATGCTTGCGCGGCTTGTGCGCGCCGTGGCCGTTGTCGAGTTCCATGAACATGCCGTG
>JBBRXP010000301.1:0-3614 GCA_038238555.1 Chthoniobacterales bacterium | reverse complement strand
GGCGAGGGCGGCTTCGGCACGGTGTGGATGGCCGAGCAGGAGCAGCCGGTGCGGCGGCGCGTGGCGCTGAAGATCATCAAGCTGGGGATGGATACGAAGGAAGTGATCGCCCGCTTCGAGCAGGAGCGGCAGGCGCTCGCGATGATGGATCATCCGAACATCGCCAAGGTCTTCGACGCCGGCGCGACGCCGTTCGGACGGCCCTTCTTCGTCATGGAATTGGTGCGCGGAATCGCGCTCACCGACTACTGCGACCAGGCCAGCCTGCCGACCGCGGATCGGCTCCAGCTCTTCATCGCCGTCTGCCAGGCGGTGCAGCACGCGCACCAGAAAGGCATCATCCATCGCGATCTCAAGCCGTCGAATATCCTCATCACCCTGCACGATGGTGTGCCGGTGCCGAAGGTCATCGACTTCGGCGTGGCCAAGGCCATCGCGGCGCGGCTCACCGAGCGCACGCTCTTCACGCGCTTCGAGCAGATGATCGGCACCCCGCTCTACATGTCGCCCGAGCAGGCGGAGCTGAGCGGGCTGGATATCGACACGCGCAGCGACATCTATTCGCTCGGCGTGCTGCTCTACGAATTGCTCACCGGCCGCACGCCGGTCGATGCGGAGACCTTGCGCCAGGCCGGTCTCGACGAAATCCGGCGCATCATCCGCGAGCAGGAACCCCCACGTCCCTCGATGTTCATTCGCACACTAGCGGCCGAGGCGCGCACCGATGTGGCGCAGCATCGCCAGACCGACGGCGCAAAGTTGATCGGCCTGATTCGCGGTGATCTTGACTGGATCGTCATGAAGGCGTTGGAAAAGGACCGGACGCGCCGTTATGAAGCGGCGGTTGAACTGGCCAAGGATGTCGAGCGACACCTGGCCGATGAGCCAGTGCTTGCACGACCGCCGAGTCAGTTCTATCGCTTGCGGCGGCTGGTGAAACGGAACACGCTGGCCTTCTCCGCCGCTACGGCCCTCGTCCTTGCTCTCGTGATCGGAGGTGGTGTCTCGACGTGGCTTTTCGTGCGCGAACGAAAAGCGCATGGCGCCGAATTGGCCGCCGGTCGCGAACAGGTTCGTGAGCGGGCGCGCGCCGAGAAGGAGGCCGAGCGCGCAAACCGCGAGTCCGCCTCGGCTCGCTCTGCCGCGTTTCGCGCGCGCCAGCTTGCCTACGCAGCACACATCCAGGCGGCGCAGTTTCTTCTCGACGCAAAGCAATACACACGGGTCATCGAGCTCCTTCAGCAGGATCAGCCAAATCCGGGTGAAATGGATCTTCGCGGCATTGAATGGCGATACCTGTGGGGTTGCGCGCATCGGGACTCGGCAGCAGGCGTGAATGAAATAGCGCGTGTCTCAGATGGCGAAGCTCCGATTCCACTGATGGAATGGTCCCTCGCCCCCGAGGAATCCATCTTGGGTTTCGCTGTAGATGGCGCGTCGCTGTGGACTGCTGCTGAGCTTGGTGAGGCACGCCAGTGGAAAGTCGGTGATGGCAGCCGGATTCGCACTTTGAAGATCCCGGAACTTGGTAGAAGGGATCAGGTTGTTAGCCTTGGCGACGAAATCCTTTCGGGCACAAGCAACGGGGACTTGAGAATTACAAGTTTGGAAACGGGTGAAATAAGCCACAGCCTTCGGTTGCCAGGGGCCGATATATTCCCGATCAAGGTCTCACTCAATCGGCGCTTCGCCGCTCTGATATACATGCACACGGCGTTGCTGATATGGGACTTGCAAACTGGCGAACGAGTCGCTGGCCCCGGGGATTTCGATGCATCCGGAATTGGAATGGGGAACAAGATTGCGTTTTCACCCGACTCGGAGCTTTTCGCTTACGTCCGCAAGGGAAATGGTCTCGAGTGCGGCAAAACGTCAGGCGGTGGAATGATAGCCGTCATCGGCGATGACTCCTCCGAGATATCCTCACTCGCATTTTCGCCGGATCATCGCTTCCTCGCGATCGGGACTGTCGCTGGTGGACTAAAGTTGGTGAATGCCCCTCGCTCCAGTAAGGACGGGGGTATCATCTTAAAGCTCGTTTCCCCACCAACGACATTTAGCGGCCACGCCGCTCGGATAACGGAGGTGCAGTTCTCGCCCGACGGACGCACGCTCCTCACCACTGGGATGGATGGAGTGCGACTCTGGAGTCTCGAGACAGGCCAGGAACTCATGGCCTTCGCGGGCATTTCGAGCGTCCACATCTCAGGGGACGGCAACGTCATGGCATGGCATCTAACTCAGCAGAGCCAGGATCGCGTGCGTGTGATACGATTGCCCACACTTAAAGAAATCGATGGAGTGAAGTGGAAAATCCCGCCTCGAGTCCAACCGGTTTCTACGGCAACCATTCGTGGTTAAGACATCCAAGGATCAGCCGGCGGGGAAGTGAGAACATTGCATCAATTGTCTTCTGGCGGGAATACGACGCGAAGCTGGCCGCCGTTACTCCTTTGACGCCCCCCGTTGACCGCCGCTGATTTCCATCCTCCGGCTTGCTTCACCATTGCCCACGCGGCTACGGTGCCGGCGTGAAATTGCTGCTGGAAAATCTGCCCGCCAGCCTCGCCCCGCAGCGTGAGACCCTCGCGCGCTGCCTCGAGGCGATGAACCGCGCCCTGCCCCTTGCGCGAGGTCTGGCTCTTCGGCTCGCACGCCCGCGGCGACGCCCGGCCCGACAGCGACGTGGACCTCTGCCTCGTGGCCGAGGGGGCCGAGCGGCAGCTCGTGGCGGCGCAGAGTTTTCGCCTCGCGATGCGGCCCATCCGTGAGAAACCCGCCTTCACCTTGATCCCAATCGCGCCGGCGCGGCTGGAGGAAAAGAAGGCGGTCGGCGATCATTTTTTCGAAACAATCCTGACGGAAGGAGTGCTCCTTGCCGCGCAAGACTGATTCTCACGAGCCTGCGGACTGGCTGTGGATCGCGGCGATCGATCTCAGCGTCATCCAACACTGGCCGCTCTTGCGGGAGCAGTTGCAGCAAGTCATCGCGCTGCACTCCATGGTGCAGGCTCGCGTGGGTCCAGCGTCCGCCGATTCCAAATGAGCGACGCCACCATTCTCCTCGCCCGCATTCAAAATGGCGAATCCGCGGCCGCGAGTGAGCTCCTCCCGCTGGTCTATCGCGAACTCCGCCGGCTCGCCGCCGCCCGGATGGCCCGCGAACAGCCCGGCCAGACCCTCCAGCCCACCGCACTCGTGCATGAGGCTTGGATGCGACTCGTGGATGCCGAGGGCCAGGCCCGCTTTCAAAACCGCGCACACTTTTTCTCCGCTGCTGCCGAGGCCATGCGCCGTATCCTCATCGATCGCGCCCGCCGCAAACTCGCCGTGCGTCACGGCAGCGGCCAGGCGCTCCTTGATGTGGACGAAATCGAAATCGCCGCGCCGATTCAGAATGACGACGAACTCCTCGCCGTCCACGAAGCACTCGACAAATTCGCCGCTGAAGATCGCGAAAAGGCGGAGTTCGTAAAACTGCGTTACTTCGCCGGCCTCGCCATCGGAGAGGCACCCATGAAACAAATCCCCAACTTCATCGCCTGCCTGCTCTTTCTTGCGGCCTCGCTCCATGCCGAGGATTCCGCGCCCAAGCTCAACGTCCTGTTCATCAT
>JBBRXP010000300.1:0-3799 GCA_038238555.1 Chthoniobacterales bacterium | reverse complement strand
AGGTAAGCGGAACTTTCTCGCTCGGCTTGAGGACAAAAGTATTCCCGCAGGCCAACGCCGTAGGGAACATCCACATCGGCACCATGGCCGGGAAATTGAAAGGCGTAATGCCGACGCAAACTCCGAGAGGTTGATGCATGGTCTCGCAATCGACGCCGCGCGCCAGCTGCTCCAGTGTATCACCCATCAGGAGTGACGGGATACCACAGGCGTATTCGACATTCTCGAGTCCGCGATAGGCGCTCCCGCGCGCTTCGGCGAGAGTCTTACCGTGCTCTCGCGTAACAGCCTCGCAGATGCGGTCGAAGTTTTCTTCCAGCAATTGACGGTAGCGGAAAAACAAGCGAGCGCGCTCGATCGGTGGAGTGTCACGCCAGGCCGGAAACGCCTGGGCGGCCGCCTCCACGGCTTCATTCACGATATCAGCGCCGCATAACGGGACTTCCGCGATCGTGTCGCCGCGCGAAGGATTGAAGACAGGCGTGGTGGCGACGCCGGTGATTTCGCGCCATTCGCCGCCGATGAAGACGGGACAAGAGGTTAGTTTTTCGTTCTTCATTTAAACTCCGTATTTCAAGCACCAAATTCCAACCTCCAACATCCAGCCGAAGCTCCAAACTACAACATCCATCGCGGACGCGCACACTCGTTATTCTTGGCCGATCCCGCCGTCCTTATTTTCGAAAGATGGCGGCGAATATTAAATGCAGTTCTTTTGCTTCCCGATAGAGATCGCGTCCCTCCGCGGCCAATTGAGGCTCGGAAGCGGCGATCATGCGGAGGAAATGTTTTGTTTCCTTCGCCTCTTTTACACAACGGCCGATCGTATTTCGAAAGTCTTTCTTTGAGACACCTTCGTTCGCTTCACAGTAGTTGGCCCCGACGCTGGTCCCGCATCCGACCAATTGATCGATCAACCGGTTGTTTGTCGGACTGCGTGGAATCTTTTTGGAGAATCGCACGATCGCTTCGCCAAACACTGCCGTCCGTTCTTCCAAGTCGAATGGATGAAGGCGTCTCTCTTTATCTCCCGGCATCTCCTCGACCCGCAAGGTCGCCATGGATGCGATCGTGCTTTGTGGGCGAGGTGCGGATGCACATCGGGGCATTGAAGCTTGGTCCTTAAAGATTCTCTGGATGTTGGATATTGGAATTTGGAGATTCTTCCGCGCTTCTAGCGCGAAAGCGCATCCGATTGCTTCACGAAATCGTCGCCACTCCACTCGCCATCCGCACGCACCACCTTCGCGGCAGCCGCTGCGTCGCTCACGGCCTTGTCCTTCGCTTTGCGTTCGCGTTGCATGCGCACGAGTTCGGCATGAGTAGTGAAGTAATCCAGGCTCTTGCCTTTGAAATCGTGCAGCGTTTCGAACTTATGCTTCTCCATGAAGGCAAGCAGTTCGTCGCACATCCGTTTCACGCAATCGTATCCGAATTTCATCACGCCGGTGCAGACCTGCACCGTATCGCCGCCGAGCAGGATGAATTGGGCGGCATCGCCTCCTGATTCCACCCCGCCGATGGCGGAAAGGGTGCGCCCCGGAAATTCGCCTCGGATCATGGTCGCAATTTCCATGACCATGCGGAGCGCAATCGGTTTGACCGCTTTGCACGAATAACCGCCGGGGGTCGTATATCCTTCGACCGTCGGCTCGGGTCGCAACGTGTCGAGGTTCACACCCATGACGCTGCGAATGGTATTGATCGCGCTCACGCCTTGCGCGCCTCCGCGGAAAGCGGCCCGGCTCGGATCGGTGATGCGAGTTACGTTAGGCGTCATTTTCGCCCAGACCGGTTTCTTGGCCGTGGCCATCACCCAACCTACAACCTCTTCCACAATTTCCGGATTCTCGCCCATGGCTGCCCCCATTTTTCTTTCGGGCAAACCGTGCGGGCAGGAGAAATTCAGCTCGAAAGAATCGACCCCCACTTCCTCGCAGCGCGCGACAATTTCCGTCCAGGCATCTTTGTTGTACTCCTCCATGATGGAGGCGATCAGAATGCCCTCGGGAAATTGGTCTTTGCACTTCTTGAATTCCTCTAGCCAGATCTTGAAAGGTCGATCGCTGATCAACTCGATATTTTCCCATCCGATCGGTTCCTTCCCATCGGCGGCGAACAGTTTCGCGTAGCGCGGTGCAACGTTCACCACTTTCGATGAGTCGAGGCTGACGGTCTTGGCAATGACGGCCCCCCAGCCCTCGCGGAAAGCGCGGGTGATGACATTGAGGTTAGTGCCGGGAGGGCCCGAGCCGATCACAAAAGGGTTGGGAAGTTTCAGTCCGTCGACGGTAGTAGCGAGTGTGGCCATATCTTGATGCTGTTGAGGAAACCCCGATTTTTAACAGGTGGCGCCGGGGATTTCGATACAAAAATGTGAGGCAAAATCTGGCACCGCGGCTCTGCAGGGGAAGCTGCCAGCTTCCCCTACAGCTTCCGAATCCACTCCATTGTCTTGCCGGCCAGCTTATCGAACGCAGTCACACACATCTCCAGATGCTCCTCTTTCGTGTCTTCAATCTTGTTGTGACTGATTCCATAGAGACTTTGCACGAACATCATGACGGTCGGGACTCCCGCGCGTGCCACTTCCGCGGCATCATGCAACGGACCCGAAGGGAGGCGATGCGGCTTGGCTCCGGTTTCGCCGATGGCTTCATCGCAAAAGCGAAGAAGATGCTCATTAAATAAAACCGGCTCGATCTGCCAAAGCCGTTCCCATGCGACGGTGACGTTTCCTTCTTTGGCAAATCGCTCGCTCGCTTCTTTCGCTTCCTTAAATATTTGGCCGAGGGCCTTGGCGTCGAGGTGGCGCTGATCAAGCGTAATCCGGCATTCTTCCACGACGCTTGTGACAATTCCCGGTTTGGTCGTGCACGAGCCGATCGTGCAAACCCCATTCCCGCTGCGTTCCGCAATCTTGTATATTTCCGGACTCATGCGCGCGGCCGCGAGAAAAGCATCGCGTCGCCGATTCATCGGAGTACTGCCGGAATGCGCGGCCTGGCCCTTAAAAGTCATGGCGTGACGTTCTACTCCAAAAGTCCCAAGGACCGTTCCGAGTGGAAGATCGAGATCGAGGAGCACCGGTCCCTGTTCGATATGCAACTCCAGATAGGCCGCGGCATTTTTCAGTTCGGCGCCGGCTTCTTTCACCCTTTCAAAATCAATGCCGTTCTCTTTCAACGCCTCGGCCAGGGCAACGCCATCCCGGTCCTTCAAGGCGCGCGCTTCGTTCATGTCGAGATTCCCGGAGCACGCGGAGGAACCAAAAAGACTTTTGCCAAAGCGCGCGCCTTCCTCATCCGCCCAATCGACTACGCGGACGGTGACGGGCGGTGCGCCCTTGTATTCCGCGCTGATTCGGCGCAGCACTTCGAGAGCGGCGACGGTATTCAGGCAGCCATCGAGCCAGCCTCCGTTAGGCACAGAATCGATATGTCCGCCCATGAGCAACGCCTTGTCGCTATTGCCCCGCAGCGTCGCCCACAGGTTACCAGCGGCGTCGCGCTGAACTTGCGCGCGCGTTTCTGAAAGTTTGTTTTGCAACCATTCGCGCGCCTTGCGCCAAGTGGGAGTGAAGGCAACGCGCTGCGCACCGTTCTCATCGCCCGTCAGCGTTCGCAGTTCTTTCAGCTCATCGATGGTGCGTCGCTGGTTGAGAACTCGGGCCATGGTCTGCGCATTTTGCGATGGTACCAAGGCGAAGTGCGAGGCTTTTTGTGATGGTGATCTCGAGGAATCCGGGTAGCGCGCGCGTCTCGCGTGCTGGCCTCGGCGTCTCGCCGAGGCGGACTTT
>JBBRXP010000299.1:0-3835 GCA_038238555.1 Chthoniobacterales bacterium | reverse complement strand
TTGGCCCGGCAGCAATGATAGCGACGGCGATCTCATCGCCGATCTCACCCGCACTAAGCGCCCGTAAAGCAGCAGCGCGGACGTGTGGATCAGGATCGGAAAGCAGTTCGATCGGCGCCGCAAAACTCGCCTTCCTTTTTGCCATCAATCTCGCCGATGCTGCAGCGTTCAACTCTTCGGCGATCAGCGCCGCGTTGCGACGCACCGCCGAATCGCGGTCACGCTGAAACGAGATCGGAAGCCGAGTTTCCAATGCTCCAAGCCGCAGCTGGGTCCACATCGCCGCAATCCTCACGTCCGGCGTCCCGCTTTTCCCCGCTTGGATCACGCCGTCTTCCGCACCCGGACCCATTTCCACCATCAGCCTCGACGCATTCATCCGCACTACGCGGTTCGGACTCTCCAGCGCCTTCGCCAATTCGCCGACTCCCGCCTTCGACAGATCCGGCACTGCGATCTTCTTCGCGTCTTTGTGATCAATGCGCCAGATGCGGCCGAAGTAGTGGTCGCGATCCGGCCGCACCGCGGCGTTGACGTTGTTTTGATCGGTGCCGCGCGTGTCGTTGTGGATCACGGCCTGGTTGTAGAAGTCGCAGACATACATCGCGCCGTCGGGGCCGATGCGCACTTCGATGGGGCGCCACCACATGTCGCGGCTGCGCACAAATTCCGTCTCCTCGCGGCCGGGCAATTTGTGCGCGGTGTAGCTGCTGCCTTCGGGCGTGAGGCGGGTGTGGTGGATGATGTTGATCGTGGGCTCGGTGCAGAAGTAATCGCCGTTGTATTGCGCGGGCCACGTGCCGCCGTCGTAGATGGCGCAGCCGGCGGCGGCGGTGAAGGAGCCGACCCAGTCGATCTGCACGTAGGCGAGTTGTTCCCACGAGAGGAGCGGGAAACTTTTCCCGGAGCGTTCGACGACTTTGTAACTCGGCGTGTTGCCGATCTTGCCGCGCGCGAGCGCGCTCTCGGGCAGCACGGTTTGCATGAGCAGGTCGCCGCTGGTGGGCTGCGTCCACAGCACTCGATTGTCGCCGGTGATGGTGAGGCCCCACGTGTTGCCGCCTTTGCTCGAGTATTGCTCGATCTTCGAGCCATCGGGCCGGAAGCGCACGACGCCGCTGCCGATGGTGCCCTGGGTTTCGCCGCGCACGTTCTTCACGTCGCTCGACGAGCTGTAGCCGTGCGTGGCGTAGATCCAGCCGTCCCAACCCCAGCGCGGATTATTGATGACGGCGTGGGTGTCGCGCGTGCCGAGGCCCGAGTAGAGCTTTTCGACTTTGTCGGCCTTGCCGTCGCCATCGGTGTCGCGGAGAAAAAGAATGTCGGGCGCTTGCGTGACGATGACTCCGTCCCGGTGAAAGACGAAGCCGGTGACGAGATCGAGCCCCTCGTAGAAGACCTGCTTCTTGTCCATCACGCCGTCGCCGTCGGAGTCGATGAGGATGCTGATGCGGTCCTGCGCCTTGCGCTGCTGCGGGCCGGGCGCGGGGTCGAGGCCGCCGTGATCTTTCCACTCCTTGCCGCGGTAATCGGGGCGCATCCCGCGGCGGCCGTTTGGATACTCGGGCGTCTCGGCCACCCACATGCGGCCGGCGGGATCCCAATCGATGCACATCGGCTTGGTGATGAGCGGCTCGGCGGCGGCGAGCTTCATGGTGAAGTCGGGATGCACCTCGAGGGCGGCGAGCGTGTCGGCGGGTTTTTGGGGGCCGCCGGCGGGATAGGTGAGCGCGGAGATTTCCTCGGGCTTGCAGAATTCATCGACGTCCGCGCGCTTGCCCGCCCACGCAATGCCGCGCAACAGGATGGCGCGGTAGTGTGGCGTCTCAAAGAGCGAGTAGAAATGGCCGGGGATGCTCACGAAGGCGCGGTAGGAAAGTGACACAGCCGTCCCGGCTGTGGGTGACAGGCCGGAGGCCTGTATCACTTTCTCGTAGGCCCACATCTGCGGCTGGATGTCGAAGACGTTGAGCTTGCCGTCCTCGGTAGGCTTTTTTCCTTCCTTCACATTTGGCGTGTAGCTGGTGGCCAGCACGCGGATTTCGGGCGCTAGGTCCATGTCGTAGTAAATCTCGTCGTCGAGATGAAAGTTCGACGCGCCGCGCGTGATCGGGTGCCCGCCGTCGAGCCGCTGATTTTCCGTGAAATAGAGATCCATCGGTCCTTCCTTCCACTTCGTCTTCCCCTGCACCCAAGAGCCTCCAATCACACTTTTCCAATACGCCGACGTGTCCGGCTTGTCCGCCGCCGCTCCGGCGTGGAGCACCACGATACCGCCGCCGCGCTGAAGGAATGCATCGAGCACCGGCCGCTGCTCCGGCGTGATATTTCCGGCCCACTGCGCATGGACGATGAGCACGTCAGTGTGCGCGAGCTGCTCGGCGGTGGGAAAGTCCATCGCGCCATCCGTCTTCATTCCGCGCTCGGCGAGCAGCACCTTCCACTCATTGAGAAAGCGCTCGTGCTCGTGCTGATTGGGGCCGTGCGTTTTCTTCCCGCCGCGGATGAAGACCCGCAGCGGCTCGGCAGCGGAAGCATGCGAAAACGCGGCGAGGAGAACCAATGTGCAGAGGAGGGATTTCATAAGGCGGGAGCAGGCAAGGAAGTCATTTAAAAAATAGGCAGGCGAGTTTGTTTGGAAGAATTCCTTTGTCCCCATTCCTCTGTCCGTCCCCGGACTATTCCTTCCCGCGTTCCGTTGCGTCGGTGAAGGGCGGCTTTTCAAAGGTCTGCCCGTCGCCGGTCACGCGCGGGTCGCCCAGCTCGGTGAGCTTCTTCATCAAGCGCGCAGCAAGTTCGGCGTGCTGCGCGGCGTAGGCGGGATCGGTGGCCACGTTGTTCATTTGATCGGGATCTTTGCGCAGATCGTAGAGTTCCTCCCCGGCGCGTTTGGCAAAGGCTGTGTCGTAGAAAGGCTGCCATTGCGGATCGTTGCGGTGCTCGACGAGCCACGCCTTGGTCGGGCTCGAATCCATGTCAGCAAAGGCCGCGTAGGTGCTCGTCTCCACCTCGTGCGCGGGCGGCGCCGCGGTGTCGGTGATGCTTTTGGGCGAGCCCATGGGCCAGCGTTCGGGCGCGAAATTTCGGATGTAAAGAAAGTCCGCGGTGCGCAGCGCGCGGTGCGGGTAAGGCAGATTGCCCTCGCGCGCCGCGGCCACGTGGCGTTCGCGGCCGGTGATCACCCACGTCCGCTCGGGATCGACCTGGCCGGATTTTTCCGAGCGCAGCACCGGCAGCAGACTGCGCGCGCTCATGCCCGCGGGAATCTTCACGCCGCCGATATCGAGATAAGTCGCCGCGAGATCGGGCAGCCACACGAGATCGTCCACCACGCGCCCGCCCGGGATGCCCGGCCCCGCGGCCACGAGCGCCACGCCGGTGCCGAAGTCGTAGAGATTGCACTTGCCGTGCGGCATCCCGCCCATGCCGTGATCGCCGCTGATGACCACGATCGTGTTGCCGAGTTCGCTCGCGTCCTCGAGTTGCTTGAGCAGCACGCCGATGCCCGCATCCCACGCCTGCACCTCGCCGAGATAATCCGCCACATCCTCGCGCACCTCCGGCACGTCAGGCAGAAACGCCGGCAGCTTGCCTTTCAACGAATCGGGCTCGATGCCCCACAGCGCTTTGCCCGAGCCCTTCTCCCACATGCGATGAGTGAGCGTGGGCCCAAACCAAAAGCAGAACGGCTGTCCCGCTTTTCGGTCGGCGAGAAACGCGGCGAAATTGTCGCGCACTTGCGCGAGCACTTTTTCCTTCGCCACTGCCACGGGAATTCCGCCGGCCGCCATCTGCGTCACGGTGCTCGAGAACTTATTAAATTGGCGGCCGGCTT
>JBBRXP010000298.1:0-3928 GCA_038238555.1 Chthoniobacterales bacterium | reverse complement strand
CTTGAGGTCCCATTTGGCCAGATCGGTCTGGGGGACCGATCCGTAGTGGAGCACCGGGAACTTCGTGGTGCGCGTTCAAGACACGACCGCGCCGGTAGTGATGCCGCTGCCGGATGTGACGGTGCATGCGACCAGCCCGGGCGGGGCCGCCGTGAGTTTCGTCCCGACAGCATCGGACGCGGTGGGAGTGACATCGCTGACGAGCGCGCCTGCGAGTGGCAGCGTATTCCCGACGGGAACGACGACGGTGACCGTGACTGCGCGGGATGCGGAGAACAACGTCGGCTCTGCCGCCTTCACCGTAACCGTGACACCGCTGACCAGCGCGGAGTACTGGCGCTACGCATACTTTGGCACGGCGGCCAACATGGGCATTGCAGCCGACACGGCCGATCCAGACGGCGACGGGTTCGATAACCTCTTCGAGTTCGTCGCGGGATTGGATCCCACAAATCCGGCGTCACGTTTCTCCATCCGGCTCGCGGCTGTGCCGGGCGCGCCCATGGATACAGCGATCGTCTTCAACCCCGTGTTCGCGGGACGCGCCTACGTGGTGAAATACAAGACAAACCTGACGGACGCGACTTGGATGACGTTGACGAACTTCAGCACGAACGACACTGGCTCGAAGCGCACGGTGACGGACCTCAGCGCAAGCCCCGGGTCGCGATTCTATCAACTGAAAATCACGCTGCCGTAAGACTCGTCGAGCCGGCAAGGTGCGGAAGCAGAGCGCGAGGCGGCTCCCTTCGTTCTGCTTGTTGTCGGCCACGGCCCTCGTCATTGATCTCGCCTTCGCTGGCATTCCCCACGAAAGCTGCGCGCAAGAATTCCAGCGATCCTCGTGCGTCGCCGATTTCCATTTCTACATGACACTCCCCGCGCTCCGCAAAAAGATCGACGCGCTCGATGAACAGATCATCCGGCTGCTCAACGAGCGCTCCGATTTCGTGCATGAAGTGGGGCTCATCAAGAAATCCGACGGCGCCGCCATCTACGTGCCGGAGCGCGAAGAGCAGGTGCTCCGCGGCCTCGCCGCCAAGGCGCGCGAACTCAACAGCCGCCTGCCTGAGAAGGCCATCCGCGCCATTTACCGCGAGATCATGAGCGCCTCGCTCGCGCTCGAAAAGGGGCTCACCATCGCCTACTTCGGCCCGGAGGCCACCAACACCCACCAAGCCGCGCGCGGCCGCTTCGGCGCGAGCGTCAATTACTCCGCCTCGACCACCATCGCCGATGTCTTCGATGCCGTGGCGCGCGGCCGCGCCGACTACGGAGTGGTGCCGATCGAGAACTCGACCGAGGGCGCCGTCAATCACACCCTCGACGTCTTCATGGAAAGCGACCTCTGCATCTGCGCGCAGATTCTCATGAAGATCGAAAATCATCTCGCCGCAAAATGCGCGAAGACCGAACTGCGCAAGCTCTACTCGCACCCGCAAGTCTTCGGCCAGTGCCGGCTCTGGCTGCGGCATCATCTGCCGAATGTCGAGTTGGTCGAAGTCGGCAGCACCCCGCGCGCGGGCGAGATGGCGGCGAAGGAAGTGCACTCCGGCGCGCTGCTCGGCGCGATGGCCGCCGAGGTCTATGGCCTCACCATCCTCGAGCGCTCCGTGCAGGACAATCCGCACAACACCACGCGCTTTCTCGTCATCGGCCACAACAGCTCGCAGCCCACCGGCGACGACCGCACCTCGCTCATGTTCTCGTTGCAAGACAAGCCCGGCGCGCTCTTCGCCGCCATCGAGCCTTTCAAGGCGCTCAAGATCAACATGAGCAAAATCGAAAGCCGCCCCTCGAAGCGCAAAGCATGGGAATACTTTTTCTTCGTCGATATCGACGGCCACGCCACCGAGCAAGCCGTCATCGACGCGCTCGCAGCCCTGGCCAAACACTGCACCTTTGTGAAAGTCCTCGGCACCTATCCGAAGACGCAGGCGTAGATGAAAAGCGGAGATATTCACTCCGCCCGCGCCACCCGGCTCGCCGCGCTGCGGCTGGATGCAGCCGACTTTGAGGAAAAGTTTGCGCGCAGCTCCGGGCCCGGCGGGCAGAACGTGAACAAGGTTTCCACCGCCGTCACTCTCCGTCATGTGCCGACCGGCGCCGCCGTGACGGTGCAGGACACGCGCTCGCAGTCCATGAACCGCCAGCTCGCGTGGGAGCGCCTGCTCGACTCGATCGAGCGCCAGCGCGAGGAAGCCCGCGCAGCCCAGCGCGCGGAGAAAGAAAAGAAGCGCCGCCAAGGTGCGAAGCGTCCGTGGGGGCTCAAGCAGCGCATTCTCGATTCGAAGAAGCGCCGCGGGCAGGTGAAGAAGTTGCGGGCAAAGGATTGGTAGAAATGTGAGGCCTTCGCATGCTAGTCATTCCGCCATTCTTTCCATGTCTCCCCTTCCCTCCGCCATTGAATCCGCCCTCGCTTCCGGTTCGGCTGCCGATGTGCTTGCGGCGGTCATCTCGCATTTCGGCTGCCAGGCGGGCACGGTGCATTTTCTGCGCGACGGCGTGTTGAAACTTGCGGCCTCGAAGAACATTCCGCCCGTCGTCGCGCAGATCGTCGAGACGGTGCCGATCGGCAAAGGGATCGCGGGACTCGCGGCGGAGCAGCGCGCGCCGGTGACGATTTGCAATTTGCAAAGCGATGCCTCCGGCCAGGTGCGGCCCGGCGCGCGCGCGACGGGGATGGAAGGCGCCATCGCCGTGCCGATGCTCGACGCGGGCGAATTGCGCGGCGTGCTCGGCATCGCAAAGGCGGACGCCTACGACTGGTCGGAAGCGGAGAGCGCGCTGCTGCTGACCGTCGCGAGCCGGATGAGGGAATGAAATCCGGCATCTGCCACCTCGCCGGCGCCGGGCCAGGCGACCTGGGGCTGGTGACTTTGAAAGTGAAGGAGGTCGTCGAGCGGGCGGACGTGGTTATCTACGATTACCTCTGCAATCCGGAAATCCTCGCGTGGGCGCCGGCGGGGGCGGAGTTCGTTTATGCGGGGAAAAAAGCAGGAGCGCATACGCTCCGTCAGGAGGAAATCGACGCGCTCCTCGTCGAGAAGACACGAGACGGGAAACGTGTGGTGCGCTTGAAAGGCGGCGATCCTTTTCTCTTCGGACGCGGCGGAGAAGAAGCGCTCGCGCTCGCTAGGGCGGGGCTCGCTTTCGAGGTCATCCCCGGCGT
Source organism: Chthoniobacterales bacterium (assembly GCA_038238555.1). Lineage (GTDB taxonomy): Bacteria > Verrucomicrobiota > Verrucomicrobiia > Chthoniobacterales > Chthoniobacteraceae > JANNXQ01. The sequence continues at coordinate 756 of JBBRXP010000298.1, read as the reverse complement.
CACTTCGGCCATCGCGGCGCCTGCTTATGCGGGCATCCCCGTTACCCACCGCGAGCACGCTTCGCAGCTCACCATCTTCACCGGCCACGAAGATCCCGCGAAACCCGAAAGCGCGCTCGACTACGCGCGGCTGGCCGCGCAGCCGGGCACGAAGGTGATGCTCATGGGCGTGGACCGGATCGGCAAGATCACGGAGCAATTTCTCGCGCATGGCGCGTCGGCGGCGATGCCGGTGGCGCTCGTGCGCTGGGGCACCACGGGCCGGCAGCACACGCTGCGCGGCACGCTAGGCGACATCGCACGCCGCGTCGTGGAGTCGGGCTTCGAGGCTCCGGCCGTCGCGGTTTTCGGCGACGTGGTGGCTTTGCGCGATGAGTTGAATTGGTTTGAGACGCGCCCGCTTTTCGGCAAGCGCATCGTGGTCACGCGCACCCGCAAGCAAGCAGGCGGGCTCAGCGCCAGCCTGCGCGACCTCGGCGCGGATGTCTTCGAGCTGCCGACCATCCGCATCGAGCCGCCACAGGATTTGCGCGCCTTCGCCGAGCTGGTGCGCGACGCGCATCAGTACGAGTGGCTCATTTTCACAAGCCCCAATGGCGTGAGCGCCTTCTTCGAGATGTTCTTCAAAATCTACAAGGATGCGCGCGAGATCGGCGGCGTGCGCATCGCCGCGATCGGCCCCGCCACCGCGGCGCGTGTGGCCGGCTTCCATTTGGCCGTCGATCTTCAGCCCGAGGAGTTCGTGGCCGAAGCAGT
>JBBRXP010000297.1:0-4081 GCA_038238555.1 Chthoniobacterales bacterium | reverse complement strand
GTTATGGGCGTCAAAGACATGGACGGTGACTTTCACGCCGACCTCGTTTTCCAGAACAGCGCGGGCCAGATCTATGTGTGGTATATGGATGGTGCGGGCGGCGTGATTTTTGGCGAGTTTCTTTACGCAGGCGGGCTTGGAGATTGGCGGATCGTGGGCGTCAAGGACATGGACGGCGACTCCCGCGCCGACCTTGTTTTCCAGAACAGCGCGGGCCAGATCTATGTCTGGTATATGGATGGCGCAGGCAGCGCGATCTGGGGCGAATACCTGTATGAAGGCGGGCTTGGAGACTGGCAGGTCGTGGGCATCTCGGACATGGACGGCGACTCCCGCGCCGACCTCGTTTTCCAGAACAGCGCGGGCCAGATCTATGTCTGGTATATGGATGGCGCAGGCAGCGCGATCTGGGGCGAGTACCTTTACGCAGGTGGCCTTGGTGACTGGCTCGTTCGCTGAGAGCATTTTTCCGGGACTGGTACTGGAAGGAATGGGCCGTAGTTAAAGGTCAGAAATGGACGCTCCCGCCTGTTCCTGCCCGGAGCACGGGAACGGGGCAAGAGCCGCGCGTGCCGCGGCCGGTGTCCGGCCGGGCAGGTGCTCACGCGCGGAGCGCCGCCTGGAACTCCATTCACTCCAGAACGAGGGACAGAACGAGGAGAACGATGGACGGACTGATTATTTGCGGACTGGATACACCGTCCTGCGTGCCGGGCGGGTGATTGGGATCGACGATCGGCTGATGTGCTACACATTTGGAGCACCATGAAGACGGCGACCGTCCGAGACCTGAGTAACCACTACACCAAACTGCTGGCGTGGATCGCGGCCGGGGAGGAAATCATCATCACCCAGCGCGGCAAACCCATCGCGATGGCTGACGCCGGAACTTGGGGCGCGTGCCATTAAGGAACCGCTGAATTAATCGTCGGCACAGAAACCGACCAAATTGAGTGAAGGATTTTTGACCGCGAAAGGGACGAAAGTGACGAAAAACAGGGGAAGACCCCGCATCTTTTTCGCGCCTTTCGTGTCTTTCGCGGTCACTCCGATTTAATCAGCGGTTCCCTAGCCACCGGGGCGTCGTTCAGTGCGTCAGTTCAATGACGAATACGGGCAGGCAATTGAACGCGGTGCGCATCTTGTCGCCAAGCCGGTTGTCCACGGCCAGCACCACGCGGGACATTTCCCCGGTGTTCATGATGATGCTCGCTGGCAGCGTCTGTGATGGCGCGTGATGCTCCTGACCGGCGATGTCGAAGGGCCGTCCCTCGCGGTTGAAGGCGGTGAGCGAGTAGCTGGGCAGGGATGTGCCGGCTTTGATCCCCGGCAGTGTGATCGCGAAGAACTTCACCGCCGGATCAAACTCGAATGCCAGTTCCGTCACCCGGCCTCCTTCCATCATGAGCAGTGTCCGGCATCCGGCTGGCATCACCGTGGATTTGTCTGCTGGCCGGGCCACGAGTTTTCCCTTCACGGCGCGCAGGCGCATCCCGGCTTTCAGAAACTCATCCCCGGTGACATTCCCCTCGGCGACGCCATCGAGGATGACGCGCATGCGGGTCTCGCGCCGCAGCGGGAACTTCTTGCCGGTGGCCGGATCGCTCGTCTCCATCTGCTGCTGGCTGATGGCGTCAATGTTCACGACGAGCTGGTTTCCCGTGGCGCAGGTCTGCTTCAGGCGCTTGCCTTCGAGTGTCCAGCGACCGCTCGCAGGCTCGGGCACGATGTCCGCATCCAGCAGGAAAGTGCCGTCGGCACGGAATTCGGTCAGGTGTCTTCCGCCGCGCCATGAGCCGATCAATTGTTGGGAGAGGGTAAGCGGCTTCGCTGCCGGATCATTCGTGGGCGGCGCGGAGGGATTTGCGGGAGGTCGCAATGGTTCCGGCACGCGGGAGTCGCGGGATTCAGTGCAATCGGAGGCATCGGGGCCGACGACGGCGCACCCGCCTTGCGCGGTGCCTGGGAATGGATGCGGGCGAACTGCCCGGCCTGCGGCTTGCCGGTGCCCTGTTCAAATTTCGCAGTCGCCGTGGTGTCATCAGCGCTCAGCACGGTCCCGCTGCCGACCGATACCTCATCGTCGAGTCCGGGAACCTTGAAAAAGAAGTCCACCTTGTCGCCCGCATTTGGGAGCAGGTCACCGGTGAGCGTGAGTTGGATCTCCGTGCCAGTGACCGCGAAGATCGTGGCTGACAGCTTGGCGGATTCAGCGGGGCTTGTGTGGCTGGAATCCTCCTGCGCCATGCTGCTGCAAAAGATGAACAGGAGCGCGGCGAGGAGGCGGTGCGGGCGGATGGAGGGTGACACACAGTTCTTCTGTGTGCAGGTTGGTGCGGATGGAAAATGTTCTTCCTGTTGTAGTGACGGGCCGGGGCAGCGTCAGCCGGGAGCCTTCATGGTTTGTCACGGGTGGCCTTGGTGGTGCCGCCGAGGTGAATATCAAACTCCCCCCTTCGATAGTTTTCGAACCAACCCGATGATGCTGTCTCCCTTCAATTCAATGGTGATTTTATCCCCGGAGCTTACACCGGAAAAAATGTTTCCCTCGCTTTTCAAGGCTCCGACGTAATTGCCGCTAACCTTCATATCCCAGTCGCCGTCTTTGCGTTGGGCAAAAGTGAACGTCGCGGGTGCAGGGCCGCCGTCTTCAAAGGAAATCGTCCCGCGGAAGGTGCCGACCCATCCGCCGGGATTGATCATGGGGACGACCACGGCGGGGGGGGCGACCGGCGGTGGTGATACCGTCTGCATCGCACCCCACACGGAGATGGCGACGAGCTTGTCCGCCGGCAGCGGCGCTCCGGCGACAGGCAACTGGCCGGCGACTTTTTCCGCATCTGCCGCGTTCTTCGGAGGCTGCAGCGCCGTGTAGCCGCCGAGCTGCAATTTGGCGGTAGCAAGTGCGGCTTGCGCTTCTTCGAAGGACAAACCCACGAGATTCGGAACCCCAGTCATCGGCGTGCCGAATTTCGGATAGATGCTCAGCGTGACGACTTCGCCGTGCTTGAGCTTCTCGCCCTGGGCGTGGCTCTGCGCTTGCACAGTGCACTGGCTCTTCTCGTCCGGCGGCGGATCGGCGGAAACGGTCAGCGCCGTCTTGAGTTTCACGCCTTCGATTTGCAGCTTGGCCTCGGAAACCTTATACCCGAGGACATACGGCACGATGGCTTCGCCGGGTTTCGGGAAAATGTAGAGCGTCACCGTGGTGCCGCGCTCCACCTCGCCAGCCAGGGGCACATGCTGCTCGACGGTGCCGGCCTTGCTGTCGGGTTTGGGATCATTCGCGCTGACGATGCCTATGCTGGTGAAGCCCGCGGCCATGAGGCGGGCCTTGGCTTCATTCTCGGTGAGCCCGGCAAGGCCGTCAGGTATTCGCAATTTGTTCGGACCGCCGGTCGGTGTCAAACCACGGGCATCTCCGAAGACGGCGAGCGTGATGGCGGTGCTGCGCGGCACTTTCGTTCCGGCGGCGGGCTGCTGAGATTCGAGGGTGAAGGATTCCGCATCGCTGGCGGGAGCGCGGCTGGCCGAGGTGAAGGCGAGCTTGGAAAAGCCGGCGGCAATCAGCGCGGCCCTGGCATCGGCGGCCTTGAGCTTCACCACCTAGTGCCGTGTCAGTCGTGAAATGATGGGTTCATCGAACGTGAGTAAGGTGTGACTGGTGACTGGTGAGAAGTGACTGGTATCCAGCCATAATTGCCTCGTGAAAGGCGGAGGACCAGTCACTGTTCACCAGTCACCAATCACAGCAGCCGGACTCGAAAATCAACCCGTCATTTCACCGCTGACGCAGCACTAGCAGCCTGCCGGGCTTCGGGGCTGAACGGATTTTGAGAATACGTTGAACGGGATGGAATAGGGGGATCTGATCGGAATGCCTTCGCGCTTCGTCAACATCGAGCACGAGGCGCCACTTTTTCTACCGCCAGAGCTTGCGGTCGAGCGTGCGGTATTGGATCGCCTCGGCGATGTGGTCGGGGGCGATGTCGGCGCTGTCACTGAGGTCGGCGATGGTGCGGGCGACTTTGAGGATGCGGTCGTGTGCTCGGGCGGAGAGGTTCAGGCTGTCCATCGCCAT
>JBBRXP010000296.1:0-4123 GCA_038238555.1 Chthoniobacterales bacterium | reverse complement strand
AGTTGCTGGTAACTTCCACCCGGTTTATTGACAAGCGGCAGGGGCAAAGCCATAATATTACCCTCGACGACATTTCCAATGCCATTGATATTACCAACGACGGGAAAGTGGATGATGAGGACAGGAAGATCATGAAAAGCATTACCCGCTTCGGCGAAATCAATGCCCGCGAAATTATGAGTCCCCGGGTTGATATTACAGCCATTGATAATTCTCTCCCATTCAGCAAAATACGAAAAATCATTGTTGATTCCGGCTATTCACGGATTCCTGTTTATAACGACACACCTGATACTATTACCGGCATTTTATACATTAAAGATTTGCTTCCGTATCTATCTGAATCGGATGGCTTCAACTGGGAATCCCTGGTAAGGCCACCTTTTTTCATTCCTGAAAATAAACCCATCAACGACCTGATGCAGCAATTCCAGGAGAAAAAAATACATATGGCCGTGGTGGTGGATGAACATGGCGGCGTCGAAGGCTTCGTCACACTGGCCGACATCGTCGAGGAGATCATCAGCGACGCCGTGCCGCTCGCGGACCGGCAGCTCTACATCGAGAAGGTGGGCCCCGGCCGGCTCATCGTGAATGGCAGCGCGCGGCTCGACGACATCAACGAACTCCTCGGCACGCACCTCGCGGAGGAGGGCCTCGACACCATCGGCGGCCTCATCTTCAACCGCCTCGGCGCGCTACCCAAGCCGGGTGCGAGCCTCGAAGTCGATGGGCTCCGGCTGCTCGTGCGCCGCACTTCGCGCAAGCGCATCGAAGAAGTCTCGATCCTGCAACCCGGGCATGCGGAAGGGGAGGGGACATGAGCTGGGTCGCCGTGGCCGCGTGTCTGGTCGTCTCGTTCATCTTTTCCGGGATCGAGGCCGGCCTGCTCTCGATGAACCGCGTGCGGCTGCGGCATCGCGTGAAGCAGCGCGACCGCGCGGCGATGCAACTCGACGCGCTCGTCGCGCAACCCGAGCGGCTGTTGGTGACGGTGCTCATCGTCACCAACCTCATGAACATTTTCGCCATCACCCTCACCACACAGGAACTCGTGCAGTGGCTCGGCGTGCGCGGTTACGTGGTGGCGCTTATCCTCGCGCTGCCCATCTATTTGCTCGGACTCGAAGTGCTGCCGAAATCGCTTTTCCGCCGCTTCCCATATCGCGCGCTGGCCGCGCTGGCCGGGCCACTGCGCATCGCCGATGCGCTCCTCGCGCCGGTCCATTGGGTTGGCCACCGGCTCGCCACCGCGTTCTTCGGCGGGCGCCCGCCCAGTGAGCAGAAGCTCTTTGTCGCGCGCGAAGATTTCAAATACCTCACCATCGAAGGCGAGCGGACCGGCATGTTGACGAAAGTCGAGCGGCAGATGATTCACAACGTCATCGATTTTCGCAGCATCGCGGTGAAGGACGTGATGATCCCCATCGAGCGCGTGCATATGATCGCCGCTGGCGCCTCGATCGAAGAGCTGCTCGCGCAGAGCCGGGCCACAAAGGTCGAGCGCTGGCCGGTGCGCGCGTCCGATGGCGCCATCACCGGCTTGGTAAGCGTGTTTGACATCGCGCTCGACGGCCGCCAGCGCGGAGTCGTCGAGACCTTTCAGCGCCGACCGGTGAAAGTAAAAGCCAACGAGCCCGCATCGAGCGCGCTGCGCAAACTGCGGGCCGCGCGGGCGACCGCCGCGCTCGTCATTGCCCCCAATGGCGAGCCGCTCGGCATTGTCACTTGGGAAAATTTGATTCAGCGCCTCGTAAGTGTGAGTGAGAAAAGGCGAGAGGAGTAATGCCGGCGATCATCGGCAAAGGCGACTCCTAAGACCACGGAGTCCACAGCCGAGAAGGGCCAGGCCAAGAAGCGGCCAACCGAGATGTTCGCGAGGGTCCCTGGGCGTGTGAGACCTGTGGGCTGAAAGACGGAATCAGCAGTCGGCGCCGCTCTCCCTGGCCGCGCGCGTTTCGATCCAGCGGGCCCAGAGCCAGCAAAGATCGGAGAGGCGATTGAGGTAACGCACGATCTCGGGATTGACCGCCGCACCGCTCTCGCCGAGCGCCACCACTTCGCGCTCCGCACGCCGGCACACGGTGCGCGCGACATCCAGCGCCGCGCTCCCCGCCGTTGCGCCGGGCGTCGCCCAGCCTTGGTAATTGATCCGATGGTTTTCCTCGAGATCGACGACGATGCCAGTGAGTCGCTCAACCATTCTTTCATCTACAAAATGGTGACCCGCTCCCAAGTAGCGCTCGCGATCTTCGGGGACGACGGCTAGTTCGCCCATGAGGACCACGAGTTCTTTTTGAATTGAAAGAACCGCGTCGTTGATGAATGCGTCGCTCACCGAGGCGCGCACCGTGCCGAGCGCGGCGTTGAGTTCATCGACGGCGCCATTGGCCCGGATGCGCGGATCGGTCTTGGAAACGCGTCGGCCGAACATGAGTGCGGTGGCGCCCTTGTCTCCGGTCTTGGTGGAGATGCTCACGTGAGGAGTTGAGTGTTGAGTGTTGAGTGGCGGCTATCCGCAGGTCGGCGCCCTCGCATAAACACGATCGTGAAAACACGCACCGCGTTGAGCAGTGAACTTGCGCCACTCAACACTCAACTCTCAACTATGCGGTGGCGGATTGCTCCACGGCTTCCTCGCCGCCGATGACTTCTCCGAGCTGGATGATCTTGATATCGCGGTGCAGCGGGAAGCCGGTGCCGGCGGGGATGAGGTGGCCCATGATGACGTTTTCCTTAAACCCGCGCAGGTGATCGACGCGGCCCAATGTCGCCGCCTCGGTAAGGACGCGCGTGGTGTCCTGGAAGCTCGCGGCGCTGATGAAGCTCTCGGTTTCGAGCGAAGCCTTGGTGATGCCGAGCAGCACGGGCACGGCTTCGGCGGGCTTGCCGCCCTTGTCTTCCACGTGCGCGTTTTCGTTTTCGAAGGTGAGCCGATCGACCTGGTCGCCCCATAGCATCGCGGTGTCGCCGGGGTCGGTGATTTTCACTTTGCGCAACATCTGCCGTACAATGATCTCGATGTGTTTGTCGGAAATTTCCACGCCTTGAAGGCGATAGACTTCCTGCACTTCGTTGACCATGTGCTCTTGCAAGGCTTGCGGGCCAAGCACGTCGAGGATGTCGTGCGGCGGCACGGGGCCTTCGGTGAGCTGCTGGCCTTTCTTCACGGTGTCGCCCTTGAAGACGATGACGTGTTTGTTCATCGGCACGAGATGCTCTTCCTCGGCGCCCGTGTCGGCGTCGGTGACGATGATCTTGCGCTTGCCGCGCACGGTGCCGCCGATCTCGACCACGCCGTCGATCTTCGCGATCTCGGCGGCGTCTTTGGGCCGGCGCGCTTCGAAGAGTTCGGCCACGCGTGGCAGACCGCCGGTGATGTCTTTGGTCTTGGCAACCTTTCTCGGAGTCTTGGCAAGCAGTGCGCCGGCTTGTGTCTTCTTACCTTCGGCGACGGCCACGTGCGCGCCGGCCGGGATGGAGTAACTCGCGAGCACTTCCTTCGACTTCTCATCGACGATGACGATCTGCGGATGCAAGTCCTCCTTGTGCTCGATAACTACCGTGCCCATCACGCCCGTGGCTTCATCCACTTCCTTGCGGATAGTTACTCCAGAGATCATGTCGCGAAATTCCACGCGGCCCGTCTTCTCGGTGAGGATGGGCACATTGTGCGGATCCCACTGCGCGATGGACTCGCCTTTCTTCACGTGCGCGCCGTCGGCGATGTTAATCGTGGTGCCGATGACGATGTTGGAGCGCTCAAGCTCGCGACCGTCTTTGGCGTGAAGTGTGATGCTGCCGTTCTTGTTGAGCGCGATCCACTGGCCTTCGAGATTTTGCACGACGCGCAGATCGTTGAAGCGCACGTCGCCATCGTTGCGAGCTTTGATGATGGGTTGCTTGAAGGTGCCCGATGCCACGCCGCCGATGTGGAAGGTGCGCATGGTAAGCTGCGTGCCGGGCTCGCCGATGGATTGCGCGGCGATGATGCCTACAGCTTCGCCTAGCTTCACCATCTGGCCCGTGGCCAGATTGCGGCCATAGCATTTGGCGCAGCAGCCGCGCTTGCTCTCGCAAGTCAGCACGCTGCGAATCTTGAGCTTCTCGACGCCGACCTTCT
>JBBRXP010000295.1:0-4215 GCA_038238555.1 Chthoniobacterales bacterium | reverse complement strand
GCGAGGAGAGCCGAGACGGCTCGAACGACAATTACTCGTGGAACTGCGGCGAAGAGGGCCCGACTGACAACGAGGAGGTGAACGCACTCCGGCGCCGGCAACTGCGCAACTTTCTTGCCACCCTCATCCTCTCCCAAGGCGTCCCCATGATCGTCGCGGGAGATGAGTTTGCCCGCACCCAGCGCGGCAACAACAACGCGTATTGCCAGGACAACGAGATTTCGTGGTTCGACTGGAAGCTCGCGCCGTGGCAGCAGGAGTTGCTCGACTACACCGCGAGGCTCACGGCCGTGCGCCGCGAGCATGCGGTCTTTCGCCGGCCCAAGTGGTTCCAAGGCCGACGCGTCGCGGGCACGGACTTGAAGGATGTGATGTGGCTCGACACCGATGGCTCGGAGATGACCGAGGAGGACTGGAGCGCCGGCTTCACACGCTGCATGGGCATGCTGCTCTCCGGCGACGCGCTCGACGTGCGCGACCGGCAGGGCCATCCGGTGCGCGACGACACGTTCCTGGTGCTATTCAATTCGCACCACGAGCCGGTGAAATTCGTGCTGCCCGGCAGGCAGGATGTGAACTGGGAAGTCTTCCTCGACACTCGCGAGGAGAGCGGCTTTCCCGCGAAGCCGGCCAGTGTCGCCGCGGGCGATGAATTTGAAACCATCGAGCGCTCGATGGCCGTGCTGCGGCTGGTGCGCGGCTCGCAGGAAAACGCGCGCAACATCTCGTGGAAGCATTCCCAGAAAGCCGAGCCGGCCGCGCCGCCGAAACCCTCGAAGCCGTCCAAACACGAGCCCATCGACCAGAGCACCGTGGGCCCGCGGCAGCGCGCGCAGACGGCGCGCTCGGCCAAGCCTTCCGAGCTGGCCCAGGGCGAGGAAGAGTCGAACGATCCGCCCGTGAAATAGCGCGCCGCCGCGCGGATGTGCCCAGGTCCAGGGGTCCACGGCCACGCCCGCCGCCGCGGTGCGTGCGCTATCACGCCGGTTTCCCGCCCGTTCGCGCTGGTAGCCGATGATCGCGCCGAGGGTGGGTGCGCAACTTGGCCGCGCACTCCGCGGTTAGCGAGGATGCTTCGGGCCGCACGTCCCGCCCTGCGCACCCCTGCGGAGCGCGCCCCTCCCGGTAAAGGGAAGACACGTAAGCGTGAACGCTCGCACCTTTTGCCTGGCTGCGGAGTGGGCTTTAATCCATACGGCTCCTGCATTTCATGAAGACCGATCTTTCCCCAGACGCACTCGACGTCCTCATCGTCGGTGGCGGAGCCGCCGGACTCAGCGCGGCGCTCGTTCTCGGGCGTTGTCTGCGGAGGGTGCTCGTGTGCGATGCGGGCAATCCGCGCAATGCCCCGGCGCGCATCTTCAATGGCTACCTTTCGCGCGATGGTTCCACGCCCGGCGAGTTTCTCGAAATCTCGCGAGAGCAGCTTCGCCGCTACGACACGGTGGAGTTGCGGAAGGCAAAAGTGGAGCGCGCGGAACGCACCGCTGAGGGCTTTGTGGTGACATTGGAAACGGGCGGGCGCATCGCCTCGCGCATGCTGCTCATCGCCTCGGGACTCGTCGATCAATTGCCGCAGATCGAAGGCTTCAAACAATTCTACGGCAAGACCGCCCATAGCTGCCCCTACTGCGATGGCTGGGAGCATCGCGGCGAGCGGGTCGCCGTGGCCGGCGGCTCGCAGGACGCCGCCGACCTCGCCATCGAGATGCTGCTCTGGAGCAAGGACGTGGTGCTTTGCTCGAATGGCTCGCTTGATTGCGACGCGAAAGCGCGGCGGCAGATGAAACGCTGCGGCGTGCGCGTGATCGAGACGCCCATCGCCCGGCTCGAAGGCGAAGGCGACGCACTCAACGGCGTGCGTTTTACCGACGGCACGCTCTTGCCGCGCACGGTGCTCTTCTTTTCACCGGGACAGCATCAGCGTTCGCCGCTCGGCGAACAGCTTGGCTGCAAGTTTTGCGAGGAAGACGGCTGCATCCACTGCGATGAAAAAGCAGCGACATGCATTCCCGGCCTATACGCCGCGGGCAACGCCAGCCGCGGCGTGCAACTCGTCATCGCCGCCGCGGCGGAAGGCACGCTCGCCGCAGTCGCGATGAACAATGCGTTGGTGGAAGCTGATGCGGAAAGCGGCGAGCTTGCTCAGGACTGAGATCGCAACGGACCGGGTGCGCGAATTCAGCCTTCGCGAAAGGCCACCCACACCGCGGCCATCATCAGCGCAAAAGAGACGAGATATTTCGATCTCAAGTTTTCGCCGAGAAAGAGCCACGCGAAGAGGACGAAGACCACCAGCGTGATGGCTTCCTGCAATATCTTGAGTTGATACGCGGTGAGCAGGCCGTAGCCGAGCCGGTTGGCGGGCACTTGCAGGCAGTATTCGAAGAAGGCGAGGCCCCAACTGAGGCGCTCGGCCACGTCGGGGCGAAAGCGCACGATGGTGCCGTTGTCGAGCACCGCGCCATCGGTCTCGCCGCGCGGCGCGGTGAGCAGCGCCTTGATCTTGCCCTCAGCTTGCAACGGCTTGAGCGGGCGGTCGCGCTCCTCCGGCGGCGCCGGCGGCGGGCCGCTCGGGCGCGCCTCCATGAGCTTCGTGCCGGACGCAGTGTCGGTGATGGTAAAGGCGCGAAATGCGCGTCCCGCTTCCCGCTCGCCCTGCGCCGTGACGCTGGCCTTTGGCTTGATCGCCCGCGTCAAGTCCGCGCCCATGTGCGGCGGGAAGCGGAGCTGCGTGCCATCGGCGAGCAACAGCCCATCGACTTCGCCGCGCGGGTTCATGAGATACTGCTCGACCGAGCCGGCGATCTGCTCGCCCTCGCCGCGAGGCGGAGGAAGCGGGCGACTTGGCGCGGGCGGCTCGCCGGGAATCCCAACACGTGGATTTTGTCCGGGAGCCGGCGGTGGCGGCGGCTGATCCGCTGTGGGCGGCGGCGGCGGTCGTTGGCCGGGTGCGGGTGGCGCTGCGTTTTGTGCGTTGGCGTTGAGGCCCGCCATGCTGGCGCTGACGAGCAGCGCGAATGCGGCGGGGAGTTGGCGGATGTTTTTGGATTTTAGTTTCATAAGTTGCGATTTTGTTTTCGCAAAACCCTCCATCTCATTTGCCGTGCCAGCCGCGGAATGGCTTGAATACAGGGTCCGCGGGCCATCGCTCCCCACGAATGTGTCCCCGCAACAGGCAGCGCGCCGTCCGCAAAACGGACGGAGCTACAGCTTGTGCTCTTCGAGTTTCGCGTAGAGCAACTGCCGGCGGATGCCGAGCCGGCGCGCGGCTTCGGCGCGGTTGCCGCCGGCTCCGGACATGGCGCGAAGAAGCAGCATCGCTTCGAGCCGCGCGATCGCGGCGTGAAAATCGAGCCGTAAAATTGCGTCGAGATTTTCTCCCGAAGTCTCCGCCGCGCCGAGCGCGAGATCGTGCGCATCGATCACCGGTCCGCGCACCACCACGCTCATCTTCTGCATCAGATTTTGCAGCTCGCGCACGTTGCCGGGCCAACGGTGTTCGAGCAGCGCCCGCGACGCGGCGGCGCTCAGATTTTTCACGGGCGCGCCGACTTGCTCGAGGAAATGTTCGGCGAGCACGAGGATGTCCGCGCCGCGCTCACGCAGCGGCGGCAGCGCGATGGCGAGCACATTCAAGCGATAGAAAAGGTCTTCGCGAAACGCGGCCTCGCGCACCATCGCAATGAGATCGCGATGCGTCGCGGCTACGATCCGCACGTCCACTCGCTGCGCGCTGCTGCCGCCCACGGCGGTGATCGTGCGATCCTGCAAAACGCGCAGCACTTTCGCCTGCATGGCGAGGGACATGTCGCCGATCTCGTCGAGAAAAAGCGTGCCGCCGTCGGCTTCTCGAAAGCGCCCGGCGCGCACTTGCACCGCGCCGGTGAAGGCGCCGCGGACGTGACCGAAGAGTTCGCTCTCGAGCAGCTCGGGCGGGATCGCCGCGCAATTCACCGCGACGAATGGCTTGCACGCGCGCATGCCGTGGCGGTGCAGCGCGCGGGCGATGAGCTCCTTGCCCGTGCCCGTCTCGCCGCCGATGAGCACCGTGGCATCGCTCGGCGCGGCGAGGCCGATGAGCTCGCCATCCGCCGCGCTGCTCACGGACGCCGCCGCGCGCGGTCGGCTCAAGGCGCGCGCGATGGTGGCGGCGATCTCTTCGCGGCCGATTGGTTTGGTGAGGTGATCGAATGCGCCGAGCTTCATCGCCTC
>JBBRXP010000294.1:0-4217 GCA_038238555.1 Chthoniobacterales bacterium | reverse complement strand
TCCGCGGGCGGCGTGAGATCCGCGGAGGCCGCTCGCAAGTCCGCTCCGTCCTCTACATGGCCGCGCTCGTGGCCTCCCGCCACAACCCGATCCTCAAACCTCTCTATCTCCGCCTCGTGGCCGCCGGCAAAGCCAAAAAACCCGCCCTCACCGTCCTTATGCGAAAGCTCATCATCCTCAGCAATAACCTCCTCAAAAACCCTCACTTCACTCTTGCCACTTAAGACAGTTGCTGACCCCTTCCGCACGCACCTAACATTCTCACGACCACTTGCCAATGGGCCGTTTAACCTTGCGGAGTGCATCTACAAATTCTCTCAAATGCTTTCGGCACCGCGTTCCTGCTCGAATATGCGGAAAAGCTCATCGCGACGCGCGCGCCCGCGGCAGTCGTGTCGCGATTCATCGCGCGGGTGATTCATCTCGGCGAAGCGGTGCGCATTCGAGTTCTTTCATCTGCGCCACTATCCCACGGATGCCGACGACATCGCCTTTCTTCTCTGCGCGCTCAACGGTGAGGCGACGCATCTGGTCTCCTACGATCCGCATCTGCACGCGCTCGCACCGCATTACGCACTGACGATCTGCGAACCGCTTCGGTTTCTGGGCGATTTGCGAACGCCGTAGAAGGGCTGAATTGCGTCCGGAGATTTACAAATCGCCGCTCCTTTCCTTACCCGCCGCCGATGCGGGCCACGTCGCGGGCGTTGGATTCGAAGGCGGCAGTGAGGGCGTCGTCGCCGCTTAGGCCGTCGGATTCCGCTTTTTTTAGCGCGATGAGCACGCGCTTGTAGTCCTTGGGCATTACCTTCACGAACTTCGGAACCATCTCTTCCCACAGCGCGAGCACCTTTGCGGCTTTCTTGCTTTGAGTTAGCTCGCGGTGACGATGGATCATAGCTTCGAGAGCGGCGATTTCGTCCGCATCTTCCAACTTTTCCAGGCCGACCATTTGTTGGTTGCAGCGCGTGAGGAAATCGCCGGACTCATCGAGCACGTAGGCGGTGCCGCCGCTCATGCCGGCGGCGAAGTTGCGGCCGGTCGGGCCGAGCACCACCACTTTGCCGCCGGTCATGTATTCGCAACCGTGATCGCCCACGGCTTCTACTACGGCATTTACTCCCGAGTTACGCACGGCGAAGCGTTCGCCGGCCATGCCGCGCAGATAGAGCTCGCCGCCGGTCGCACCGTAGAGGGCGACGTTGCCGGCGATGATGTTGTCTTCCGCGGTGAAGGTGGAGGCGGCGGGCGGATAGACGATGAGCTTTCCGCCGCTCATGCCTTTGCCGAGGTAATCATTAGCGTCGCCTTCCAACTCCAGAGTTACTCCCCGCGGGATGAATGCGCCGAAACTCTGGCCCGCGCTGCCAGTGAAATGCAGGTGCACGGTGTCGTCAGGCAAACCAGTCCAATGCTTCTTTGTGATCTCGTTTCCAAGAATGGTGCCGACGACACGGTTGACGTTCTTGATCGGGAAACGTCCGGTAACTTTCTCGCCGCGCTCAATCGCCGGCTGGCAGTGAGCAAGGAGCGTAGTGATATCCAATGACTTATCCAAGCCGTGATCCTGCGCCTGCTGGCAATAACGTCCGACCTCGGGGCCCATCGGCGGCTGGTAAAGGATCTTGGAAAAATCGAGACCCTTCGCTTTCCAATGCTCGATGGCTTTCTTCGGCTCGAGCACGTCGGCACGGCCAACCATTTCTTCGATTGTGCGGAAGCCAAGCTGGGCCATGATCTCGCGCACTTCCTGCGCGATGAACTGCATGAAGTGAACGGTGTGCGCGGGATCGCCAGTGAAGTTTTTGCGCAGCACTGGATCCTGCGTCGCAACGCCGACGGGGCACGTGTTGAGATGGCAGACGCGCATCATGATGCAGCCGAGCGTGACGAGCGGTGCGGTGGCAAAACCAAACTCTTCCGCGCCGAGCAGCGCGGCGACGATGACGTCGCGGCCGGTCTTCATCTGGCCGTCAGCTTCGACCACGATGCGCGACCGGAGATTATTGAGAACGAGCGTCTGGTGCGTTTCGGCGAGGCCGAGTTCCCACGGCAGGCCGGCGTGCTTGATGGATGTCTGCGGCGATGCGCCCGTGCCACCGTCGAAACCGGAGATGAGCACCACGTCGGCGTGCGCCTTGGCCACGCCGGCGGCGATCGTTCCGACGCCGACTTCCGAGACTAGCTTCACGCTGATGCGCGCCGCGCGGTTCGCGTTCTTCAAGTCGTGGATGAGTTCGGCGAGGTCTTCGATCGAGTAGATGTCGTGATGCGGCGGCGGCGAGATGAGGCCCACGCCCGGCGTGGAGTGCCGCACCTTCGCGATCCACGGATAGACTTTCGCGCCGGGGAGCTGGCCGCCTTCACCGGGCTTCGCGCCTTGCGCCATCTTAATCTGCAGTTCGCTGGCTTTTGAAAGGTAAAGGCTCGTGACGCCGAAACGGCCACTCGCGACTTGCTTGATCGCGCTGTTCTTTGAGTCGCCGCGTTCATTGCTCCAGGTGTAACGCGCGGGGTCTTCGCCGCCTTCGCCGGTGTTGGATTTTCCGCCGATGCGATTCATGGCGATGGCCAGCGCTTCGTGCGCTTCGCTGGAGATCGAGCCGTAGCTCATCGCGCCGGTTTTGAAACGCCGCACGATCGCCTCGACGGTCTCGACTTCCTCGATCGGAACGGGCTCGCGTTTCTTGAAATCAAGCAAGCCGCGCAGCGTGTAGTGCTGCCGGCCCTGCTCGTTCACGAGCGCGGAGTATTGCTTGAAGGTTGCGTAGTTTCCGGTGCGCACCGCCTTTTGCAGCGTGTGAATGGTCTGCGGGCTGAAGAGGTGCAGCTCGCCTTCCTTGCGCCACTGGTATTCCCCGCCTGCCTCGAGGGTATTACCGTTCACCTGCCGGTCGGGAAAGGCGTGCCGGTGCCGCGCGATGGACTCTTGCGCGATGATGCTGAGGTCCGCGCCTTCGATGCGCGATGCCGTCCAGGTGAAATACTTTTCCACCACCGCTTGATTGAGCCCCACGGCCTCGAAGATCTGCGCGCCGCGATAACTCTGCATCGTCGAGATACCGATCTTCGATGCCACCTTGATCACGCCCTTGGTCGCGCTCTTGATGTAATTCTTGCACGCCGTCTCGTGCTTCATGTCCGCGAGCAAGCCCTGCCGGATCATGTCGTCGAGCGTCTCGAAAGCGAGATACGGATTGATGGCCCCGCACCCATACCCGATGAGCGCCGAGAAGTGATGAACCTCGCGCGGTTCGCCGCTCTCGAGCACGAGGCCCACGCGGGTGCGCGTGCCGCAGCGGATGAGATGATGATGCAGCCCGCTCACCGCCAGCAGCGCCGGCACCGGCGCGCGCGTCGCATCCACTCCGCGATCGGAGAGGATGATGATATTCACCCCACTCGCGATGGAGCGATCCGCCTGCTCGCAAATCGCCGTCATCGTCCTTTCCAGTGCCGGCGGGCCTTCCCGGGGATCGAAGAGCGTCGGGATCGTCACCGATTTGAACTTGCCGCCGGCGACATGCCGTAGCTTGGCAAGCTCTTCGTTGCTCAAGATCGGCGTCTTGAGCTCGATGAGATGGCAGCTCTCCGGCTCGGGCTCGAGCAGGTTGCGCTCGGAGCCGAGCGTCGTCTCGGATGAGGTGATGAGCTCCTCGCGAATGCAGTCGATGGGCGGGTTGGTGACCTGCGCAAAGAGCTGCTTGAAGTAGTCGTAGAGCAGCTTCGATTTGTCGGAAAGAATCGCGAGCGGCGTGTCCGTGCCCATCGAGCCCACGGCCTCCACGCCATCGCGCGCCATCGGCGCCATGAGCAGGCGCAAGTCTTCAAACGTGTAACCAAATGCCTGCTGGATTTTCAGCAGCTCGGCGTGCGAGGGCGGCATGGCTTCCTCGGGTTCTTTCACCTTCCCGAGCTCGACCATGTGCGCGTCGATCCATTGTCGATAGGGCTGCTCGGCGGCGATTTTATTTTTGATTTCTTCGTCCGCGACGATGCGGCCTTCCCCCATGTTCACCAGGAACATCCGGCCCGGTTGCAAGCGGCCCTTGTGCGCCACTCGCTCGGGCGCGATGGGCAGCACGCCGGCTTCGCTCGCCATGATCACGAGATCGTCCTTGGTCACGTAGTAACGCGAGGGCCGCAGTCCGTTGCGATCGAGCGTGGCGCCGATCATGGTGCCATCGGTGAAGGCGACCGACGCGGGGCCGTCCCAC
>JBBRXP010000293.1:0-4269 GCA_038238555.1 Chthoniobacterales bacterium | reverse complement strand
TCGCGCTGCTCGAGAGCGCGGCGGTGCGGCGGCGGCACTTGCTCGCGGAGGCCGATCTGGAAACGATCCGCGCGTGGGTGTCGCACACCGGCATCCGCTGGGGCATCGACGAAAATCATCGCGCGCAACTCGGCCTGCCGCGCCTACGCGAGAATACGTGGCGCGCAGGCATCGAGCGGTTGCTGCTCGGTTACGCGCTGCCGGGAGACGAGCGCACGTTGTTCGATGGCATCCTGCCGATGCGCGACGTCGAGGGCGCGCTGGCGCTCACGCTCGGGCATTTCGTGGAGTTCGCGGAGGCGCTCTTCGTGCGCGTGCCGGCGCTCGCCGCGCCGCACACGCTCGGTGAGTGGGAGCGCACTTTCCGCGAAATGGTGCGGGAATTTTTCGACGGCGCGGATGAGTCCGCCGACGAAGTGCGCCGCCTGCACGATGTGCTGGGAACGCTGAGCGTCACCGCGCGGGCGGCGGACTTCGAGGAGGCGGTGAGCTTCGAGGTCATCCGCGCGCATCTCGGCGCTGAGCTCGAGGAGAGCGACTCGGGCTCCGGCTTCCTCGCGGGCCGCGTGACTTTCTGCGCGCTCAAGCCGATGCGCGCCATCCCTTTCAAAGTGCTCTGCCTGCTGGGCATGAACGACACCGCCTTTCCTCGCCGCGACACCACGCTCGCCTTCGATCTCGTCTCGACCGGCGCGCCGCGGCGTGGCGACCGCTCGCAGCGCGACGACGATCGCTATCTTTTTCTCGAAGCCATCCTCTCCGCCCGCGAGGTGCTCTATCTCAGCTACAGCGGCCTCTCGCCGCGCGACAACAGCGAAGCGCCGCCCTCGGTGATGGTGAGCGAATTGCTCGATTACATCGGGCATGATTCCCTCGTCACGCGGCACCGGCTCCAGCCTTTCAGCGCGGCGTATTTCGAGGAAAGCGCGCGCCTCTTCAGCTACTCCGCGGAGAATGCGCGATCGAGCCGGCAGAAGCGTGACACAGGCCTCCGGCCTGTGAATCCCCACGAACACTGGACGGAGGCCCGTGTCACATTCTCAACGACTCCGCTCGCCGATCCCGGACCGGAATGGCTCGCGGTGGACCTCGATCAGCTCGCGAATTTTTTTTCGCATCCCGCGAAGTTTTTTGTGCGCGAGCGGCTCCGCCTCGCGCAGCCCGGCGACATCGACCCGCTCGAAGAATGCGAACCGCTCGCACTCGAGGGCCTCGCGCGCTACGGCCTCGGCCAGGAGCTCACGCGCCTCGCGCTCGAGGGCGGCGATGGCGCGGCGCACCTCGCCGTCGCGCGCGCCGGCGGCCGGCTCGCGCACGGCCTTGCCGGTGAGGCGCACTTCGGCACGATGAACCGCGAGACGGCGGCTTTTGCGGCCACGATCCGGCAGCATGTCGCCGGCGCCATGCTCGGCCCGCGCAGCGTGGACGCGACTTTCGGCGATTTGCGCGTGACCGGCACGCTGCACGGCCTTTATCCCGCAGCGCTGCTCCGCCACCGCGCGGCAAAGCTGAAAGGCAAGGACGTCCTCCGCGCATGGATTCATCACGTCGCGCTGCACTTCACGGAAAACTCGCCGCGCGAGACTCTGCTCTTCGGCATTGACACCGCCTGGCGTTTCAAGCCCCTGGGCGATCCCGCGTCCATCCTCGCCGATTTGCTCGCGCTTTACCTCGAAGGACTGCGCACACCGCTGCCGCTCTTTCCCAGAGCCTCGATGGAATTTGCGCGGCGCACTCTTCAACCCAAACCGCGTGAAAAAATTCCGCCTCTCGTCGCCGCGCGCCGCTGCTGGGAAGGCGCCGAGCACCACACCGCCGGCGCGGAGAGCGACGACGCATGGTTTGCGCTGTGCTTCCCCGCCGAACGCGACCCGTTCGATACGCACTGGCAGGAGCTCGCCCTGCGAGTCTTCGCGCCGATCTTCGAGGCCCGCGAGGAGGCGTAGGCTCGCGCTCGGCGCGCGATCGGAGCAGCGTCGAGGTGCATGAGTGATACCCCGGAATTCCTCGCCGCCAGCACGCCGCTCGCGCGCGGCGCCACGCTCATCGAGGCGAGCGCGGGCACGGGCAAGACCTACACGATCGCCGGCATTTTTCTGCGGCTCGTCGTCGAAGAAAATGTGGGCGTCGGCGAGATCCTCGTGACCACTTACACGGTGCCGGCCACCGCGGAATTGCGCGACCGCATCCGCCGCCTGCTGCGCCGCGCGCTGGATGGCGCGAGCGACGATCCGCTTATCGCGGCGGTGCTTGGCCGTGTGCCTCCCGACGTCGCGCGACGCAGGCTGGAGGCGGCTCTGCGGGCGTTTGACGAAGCGGCCATTCACACCATCCACGGCTTCTGCCAGCGCGTATTGCAGGACCGCGCTTTCGAGAGCCGCGTGCTATTCGATGCGGAGCTCATCACCGACCAGAGCGCGCTCCTGCGCGAGGTGGCCGAAGACTACTGGCGCCTGCACTTCTACAAAGCCGGCGGCGCATCGGTGGCCGCCGCGATCTCAGCGGGACTCTCGACTGCGGGGCTCGCGACACTCCTCGCACGCACGACGGCGCATCCGCGATTGCGCGTCCTGCCGGACGCCGCGGAATGCGCGCGCCTCTCGGGCGAACTCGAGGGGCGCGTGCGGCGTTTCGTTGGAGCGTGGACCGGGTGGCGCGAACTGGTGCGCGCACATTTTGCCGCGCCCAAAGCGCAGCCGCATTGGGAAGCGCTCGAACTCTGCGCCGGAGATCTCTCCGCGCTCGCCGAGGGATATGCGGCGTTCGATTTTTTTGCGGCGCAGAAAATCCCCGCCGGCGCGCCTCGCGAGTTCTTCGACTGCTGCTCGGAGATCGCGGCGCTGCGTGCGCGCTTCGCCGCGGCGGTCGAGGCCGACTTCCTCGCGTGGGCGGGAGCCGCGCTGCCGCTACGCAAGGCGCAACGCAACGTGATCTCCTTCGACGATCTGCTCACCCGGCTCCGCGACGCGCTCGCGGGCCGCACCGGCTCGCGGCTCGCGGAGCTGGTGCGCAAGCGGTTCCGCGCGGCATTGATCGACGAGTTCCAGGACACCGATCCGGTGCAGGAGGAAATCTTCCGCGTGATTTTTTCCGGCAGCGAGAACTGGCTCTATCTCATCGGCGATCCGAAACAGGCCATCTACGCATTCCGCGGCGCGGATGTTTTCAGCTACCTGGACGCAGCGCGGCGTGCGCCGAACCGCTTCCGGCTGGGCACGAACCATCGCTCCACGCGGCCCTTGGTCGATGCGGTCAACGCCATCTTCCAGCGCTCGCCGCGGCCATTTGTCGTGGAAGGCATCGACTTCGAGCCGGTGACCGCGGCGCTCGATGCGGACGAGGCGCGGGCTCCATTTCGCTTCTGGTTTCCTGAATCCGACGAGTCACTCGTGGCGTCGCGCTTCGAGGCGGAATTGCCCTCAATCGTCGCGAGGAAGATCGCGGAGATGCTGAGCGTCCGCGGCCTTGCGCCCGCGGACATCGCGGTCCTCACAGCCTTCAACCGCCAGGCGCGCGCGGTGCAGGCGGCGCTCGGCACGGCGGGCATCCCGAGCGTGCTGCTGAGCAATGCGAGCGTCTTCAAATCGCGCGAGGCCGCGGAAATGCGCACGCTGCTCGCGGCCATCGCTGCGCCGGCGCGGCACGGGCTGGTGCGCGCGGCGCTCGCCACGCGGCTCTTTGCATTCGACGCCGCCGGCCTCGATGCGCTGGGCGCGGACGAGCGCGCGTGGGAGACATGGCTGCTGCGCTTTCAAGCGTGGAATCAAACTTGGCGCGACACGGGATTCATCCAGATGTTCCGTGCCTTGCTCGGCGAATGCGCCGTGCGCCCGCGGCTGCTCGCGCTGCGCGAAGGCGAACGCGCGCTTACCAACGTGCTGCATCTTTCCGAGCTGCTGCACTCGGTCGCGTGCGAGCAGCGGTTTGCGGCGACGGCGCTCGTGAAGTGGCTCGGCGAGCGGCTTTGCGAAGATGTTCCCGCCGATGAACGACACGAACTGCGGCTCGAGCGCGACGACGCGGCGGTGAAAGTGGTGACGGTGCACAAGAGCAAGGGGCTCGAATACAACGTGGTCATTTGTCCTTTTGCCTGGGGCAGAGCTGGGCTGCGCAAAGGCGAGCGCCCGCTCTTCCACGACGACGCGGCGACGCGAGCACTCACGCTCGATCTCGGCTCGGAAGACAGCGCCGCGCACGAAGCTGCCGCCGCGCTCGAGAAGCTCGAGGAGCAGACGCGGCTGCTCTACGTCGCCCTCACGCGCGCGCGGC
>JBBRXP010000292.1:0-4284 GCA_038238555.1 Chthoniobacterales bacterium | reverse complement strand
TTGTCGAACGCCGCGCCGAAAGCGTGCGACAGCGAATAACCCAACTCGCCGCCTTCATGGATCGAGCCGGGAGTCTCGGGCGCGACGTGACTGGGAATTCCGCCAGGAAACGAGAACTGTTTGAACAACCGCTGCATCCCGTCCTCGTCTTGCGAGATGTTCGGATAAACCTCGCTGTAAGTGCCCTCCAAATACGCATTCGCCACCATCCCCGGCCCGCCATGTCCCGGCCCGGTGATGTTGATGACGTTCAGGTCATGTTCCTTGATGACGCGGTTCAGGTGCGCGTAGATGAAATTCAACCCCGGCGTCGTGCCCCAGTGGCCAAGCAAGCGCGGCTTGATATGCGCCAGCGTGAGCGGCTTCTTCAGCAGCGGATTGTCGTAAAGATAAATTTGACCGACCGAGAGGTAGTTCGCTGCGCGCCAATAGGCGTCCAGCTTGCGCAGCAACTCCGGAGCGAGCGGCTTGGCTTTTGTTTTCATTGGCGGGCGAAGTCGATGAAGCCGCGTTCGACGTCGGTGTGGATCAGTCTCACGCGGACATGGTCGCCCACGTCGAGTCCCTCGAATCCGCGCTCCAGCCTTCCTTCCACCGGAGGGCGGAAGATCCGCACCCATGTTCCCTTCGGGCCGGCACCGGTGACGATCGCGTCGAATGGCTCCCCCAATCTGCCGGACAGCAGGAGCGCCGCAGCCGACTTTCGCACCCGCCGCTCGACCTTGGTCGCGTCGTCCTCCCTCTCCGTGCAGTGCTTCGCGAGTTCCGCAAGCTCCGGGAGTGTGTAAGGAAGCGGCGCGCCCGCCATCGCCGCCTTCAGGAGCCGTTGCGTGATAAGATCGGGGAAGCGTCGGTTCGGCGCCGTCGAGTGGGTGTAGTCCTTCACCGCCAGCCCAAAGTGTCCGGGCGATTCGCCGCCGGGCAAATCAAGCGCGTATTCTCCTCTCCCCATAAGCTTGATCACGGCCAGGGAGACGTCAGGGAACTTCTCCGGGTCCGCCTGGCGTCGCCGGACGAGGAAAGCTTCGAGAGCTGCGGCATCCGGTTCGCCGGGGAGTCGATCGCCGAAACCGGAAGCAAGATCGGCGATACGATCCCAGCGTTCCGGGGAACGCAAGACCCGGCGTAGAGAAGGAAATTTCTTTGATTCGAGGTAAGTCGCAGTCACCCCGTTCGCCGCAATCATGAAGTCCTCGATCAGTTGCTTCGCTCGGTTCTTCCGATCTAGTTCGAGATCCGAGATGGCGTCTCCGTCGAACATCGTCTTCGTTTGGATGGTTTCGAGACTGAGCGCGCCAAGGCGGTGCCGCCGTTCAACGAGCCGTTGCGCGACGCCGTCCTGAAGGCGGAGATTTTCATCGAGGCCGGGGACTTCCGAAACGCGGCGCGGTGCCGGGCCTTGGCCGTCGAGCCACGCCGCGACGCTTCGGTAAGCAAGTTTGGCATGATTCCGGACGCGCGCCCGGTAGAGGTCGGATGAAGTGAGCGAGCCGTCGCCTCCAAACACCATGTCGGCCACCACCGCAATCCGATCCTGGTCTTCGTTCAACGAAGTGAGGTCGGTGGACAGCGGCTCGGGGAGCATCGGGAAGATCACTGCGGGGGTATAGACCGAGGTCGTGTTGTGCGATGCGTGATCGTCAATCGCCGACCCCTTCCGCACCAGTGCGTCCACGTCCGCGACCGCCACGAGAATCCTGACCTGCCCACTGCCAAGCGACTCGGCCACCGTGAGCTGATCCAGGTCGCGGGAGTCGTCGTTGTCGATGGACGCCCAGAGCCGCTCGCGCAGGTCGCGCACGCCGTCCGTCTCGCTGGCCGGCCCTCGAATCGCCGTCAACTCCTGCTTCGCCACCGCCGGAAAGTCTGGCTCCAGGCCGCGCTCAGTCATTGCCTGGCGCGCAATTGCGGTGAGGGTGGCGCGGTCTCCATTCGAGGTTCGATTCATAAGAGGCTTCATATCAGGTTGCTCATGTAGTTGATTGTTCGGGGTTCGTTAAACCAGTCGCGCCGAGTCCCAAGACGCGGCACACCGACCGTGCAATCATGAGTTCTTCGTCCGTGCGGATGACGCGAACCGTGGCCCGGCTGGCGTCCGTGGAAATCACATTCGAGTGAGCCGTGTTGCGCGACTCATCCAGTTCGATGCCGAGGAAACCGAGACCTTCGCAGATGCGTGCGCGAACTGGCGGCGCGTTTTCGCCGATGCCCCCGGCGAAAACCAGCGTGTCGAGTCCACCGAGCGCGGCGGCATAAGCTCCAATCCACTTCTTCGTCTGATAGCAAAACAGCGCTACCGCTTCCGCCGCCCGGACATCTTTGGTTTCCCGCGCGAGCAAGTCTCGCATGTCGAAACTGGTCTCGGATACTCCGAGCAGCCCCGACTCGTGGTTGACCATTTTATCGAATTGCGACGCGGTCATCTTTTCGCTGCGCGCCAGGAACGCAACGAGTCCAGGATCAAGGTCGCCGGAACGCGTGCTCATGGGCACTCCCGCCGTCGGCGTGAAGCCCATGCTGGTATCAATACTTTTCCCTTCGTGAACCGCCGCCAGGCTCGCGCCGTTGCCGAGATGGGCGAGGATGACGCGCGCGTTCGCCGCCTTCGCGCCTGCGACACGTCCGAGTTCTTCCATCAAATAAGCGTAGGACAAACCGTGGAAGCCGTATCGTTGAACTCCTTTGGCGTCGAAACGCCGAGGAAGCGGAAGCAACTTGGCCACGCGCGGCATGGTGCGGTGAAACGCGGTGTCGAAGCAGGCCACCTGCGGCAGTTTCGGGTGACGCTGGCGGAGCGCCTCGATCAGTTCAATCTCGCGAGGCAGATGATCCGGGTCGCATGGCCGGATGCGATGCAGTTCATCCAGCAATTCCTGGGTGACAGTTTCGGGCTCGGTGTGTTTCATGCCGTGAACCACCCGGTGTCCCACGGCCTTGACTGAAGCAAAACCATTCTGCAATTCGAGCCAATCAATCAGGGAATTCGCCGCCGTCTTGTGATCGGAGGCTGCGACGCTGAGACTGCGCGGCTGATTCCCGGTCGGGTCGGTGAAGGTGAGATTCGTATCGGGCAAGCCGATGCGGTCAACCTTTCCATAAAGCTTTCGCTCCAGTGGCTCGCCTGTCTGATACAGCGCGAACTTGATGCTCGATGAACCGCCGTTGATCGCCAGGACGCTCATAGGATCAGCCTCTGATTACCCCCGCGCTCCACACCGCAGCTATTCCTATAATGTGATTGCTTCATGGGTTCAGGACAGAATCATGGTTTTAGATATTCGGCAATAAATCGAAATATTCGTCGTCTTCATCCTTGCCGCCTTCTCCTTTGCCGAGCACTTTCTCGTTTTCAACAAACTCGATCGATTCGATCCATTTTACCATTTTGTAGCCGAGCTGATTTTCCACACGCAATCTCAAAGGAGCTCCATAAACTTCTGTCAACGGCTGATAGTTCATCTCATACGCCAGGATACATTCCGACTTCAAGACGTTGGCCAGCGTCTGCGTGTCATAATAAACCCCGCCGTAAAGTCCCTCGCCGAAAGATAAGAAAGCGACGACTTTGGCTTCCGACTTGGGTTTCACGAGTTCGATAATCTTGCTCATCGGCACGCCCGCCCAATGGGCAATGCCTGACCAGCCCTGGATGCAATGGTGAAGACTGATGTGTTCCTTGCGGTCGAGATGTTTGAGGTCTGCCAGAGACAGACTGAGTGGATGTTCCACCAAACCGCCGATTCTCAGCCGGAAATTTTTGAATCCACCTTCGGCCAGGCGTTTCCATTCGTCACTTACGGGAAGTTTTCCGTTCGGCCAGAAAAAAGGAGAAATGTCGTCCTTGGTGTAGCGTTCTCTTGGATCAAAGCGATTGAGCACATTCAGAAAGGGCACGGCGAGAGATCGGTGCAGGTGCTGCACGTTGCGCGGAAATCTCCAGGCAATGAAATGGGCAATTGCCCAGGAAGCCGCGACGCCTCCGATTGCTGTCAATCCGATGATCATGCCGATTGGATTTTGATCGTCCGTCCCCATGACGATGTGATTCATGTTCCGAACAAATCCAGTGGCGACAACCAGGCCGACGTGCACGACGAGGAAACTGAGGTATCCGACAAGCAGGAGAAAATGCCAAGACCGGGCTGCCTGGCGTCCGCCAAACAGTTTCGGAAACCAGGGGAAACGGTTGTCGAGAGCCGGCGCCATGGCCATGCCGGTCAGCATCGACAGCGGAACCATGACAAAAATGACGCCAAAGTAGGAGAGTTGTTGAAGCGGGTTGTA
>JBBRXP010000291.1:0-4285 GCA_038238555.1 Chthoniobacterales bacterium | reverse complement strand
TGACAAGGACATGTGCATGACGCGCCGCCTTCAGGACTTTCTCAGGGTGCTTGTTTGACCAATCCTGAAAGGCATCTTCGTAGAGTTGGTTGATGTATTTGGAAATCTGTGCTTGCCGGAGCATCTGCTTTTCCTCGTCGGCGCTCACGCCAGCCATCCGCGCCACGAGCGCCGTCGCGGTGGAAAGGTGCAGTGGAGTCATCGGCAGGCCGCCGGTCTCCAGATAGTTGATCGTCAAAGAGCCGTCCGGCTGCAGGATGATCGGCTCGGCGTCCGGATCGACGGTCTTGGTATAGATGCCGTAGGAAAGCCCTTCCTCGATGAGCACCGTGTAGTCGAAATACAGCTCCGTCTGCGAAAGGAGGTCGCACATCGTCACTGACTTGCCCGTGCCGCTCATCCCAAGCAGCACCGCGTGTTGCGGCGACTGTTCACCCTTTCCACCGGAGAAGGTCTTAATCCCGACAAGGTTGGACGCTCCTCCGTCGTAGATGGCCTCGGCGGTTTCAAGGTGTCCCGTGAAAGTGGAGTTCACCGGCAGCATGTCCGCGAGGTATTGGTGCTCGGCGTAAAGCTTCCGATGCTCGTAACGGCCCCAGAGCCAGCCCGGCCACGTTTGGAAGAATAGCTTTCGCGTCGTGCTCGGCAGGCCGCTTTCAAAATACTGCGCACTGTTCATTGAGTTGATCGCGTTCTTGAGCGCGGTCGATTTTGCCGAGAGTCCTGCCTTGGTCTTGTCCCATGCGCGCACGATGAAGAGCGCGTTGAACGGAAGCGTGTGCCCTTGCATCAGCGCGGCAATCTTTCGCTCCTTCTTCTGCATCACGGTGAGAAGTGAGAGCTTCTTCTCGCTCGCGTAGTCGCCAGCGACGCGCTCGTGCGCTTTTTCCTCCCGCAGGATCTCTTTGCGAATCGGAATGGGATCGACGTTGACGGTGATTGTGTAGTCGAGAAGCCGGAGATTGGTCAGCCGGTGAATGATGCCGGGGAATGTCACCTTCGGCCAACGACTGAGGACGATGACGGTGTGGTAGTGTCCATCCATCCAGAACCCGAAGTCGCTTTGACCATTGCCCTCGCTGTGCCAGCAATTCTCTTGCACGGACAGCGAGGGGTCGAACGCCTCCAAGGGGTCGTAGCTGAAGCGCTCGGCGTATGAGGGATTCAAAAACGCCGTGTAATGTCGGAAATGATCCGCGTCACTCATCGGAATGATCCGCGCACCCTGGCTCGCGAAAATGCCGTTGAGCGTTTGGTGAATCTGCTCGAACTCCTGTTCGAGTTGATCGAGCAAGTGTTCGTAGCGCTCGGTCAGCTTACCCCGTGTTTCGGCAAAGGAAGGCGCATCGTTGATCGTGCGCGAGATGTAGAGGACAAGCTTCTGCCGGCGGAGCCGCCGCTCGGTCATTGCCGTCCAATAGCGGGCGAAGCGCTCGTTGCGGGAACGCCGTGTCCAGACGTTCGTTGCGCGCTGCGTTTCGTCGTTATAGCGGAGCAGCTCGCGGCGATAGTCCGAGTCGCAATACCATTGGATTTGCAGCCGCTGATTATCGCTTAGCGAAGCGAGCAGGATGGAAAGCTGGTCTTGGAAAGCATTCAAGTCCGCGACCTGCGAATTGTTGAAATCGGGCGGTTGGAAGATAAATCCTTTCGAGGCGAATCCACCCGCGCTCAGCCCGTTGAAGATCAACAGGTCACGGACGAAATGACCGTTGGGCGCCTTCTCAGTCATGGAATCAAATGGCTGCATTCTCGCGGGCGGGGTGGCGCGGCTGGGCCGATGGGATTGGTGCGAAACCGGGGCCGTTAAGCCAGTAGTCGAGCAAGTCGATGTCGTAGGCCGGCGGCTTGCCTTGCCGAAACCCAAAGACATAGAGGAGCGTCAGAGCCAGCGGGATGGACGCAATCGCGAGGGACGAGGAGAGCGTGAACTTCAGCGCGCTAAACAGAACGAGCAGTGTCATCACGAAGACGAAGACTCCGCCGACGACATACCAGAACAGGTTGCCGTCGAGCCCCCACGTCCGGCCGTGAGAATCGTCGGCGCTGTTCGTCTCGGTGAAGCGAAGGTCGTTAGGGTTCATTGGAACGCTCCGACATCCACGGTGGAACCTTCGAGGCCGAAGGCGGCGAACAAGGCTTTCACAATCACCGGCGCGGCGGCGATGATGAGACCGCCGATGATCGAGAGCTTGCCGGCGTCAGTATCGCCGCGGCGGATGGCGAACCCGCCGCCGACCACGCAGATGGTGCCGAAGATGAAACCAATGAGCATTACGATGCCCATCGCTTTGCTGGCGCCCTCGGCGAGGCCGCCGCCAGCGGCTTGCGCGAGGATCGGCATTGCTCGGAAGGAAGTAAGAAATGAAGTAAACATGTGAGCGTTGTAGCGCGTGGAAAAAAGCGCGGGCTCTCGTTCGGGAGCTAGATTGCGGACGGGCGATTTACGCTCGGCCGGATGAATGCCATTCCCGAAGCAAGCCGCCATGCGGCACCACTCCCTGAGCTGCTGCCCTATCTAAAGGAGCGTATCCGCGGTCAGGATCATGTGCTGCCTCGCCTTGCGTCTTTGCTACATCGTGGCCAGTTGGGACTGACCAAAGAGTCGCGCCCTCGCGGAAGCTTTCTATTCCTCGGTCCCACCGGCGTCGGAAAAACGGAAGTGACGCTGAACTTCACCCGCTTCCTTTTTGGCGAAGGAAATCTTTTCCGTTTCGACATGTCCGAATTTCAAAATCAGGACAGCCTCGGTATATTGCTTGGCGCGAAGCTCGGTGAGCGCGGCACGCTCGCGCTGGTGCGCGACCAAGCCAGCGCCGGCACCATGTTGTTCGACGAGATCGAAAAGGCGCACCCGCGCGTGCTCGATGTCTTTCTGCAAATTCTCGACGCAGGGAGGGTGACGATGGCGAACGCCGAAACGCTCGACCTGAGCGGCTTCTACGTGGTGTTCACCTCAAACCTCGCCTCTTCCGAGCTGATGACGCTTCAACATTCCTCCTTCGCGACGATGGAGCGCCATGTCCTCACCCGAGCGCAGCAGTTCCTTCGTCCCGAGCTTTACGCGCGCATCAACGAGAAGCTCGTGTTCCAGCGATTGAGTTATGAGATACAGCTCGAAATTGCGCAGATGCTTCTCGACGGCGAACTGCGGTTCCTCAACGGGAAGGGATATGCACTTGCTGCGTCATCCGCGGTGCTGCCGTTCCTGGTGCGTCATGGCTTTCATCCTCGCCTCGGCGCGCGGCCGATGCGTGACGCCGTCGAGAAGTTCGTCGGCGATGCAGTAGCCTTCGCATTGCTTACTGGCAGGAATAGTGGTGGCGAGTTGGTGGTCAACGAGCCGCAAAACTGCCTCGCGGTAAAGCGATCGCCTTTGGTCTGATTAGCTGCTCCTGCGTTGCTTTCGTTCTTCTCGCGCCCGCTGGCGCTCTCTCACTGCGTGCCATTGCGCGAGGATGCGAAACACATCATCCAATGCGGCCCAATACCAAGTGCGTGTTTTCTCCAGCCGCATGGCAATCTTGTCACCCGGATGCAACATGACAACTATCCGCTTCCGGTAGTGTCCAAACGGCAAGCGGCTTCGTCTTTTGATCGGTCGTTCTAATTGTGTCATAGCCGCTATTTTACCAAACGGCCTTTCGCCAAACTCAGTTCTGGCGGATTGAATGAACGACTTACGACGCTTGCCTCACTGAAGAAGATTTCTGTTGACGCGCCTTTCCGGGCGCGGTGTGCATCCACTCAAAACCACTGCCTTTTGAACCACGGCGAGACCTTTCCAGTCGGCTCAATCGGTGGCAAGAGCCGCCGTCTGTAGCCGCGTTCGGCATGAACCAAAACGCAGGTGTGTCTCGGCAAGCCGCGCAACACGTAGGGCTTGATCTTGTGCTCTTCCTGCTCGGTGTAATTGCTGGTCGTCCGGCCATAGGAGAATCCCCACGAACGCTTGATCACTTTCTTTTTGCCGAGGAAGTCGGCGCTTTCGACCGCACCCTCCTCGTCGGCTGCTTTGAAGATCATGCGGTTTCGCAGGTTCAGGGTGAGCACCTTCGCCTTGTCCTTGCCTAGCGGCGGGATGAAGGAGGTTGAGGACTGCGCTGCGGCGACCACGGTGCCTTGCGCTTCGCGGATCACGTCCACGGAGTTGTAATCGCTCATGCCTTCCTCGCTCGCGGTCATGAAGCGCTGCGCTTCGTCGGCCCACAGGATGAGCAAATTGTCCTCTCGACGCTGCTCCTTCGGCTTGTCGAAGCGGCGCAAGACGTGTGTGTAGAAAAGC
>JBBRXP010000290.1:0-4448 GCA_038238555.1 Chthoniobacterales bacterium | reverse complement strand
TGGCGGCCAATGTTGTCCCAATCGAGGCGGTCGCCATCGACCAGCGTCATCCGCTGCAGGCCGGCCTTGGCGAGCATGTGGGCAACTTCGCCACCGAGCGCGCCGCAGCCGACGAGCGTGATCTTTTTTTGCGCGAGTGCCGTCATCCCCTTTGCCCCGCCACGACTATGAATCCATTCAGGGTAGATCCGCCGCACGATGTGCCGAGTGCTCGCGTCGCGTTCAAAGCGTTTGGCGAAAAGGTTGGGCGGGAGTGCGCCGGGCCAAAAGCCATTCAGTTTGGCGCTCGGTTTGCGGGCGGAATCGTTGAGTGAAACTGCGAGCAAGGCAGGGCCGTTGGGCGTCAGCATCGCGATGACGATGGGAATCCGCGACCGTTTCCCATCGGCGAGTTTGGCCAATCTTGGCAGCAGGCCCGGATCGTCCGCAGTGAGAAAGGCGAGGAGTTCCCCATTCTTCTCGAAGTAGTCCTCGGGAAAAATGCCGCGCTTCATCCAGACGAATATGCCCGATGTGATCGACGCCGGATCGCGGCGGGCGTAGTTGCGCATCCAGCGGCGGCACTCCTCCGGTGAATTGCCGACGAGTAGAAAACCCTGGCATTCGACGCATGAAATCTCGCGCGATGGCGGCTCAGGTTTGATGAGACTCCAAACCGGCGTGGCGCCTTTCGATGCGGCTCCGGTCCAGTAACTTTCCGCTTCCGCAAGAAAGTCCGCGCGGTTCTTTCCCGAGATGCCGTCCTCGATGGTCGTGACGGCTCGGCGAATCATGTGGTCCGCCACTTCGCCGATCTGTCGGGCGTCGCCAGTGGCCTGCTCGGGCAGGACACACACGTTGCCCTCGCGGCTGACGTGCGGAATGTGCAAGTGCCACCGCGCAGGCTCAGGGAGCAACACGCGCGGGAGAGTGAGCGGATAGCGGCCATCCACGCCGAGCAAGAGTTGCGGAATGGCGGCATTACCACCCGGTCGCACCTTCCAAGCGTGGACGAGACTTCCGAAAAGCTCTGCCTCCACCAAGTCGTCGTTGTTCAACCGTTCGCCGGCATAGCGCGCGGTGAGGAACTGGTCGAGCTGAGCGACGGAGCGTTCGCGTTGTTGAGCGAGCAGCGACATTTACGCCGCAGTGCCGGGGCCTTGAATGTTGACGCTCTTGTTCGGATAGCCCTCGCTCGGCGTGTAAGGCGCTTTCGCAGACTGCTCATCGCTCTGGAGCGAAGAAAAATAGTTCGTTTTGAACACTTCATCCCACGCTTCGCGCGCCTCGACCTGCGAGCAATCGGCATCATCGAGCACCCGCAAGGTTTCGAGGGATTTGCCGATAAGTTCGATGAACTTCTCGATCTTGTCGGCGTCGGCCAGCTTGGTGAGTTCCTCGGAAGAGTTCGCTGGATTGTAAACGATCTTGTTCCAAGTCAGCCGGCCTTGCACGGCCTTGATCAGATTGCGAAAGGCGCGGTCTTCGCACTCATCATACGCAAGGTGCTTTTCCGCGCTAAGCCACCGTCAGGATCAAGCCGCTGAGAGCGTCGTCACCGAGGTTGTTGCGGGCATAGACCTTGACCAGCCGGACCTGACGGCGGAGCTGAGGTTCGGCCTCGCCGGTCTTCTGCGTTTTCTTCTCTTCGCCGCGAAACCAATCCGTGATCTCGGTGGGGTTTGAGTCGCGCCAAGATTCACCTGCCAGCTCTTTCGCCTCGCCGCCCCACGCCGTCTTCGTCACGCGATAGACTGGAATGTCCACATGATGACCCGAGGCGTATTCCACGCGAACGCAGTTTTTTTTCACTTCCGGATCTTTCTGCAAACCCCCTCCTTCGATGAGGGCATCGCGCACCATCTCTTTCGCCTGTCGCGGCGTTAGATCATTGCCTTTGTCGTCTTTGAGTTTGCTCGCGGCAAAGGCGGCACCGTCGTCAAGGTCATGCCCGTTGTCCGGGTGCTGCGTCATCGTCTTCATGGCGTATGAGCCTTGAATGACGAATTCGTCCGGCTGCGACTTGTCCTTCTTTTCCAAGCCGCGTTTCAGCCGGTCGCGGTTGGCGTTGCGATTGCCGCGCACCTTATCCTGTTCGGACTTAGGGAGCGTTACTTCATCGGCGTGGAATTTCAGGATGTCTTTCGAGCAGTTTTTCATGAGTTAGTGGTTGGTTGGTTGGTTTCGGTAAAAATGCGGCTGATCATTTGGCCGTCGGCGGAATCCGGCTCCGCGCAAAGGCTCATGACCGCCTGCGCCTTCGTCGCGCCGAGTTGCTTTAGAAGCTGGATGGCCGTTGGAGTAGCCAGGTCCATTCCGAGGTGCTGACTTTGAGCGAGCGAGACGGGTGGATTTTCGATCCGCACTACCCGCGCTTTCCGCCCGAGTTCGCTGATGCGGTGGCAGAGCAGCCGCGTCATGAACGAGGCCGAAGCAGCCTGCGCGTTCATGGAAAGGCTGGTGGTCTTAATGCCGATGCCCCAATCGAGGAGCCCGCGGCTCGCCTTCACGCTGGGCGCGTCGCCGTCTGGCAGCCCGCAGGTGCCGATCGACAGGATCTCAATCGGCCGTTTGGCGCAGTCGCTGTCGCCGTTCCAGCAAATCTCCAACGCCTCGACCAAGCCCACGAGGCTTGGATTGTTCGCCCAAAGTCCGCCGTCGGCAAAAGCGGCGTGATCATTCGGATGCTGCGGGTCGGGCAAGACCGCCAACGGCAGGAAGATCGGTGCGGCGCTCGTGGCAAGGCATACGTCCACGACCTTGTAATGGCGATCCACCGTAAACCGCGGGTTGTGCGGCGTTTTGAAAACTTTCGGTGTTTCGTCGAGCATCTTGGTGCTTGGGATGCAGAGCGCGACATGCTTGTCCTTCCAAATATCGCCCAAGGTCTGATCACCGAAGATCGCCGTCAGCGCTTCTGCCAGCGGCACGACAGAATTTGCTGCGCCGAGAGAATTGCGCATCGCCCACCACATTCGCGACAGCCGCCCCGACGGCAACGGATTACCAAAAATGCTCGGACCATTCTCCTCATACAGTTCAACGATTCGTGCGGGCGCCACGCCGGCCGCCAACGCGCACGCCAGAATCCCGCCGGTGCTGGTGCCGGTGATGAGTTGAAACCGCTGTCCGAGAGTTTCAGCGGCGCTTCCCGTTTGTTGAGCGAAGAACTCGCTCAGCCGATCGAGCAGCGTCGCGGTGTAAAGTCCGCGAATGCCGCCGCCGTCGAGGGCAAGAATACGAAAAGGGATAACGCCGGGCATGTTCGCAGAGTCGTTTCAGATACCGTTTTAGCGAGGATTCGGCAAGCGGTTTCTCGCAAAGCATGAAATTGCCTCTTGCCTATCCACGCCGGTTTCGCTATCTCTGAGCCCAATGCTTCACCCTTCTTTTTCCCATGGCCTCATTGGGTGAACGCATCCGCGAAAGGCGGATGCAGTTGAAATGGACGCAGGACGTTTTGGCCGACAAAGCTCATCTCAGCAAAGGGTTTCTCTCCGACTTGGAGAACAGCAACCGCAGTGTCGGCGCCGACCGCTTGCTTGATATCGCGCGAGTCTTGGGCGTATCGCTGGACTACCTGATGAAGGGCGAGGCGGATGCCTCAGTTCAGCTTCAGGTGATAATCCCACAGCGTCTTTCCGAGTTCGCTAAACGTGAATCCCTCCCGTTCAATCACGCGCTCGCTCTCCTCGAAATGCGCCGCCAGATCGTCGCGCACCGGAGCATCTCTCGTTCGGAAGATCCCGAGGAATTCGATTGGGAACGCTTCTATAAATCGGTGAAGGAGTTTCTGCCATGAGCGCGTTGGGTCGTGAGCGCGAAATCCACGTCATGGCAGACGCCCTCGGCGTGGGCGGCAAGGCGGACGCCGCCGCCGCTGTTGTCACCTTTTGCCGCGAGAAAATCCGTGGCTGGCTGGCCTCGTGTCCTGCACTCAGCGGCATTGCGGAACTGGAGAAGCTCGTCCTGGAAAAGTTGCGCCTGGTCATTCACGAAGTTTGGACCGACGCCGATTTGGAAGAACTTCGGCAGAGATACGTCCGGCTGCGGGAGTTTGGTTTTGCCACCCTGCGCGATGAATTGCAGCCGGGCATCTTCGGCACGCTCTTTGAACGGCTGCATGTGAATGGCCAATCGCCCGATCGCTTCGTCGCCTTTATCGACTGTCGGACAGCCGACAAAGCGGCCCGACGCTTTTTTACTCGCTGGCACGAGATCGCGCATGTGCTCACCAACTACAGCCAGCTCGAACTTCCGCTGCGGCGTTCACGGGCCAAAGGATCACCGACGGAACGAATGATGGATTTGCTGGCCGGCGAGTTTGCGTTTTACAGCCCTCTCTTCGCGCCACTCCTCCGCGCCGAGCTGGACCGCCAAGGGCATCTCACCTTCGCGGGAGTCGAACGCCTTCGGAATGAGTTCTGCCCCGCGGCAAGCTTCCAAGCCACGTTGAACGCCTGTATTGC
>JBBRXP010000289.1:0-4482 GCA_038238555.1 Chthoniobacterales bacterium | reverse complement strand
GGACACAGAACTCAAATCATGAAACCGACTGTCGAATTAATCACTCAACGCAAGGCATGATTAACAACTAAAAACTTACTTATGAAAACAATGCAAATCGGAATGGCCGGCCTGGGTCGCATGGGCGCCAACATGGTGCGGCGGCTACTCAAGGACGGACATGAATGTGTCGCATCTAACAGAACGCAGCAGAAGGTAGAGGACTTGGTCAAAGAGAATGAGAAGGTAATCGGCGCCTCCTCGCTGGCCGACCTCGTGCAGAAACTCCAGAAGCCGCGGGCGATCTGGATGATGGTTCCGGCGGGCGTCGTGGAGCAGACCATCGCCGAACTCACGCCCCATCTCGAGCAGGGGGACATGCTCATCGACGGCGGCAATTCCTATTACGTGGACGACATCCGGCGCGCGAAGGAACTGGTGCCAAAAGGTATTCATTATGTTGACGTGGGCACGAGCGGCGGCGTGTGGGGTTTGGAACGCGGTTTTTGCATGATGATTGGCGGCGAGGCAGAGGTGGTGAAACATCTCGATCCCATCTTCGCCACATTGGCGCCGGGTGCGGGCGAGATTGCACGCACGCCGGGATGGGAAGAACTTGGCGGGACTTCCGAGCAAGGTTACCTGCATTGCGGTCCGAACGGTGCCGGCCACTTCGTCAAGATGGTGCATAACGGAATCGAGTATGGCCTCATGGCCTCCTATGCCGAGGGGCTGAACATCCTAGCCCACGCTAACGCGGGGAAGAGCGAACAGACAGCCAATGCCGAGACAGCGCCACTGCGCAATCCCGAGGAATTTCAGTTCGATCTCAATCTGCGGGATATAGCGGAAGTCTGGCGGCGCGGCAGCGTGATTGCCTCGTGGCTATTGGATTTGACCGCCGCCGCCCTGACCAAGGATCCGGAACTCTCGAAGTTTGAAGGCCGGGTATCGGATTCCGGCGAGGGCCGGTGGACGATCAAAGCAGCCATTGACCAATCCGTGCCGGCGCCGGTGCTGACTACGGCGCTTTACGAGCGCTTCAGCTCACGGGGCGAGGCGGAGTTCGCTGACAAGCTGCTGTCGGCGATGAGATTCGAGTTCGGCGGACACCACGAAAAACCAGGTAAGTAGGGAACAGTGCCATGGACAAGAAAACAAAACGCCAATCCCATTCCGACGCTCTGGTCTTCTTTGGCGCCACGGGGGATCTCGCTTTCAAGAA
This sequence comes from Chthoniobacterales bacterium, assembly GCA_038238555.1. Classification (GTDB taxonomy): domain Bacteria; phylum Verrucomicrobiota; class Verrucomicrobiia; order Chthoniobacterales; family Chthoniobacteraceae; genus JANNXQ01. The sequence continues at coordinate 3,278 of JBBRXP010000289.1, read as the reverse complement.
AATCTTCCCGGCATTGCAGGCCATGGCAAAACGCGGAAACCTCGATGTGCCGGTCATCGGCGTGGGCAGGTCCGATTGGACGGCCGACCAGCTTCGCGACCGGGCTTGCGAGAGTGTGAAAAAGCACGGCGGCAGCGATCCCGGTTCGTGCGAAAAGCTCTGTGCTCTGCTGCGCTATGTCAGAGTTGACTACTCTGACCCGCAGACCTTTCAGGCGCTGCGTAAGGCACTAGGTAAAGCCCGGCGGCCGGCCCATTACCTGGCCATCCCGCCCCAAATTTTCGAGGTCGTGGTGAAACATCTGGAAAAGTCCGGCTGCGCCAAAGGCGCCCGCGTGCTGGTCGAAAAGCCTTTCGGTCGGGACCTCGCCTCCGCGAAGGAACTCAATCGGATTCTGCTCAAAACCTTCGCCGAGACGGCGATCTTCCGCATCGATCATTATCTCGGGAAGCGGCCGGTGAACAACCTGCGCTATTTCCGCTTCGCAAACGCATTCCTGGAACCGATCTGGAACCGTCACTACATCGAGAGCGTGCAGATTACGCTGGCGGAAGACTTCGGCGTCCAAGGCCGGGGCGGGTTCTATGAAGAAACGGGCGCCATCCGCGATGTGATCCAGAATCACTTATTCCAAGTGCTGACCAATCTAGCTATGGAACCGCCGACTGGCACCGACAGCGAGTCCCTTCGCGATGCAAAGGTCAAGGTTCTCAAGACCATCGCGCCGCTGAAAAAGAAGAACCTCTTTCGCGGGCAATTTCACGGCTACCGGAAGGAGAAGGGTGTGGCGCCGGATTCCAAGGTGGAGACCTATGCGGCCCTGCGATTGGACATTGATTCGGAGCGCTGGCGGGGAGTGCCCTTCTATCTCCGAGCCGGGAAGTGCCTGCCCGTTACTTGCACGGAAGTCGTGGTCCGGCTTCGTCAGGCCACAACCTTGGAGCGGAACCTCCATTTGAAACCCAATGCCTTGCGGCTGCAAATCAGTCCCGAGATTCTCTTCGTGCTTGGCCTTAATGTGCTTGGCCCCGACGAGCAGAAGCTAGGGCAGTCAGTGGAGCTGGTGGCGCATCGCGAGCCAAACGCCGATGAGATGTCCGCTTACGAACGCGTCCTGAGCGACGCCATGAAGGGCGATGCCACCCTGTTCGCCCGACAGGACTATGCGGAAGAGGCGTGGCGCATTGTGGATACCGCAGTGAGGGCGGACACGCCGGTCCACGAATACAAGCCGAAGACCTGGGGGCCGTCCGAAGTCGAACGGGTCACCCCTCCCGGTGGCTGGCACAACCCGGGAAAAACGCCTTCGTAGCTCGCATCAAACCCATGAAGAGCAAAGCTCCCCAAAGTTCGGACCGGGCCGAAGTCGTTTTCCTGTTCGATGTGGACAACACGTTGCTCGATAACGACCGCGTCATCGACAACCTCAAGACGCATCTCCAGCGCGAGGTCGGTCCCGAACATTCCCGGCATTATTGGGACATTTTCGAGCGCTTGCGGGACGAACTGGGTTACGCCGATTATCTGGGCGCCTTGCAGCTTTACCGGGTCGAGCATCCGCATGAAGTGGGTCTGCTGACAATCTCGCATTTCCTCGTCAACTATCCTTTCGCCAACCGACTTTACCCCGACTCGCTCGATGTCATCGATCACGTCCGGCAGTGGGGAGCGGCGGTCATCCTCACCGATGGCGATGTGGTCTTCCAACCGCGCAAGGTGGATCGCTCAGGACTGTCTGAAGCGGTCGCCGGCCGCGTGCTGATCTATGTGCATAAGGAAATGGAACTTGAGGATGTGGAGCGGCGCTACCCCGCCGAACACTATGTGCTGGTGGACGACAAGCTGCGCCTCCTTGCTGCTATGAAAAAGGGCTGGGCTTCCCGCGTCACCACCGTCTTTGTGCGTCAGGGGCATTACGCCACCGATCCTGAGATACTCGCGAAATACCCGGCCGCCGACATCAGCGTAGATCGCATCGGTGACTTGATGCAATACGACCGGGCGCAATTGCTGAAGCCTGGAGCTTTGAAATGACACACTGGTCAAGATGAGCGAACGCCCAACAGATCAAGCGGACTCGCCGCTCCTTGATGTCACCCAGAGACCGCGCACTGAAAATCTCGTGCTCGTTGTCAATGCCGGTTCTTCGAGCCTCAAGTTCGCCCTCTTTGACGGTGGCTCGCCGCTGGTTTGGATTCTTTCTGGAGCTATTGACCGCATCGGATCACCCGAAGCGGCCTTCACGCTGAAAGGAAAGGAGGGCCAGCGAACGGAGCACGCCGGAATCCACGCGCCGAACCATGTCATCGGCCTAGAATATCTGCTCACGCGACTCGCAGGAACCAGCGGGGTGGCTGGCTTCGGCGCGGTCGGCCACCGCGTAGTTCATGGTGGCCCGCGTTATCGCGATCCGCAGAAGGTTGACGGTCCGATGCTCGCGGAGCTGCGGCGCATCAGTCCCTTCGACCCAGATCATCTCCCTGCCGAAATCGGGCTGATGGAAGTCTTGGCCGCCAAATTCCCCGATGTGCCGCAGATCGCCTGTTTCGACACTGCGTTTCATAGCTCCATGCCGCGCGTGGCCAAGTTGCTGCCGATTCCGCGACGCTACGAGGCGCAGGGCGTTCAACGCTACGGTTTTCACGGGTTGTCCTACGCCTATTTGATCAAGGAACTCGAGCATCTCGCGGGCGCACAGGCTGCGAACGGTCGCGTCATCCTCGCTCATTTGGGCAACGGCGCGAGCATGGCTGCCGTGCGTGACGGACATAGCATTGACACCACGATGGCGTTCACACCCGCCGCGGGTCTGGTGATGAGCACCCGTTCCGGCGACATTGATCCTGGGCTGGTTGCGTTCCTTGCGCACAGCGAGAAGATGACCGCCTCGCAATTCGACAAAATGGTCAACCATGAGTCGGGGCTGCTCGGAGTATCAGAGACTAGCTCCGACATGCGGGACTTACTCGCACGGGAAGCCGAGGATGTCCGGGCGGCTGAAGCGGTGGCGCTGTTTTGCTATCAGGCGAAGAAGTGGATTGGCGCTTACGCCGCCGCACTCGGTGGACTCGACACCTTGGTCTTCGCAGGCGGCATCGGCGAAAGTGCGCCGCTCATTCGCGCCCGCATCTGCGAAGGACTCGGCTTTCTCGGCATCGAACTCGATGAGTCGAAGAACGCAACCCATGCACCGGTGATTTCTACAACCGGCAGCCGCGTCACGGTGCGGGTCATTCCGACCGATGAGGAACTTATGATCGCGAAGACGGTCTGCCAGC
>JBBRXP010000288.1:0-4510 GCA_038238555.1 Chthoniobacterales bacterium | reverse complement strand
TGTAGGAGACCGTGTCGTTGAGCGTGAAGCCATCGTGCGCGGTGAGAAAGTTGACGCTCGCGTAAGGCTTGCGCCCGTCGTCTTCAAATAAATCCGCCGAGCCAGTAAGCCGGTAAGCCATCTCGCCGAGCTGACCGAGATCCCCCTTCCAATATGCGCGCAGACAATCGCGATACTTGCCGTTCCACTCCGCCCAGAGCACGGGGAAATTGCCGACCTGATAGCCGCCCTCGCCCACGTCCCACGGCTCGGCGATGAGCTTCACCGTGGAGATGACCGGGTCTTGATGGATGCAATCGAAGAAGCCGCTGAGCTTGCTCACGTCGTGAAGTTCGCGCGCCAGGGTCGAGGCGAGATCGAAGCGAAAACCATCGACGTGCATCTCTTCGACCCAATAACGCAGCGAATCCATGAGGAGCTGGAGCACGCGCGGGTGCTGCATGTTCAGCGTGTTTCCGGTGCCGGTGTAGTCCATGTAAAAGCGGCGGTCGTTCTGCACGAGGCGGTAATACGAAGCGTTGTCGCAGCCGCGGAAACTCAGCATCGGCCCGAGGTGATTGCCTTCGCCGGTGTGGTTATAGACCACGTCCAGGATCACCTCGAGACCCGCGGCGTGCAGCGCCTTCACCATCTCCTTAAACTCGCGCACCTGCGCGCCGACTTCGCGGTTCCGCGCGTAGGCCGAGTGCGGCGCGAAGTAGCCGATCGTGTTGTAACCCCAGTAGTTGGCGAGCCGCTTGTCCTCGAGGAATTGATCGTTCACGAAATGCTGCACCGGCAGTAGCTTGATGGCAGTCACGCCGAGCGTCTTGAAATACTCGATGGCAAAGGGATGCCCCAGCGCCGCGTAAGTGCCGCGCAATTCCTCGGGAATGTGGGGGCAGAGTTTGGAGAAACCTTTCACGTGGACTTCGTAATAAATCGTCTCGGACTGCGGCGCATCCAGCAGCCGATCGCGGCCCCAATCGAAAGCATCATCGACCACCACCGACTTCGGCATGCACCACGCATTGTCGCGCTCGTCGCGTTGCAGGTCGGCGTCGTCGCCCGCGCCCTGCGGATAGGCAAACATCTCGGCGCTCCAATTCACCATGCCGGTCATCGCCTTGGCATACGGATCGAGCAACAGCTTGGCCGGATTGAAGCGATGACCGTTGCGCGGCTCGTAAGGTCCGTGCACGCGGTAGCCATAAAGCTGCCCGGCCTTCAGCCCCGGCGCGAAGCAGTGCCACACATAGTTGGTCTGCTCGATCATCCGCACGCGCATCGTCTCGGCCGGCGCGCCGGCATTGTCGAAAAGACAAAGCTCCACGCCGGTCGCGTTCTCCGAGAAGAGCGCGAAGTTCACGCCCTCGCGCGTGAGGGTTGCGCCGAGCGGATTCGAGCGGCCCTGCCAGACTTGAAGAGGGTTCATTCCAATCAACCGCGGCAATTATTTCGCGGCGGCGACGTTGATGGTGGATTTGGCGAGCTTGGTGAGCTTCTTGTCGGTGGCGATCTCCTCATCGAGCGTCTGCTGGAGAACCTTCGCGCCTTCTTTGTCACCGAGCACTTCCGCGTAAGTGCGCGCGCAGCCATAGCCAGCCATCTCATAATGCTCGACGCGCTGGGCGGCCGCGATGAGACCCGCGTCGCGCACTTCTTCATCGGCTTCCTCCTCGATCATTTCGTCGCCTTCCTTGAGCACGCCTTCCATGCCCTTGCACTTCGGACCGCGCGTCGTTTCATCATGCGCGCCGAGGAGTTTTTCCAGACGCACCGCTTGTTCTTTCGTTTCTTCGAGGTGTTGTTGGAAGCCTGCTTTGAGTTGCGCGTTCGAGGCGGCTTTCACCATCTTGGGCAGCGCCTTGATGATCTGTTTCTCGGCGCTGTAGAGGTCTTTGAGTTCGAGGATGTAGAGGTCTTTGAGAGTTTCGAGTTCCATAGTCCCAGCCTTTCGCCCCGCGCCCGGTGGACGGTTGTATCGAATCAATGCCGGATTGCCACCCGATCCTCTATCGCAGGACCGCGGTCTCGCCCGTGAGCCCGCGCGGCGTGGCGGCGCGTCCACCGAAGGCCGCGGCGCCGGCGCCGAGCACCAGCCCGAAGAAGGCCAGCAGCGCTGCTTTCGACAAACCGGAGGCGGTCTTCTCGCCGATCTCCCGCGCCTTTTGCTCCGCCTGCGCCTTGGTCTCGGCCAGCTTTTGTTTGGCCTTTTGAAAAGTGTCGATCCACCCATCGACGATCTTTTCCGCTTCCGCGCGCGGCTTGCCGGTGCGGGCGACGACGACATTGACCGCCGCCTCGCGATCGGCCGCCGCCACGGTGTCCTGCCCTTCGCGAAAAAGATTCTTCATTAGCGCGTCGAGGTTCATCTCCGCTCCCTGCGGATTCTGCGCGGCGGCTTGCGCCTGGCCCTTCGCTTGATCGCCAGCTTGCTGCGCCTGCGCCTGCAGGTTCTCGGGCTGGAGTTGCGGCTTGCCGGTCTGGCGAAGCAGCGTCTCGGCTTCCTGCCGGATGCTGGTGAGGTCGATGCCCTGCTCGTTGAGCTTGCTCTTCACCGCATCGGCGGCTTGCGGCGCCACCGCGGCAACGCCTTGCCCGGCGAGCGAAAGACCTTTTCCCACGATGCCCGAGGCGCCGCTGATGAGCGCGCCGACCGAGGTGGAGATGAGATAGAAGGTGGCGATCGTGACGAGCCCCCACGTGAGCACGCCATGCAAGGTGCTGTCAGTCGTGCGGGGGATGCCGGCGAGCCGCCCCGCCACCCAGCCTCCGGTGTAGAGCGAAATGAGGCTGGCAATCAGCCACCAGATGCCCGCGCCCACGCCGAGCCCCGCGGCGGGGTTTCCGCCTTCGCTCATGGGATTAATGGTGCTCATGCCAACGCCGAGCCCGAGCAGGCTGAGCACGAGTTGCACGACGAGCGCGAGCAGTGTGCCGGCAAAAATGGCGCCCCAAGAAATGCGGCGCTTCGCTCCGGAATCCGTCGAGACAGCAGTGACGGGATGGACGTGGGTTTCGGCGTATTCAACGCGGGAGATGGGGTCGGGCATATTGGTTAAATCGCGGCTTGTGCGCGGAGAGGACGGCGGATTTCTGCAAAGTCATGGGGGCGGGCAACGGCACGAGGTGCCCTCACGCGACCCGCGACTTCAAATACGCGCAGTCCTTTGGCGCGCACGATTGAATAGGCACAGTCCCTCCCAGCCACCGCGCGACTAGGCGTGCGTGCCGCCTTCACACCGGCAAATCCGCTTTAAACTAACTGCTTCCACTTCATGTTCCGCGTGCTGCCAGCGATCAGCGCTTTTTACGTTTCCTGCGCGTTTATAGCCTGCGACGCGCCGCCGCTGCCCGCGTCGGGCACGGCGCCCGCGGAGGTCGCGCGCCCCGGAAAGCCGGCCGACTCCTTGCAGCAGCGACAGGCGGCTTTTTTGAATCGCCTGCGCGAAGCGGACCCGCAGCAGCGCACGATCGATCGCGCGATGCTCAATGCGAACAACGAGCTGGGACTCATCCTCGATCGCAGCGTGGAAATGGACAAAATCCCCGCGCTCATGAAAACAATGCTCGGACAAATGGCGCGGGAGTTTCCCGATCAGGATCTCACCGTGCTCGCTTACACCCCCGCCGAGCCGCCCGCAAAATCGGCACCGCGCGGCTCCACGCGAAAACGCGCGACATGAGCTATACACCGGAGCGCTGAAATTTTTCCCCTCTGCCCATCACCACCCACCCACCCCATCATATGCCCAACACCATTGAAGACTTCATGAACCGCTTCGGCGGAAAAGATACGGTCGATGATCGCGAAGCCGCGCAGTATCATGATCGGTTTGTCTCGAAGCACAAAGACGATCGCGATTTCAACAATCAGGCTTACCACGAAGGAGCGACCGAATACTTGGGAAAGCTCCCCGATCAGGAATTTCACGACGTCGCCCGGCGCGCCGTGGCCGAGGCTCCTCCTCAAGAACGCCAGGGCTTGCTCGGCAGCCTGCTGGGCGCGCTCGGGGGCGGCGCAGCGGGCGGCGCGGGGATCGGCGGGATCGCCAAAATGCTCGGCCTCGGTTCAAGCGACCCGAAGCAGATGAACGAAGACGACGCCGCTCGCGTGATGAATTACGCTCGCAAGGAACGGCCCGAAGCCCTCCAGCAGACAGTGGCGGAAAAGCCGTGGCTGCTCAAAGCGATGGGCAATCCCGTGGTGCAGGGTGCGCTCGCTATCGCGGCAGCAAAACTCCTCAACAATCGTCGCGGCGGTGCGACTTAGGCATAACCAGCGCATACCGCGGACGCCCCCGTCCGCATTTGTACGACGGGCGCCTCGCCCGACGAGTCCCCCACGACAAACGATCACGGTTCGGTGTCCGAGAAATCGGCGGGTTAGGCCGTGTTCACGAATTCTTGATGATGAGAAAAGCGGCGACGAGGCAGACGGCGGCGAAGAAGGTTTTCGCCAGCTTGTCGTAGCGGGTGGCGAGGCGGCGGAATTGTTTGAGCTTATTGAAAAATCGTTCGACCCGGT
>JBBRXP010000287.1:0-4555 GCA_038238555.1 Chthoniobacterales bacterium | reverse complement strand
GGCGGCGGCGAGAGTGGCAAAAAAATAAGAGAAAATAACGGACTCTGTGACAATGCATATGAAGAGGATTCCTTCGGAATACAGCAGCCAGATCCAAACGGTGCGCGGCGCGATGTCGCGATGTCGCGGGAAGAGAAAAAAGCGCCGCAAGCGGCGCTGAAGCGGAAAGCGTTCAGCCTCCAGGCGCGGCTTGAGGCCTGCCATTGGGACAACTGCAAAGTGACCTTCAGCAGCCGCACAGCGCACAATTACGCGCTCCGAGCGCTCGTCGATGGCCACGAGGAGAAGCGCATTGTCTCGTGCTACGCCGATGCGCTGTTCGTCTGCCACGGATTCGCGGTCGATCGAGGGGCCAGCGCCGGAAAGGTCGTCTTTTTTAATCCATCATCGACGATCGTGAAGGCTGCCGCATTGCTCGCGAAAGACGGACTGACGCGCCAGGATCGTATCGCGCGATGGTATGCAAATCATCCGAGGCGCAACGTGGAACCTTCTCCGCCCCTGCCCGCTGACATCGAGGCGATCCGTGCGCAGATCGCCGCCACCTTTCCTCACGACAAGCCGCCGCGCTCCACCAAGCGTCAGTAAACCTTTGGAAACTTTCCCGTGCGCCGGGCCTTGTTGAACCCAGCCACGATGCGAGCGACGGTGCGGTCTGCCAATGCCTCGTCGGCGGCATCAGTGATCTGCGGCTGGACCCTCACGGCGGGAACCTTTTTCGAGGAAGGCTTCATAGATTTCCGGGCGATCAACTTTGAGGCTGGTGAACTCATTGGCGAAGAGAGAGTGCGCCATTTCCCGCAATTGGTCAACGCTGTGGCCCTGCTCGTTTGCGAGTTCAGGCAGTGAAATGAGGCGCGAAGGCTCGTCGCCGCGATTTTCCAGGACGCGGACTTTGATCCGCGAGCCGAACTCTTCCAAGAGCTTGAAAAGCGTTTCGCGGGAGCGGAAGTGTGTGGCCGCGATGTTGTCCAGCGTGACTGCCCGCCCCATCTCGATGGCCCGCTTCACCACCAGCCGCACCGTTTCGGCAAAGGCCCGAAAAACGTGAATCACCGTCACCCGATGCCCAAGGGCTATCGCATCTCGAATTTTTGCCTGCGCGGCTTGATGATCAGACAGCGTTCCATCGACCAGAATGTCGTAGTGCTCGTCCGTCGCTGGCTCCTCGCTCAACCACGCCAACGCCGTGCTCTTGCCCGCTCCGGTGCCACCACTGGTGAACAGAATGCGCCAGCCCTCTGGCGGCGCGGCTTTGCGAATCTGGCGCCGGTAAATCTCATCGGCGAGCGCCTTCGCCGGGTTGTAAACCGCGCGGGAGAATCGCGTTCTCGTCGCTTTGGTCGCGCTGTAGTCCGCGCAAAGTTCGCGTGTTCGATCGGTGTCGATGACCGTCCCGAACCGCGCGAGGTATTCCGCGATCATTGCATCCAGCCGCTCCTGAATCTGCGCGGCAAACCTCGCCTCCACCTCGGACTCAACAGCGGAGAGGTTTTGATTTTTCGGAATGCGCAGTGGGCCTTTGTAATCCATTCGTTGGAGATTGCGGCGATGCGGAGTCGCGGGCGCACTTCAATCTGACTGAGCCGGTTCGCTGATCTCGGTGACTTCGATTCGCTCGATGAACGCGCAGCCCCGTGCGAGCAGTCCCGCGTAACGCGCTGGCTCTTCCCTGATCCAATCGACGCCAAGTTTTTGAAGTGCCAGTCCGAGTTCGCGAAGATTGCGGCCGTTCACCCGAACCTCGTGAGAGCTGAAAGTGACGCACAGAATTTCGTTGTCTCCTTCGCGCTGAAGGTGCGCATAGGCGAAGTGGCTGTATGGCAGGACGAAGAATGTGCCGTTCTGGAAATCGACCCGCAGGGCTTGTGCCTGCGGATTGTTCTCCCAAGCGACGATGCCGGGCTCGGCCGGAGGAGCCGTGTTCCCGGAAATCTCGGCATTCGCTGGCTTCCGCTTTTTCATGGCGTCACTGCTTCGCGTTGCTCGACGGGTTGAGTTCTCCGTTTGGCGATTGCCGTGAACCTCCGCCATGCGTCGGCTGCGAGCTGGCGCCCTCGCACGATCCCCCGCACGAAGCGCCACCTGAGCCGCTTTCGCTGCGCGATGCCGCGCCGATGAAGATCGAGTGCAAGCTCGCGGTCGCCCGAGCGCGCCACATTCTCGCGAAGCTGCGGCGCGTCACTCGTGAAAATCCTGATGCCCTTCCGACCACGCGAAATGGTCACATACCACTGCTGCCGATTCGTCGCCGCGCGCACCGCGGAATCCGAGAACAGCACGTAGTCCACCGTCTTGCCTTGCGAAGCATAGGACGTGACAGCGTAGCCCCGCACGAACTGCCGGTAATGGCTGTTCAAAGTGCGCCCGTCGCTCAACGCGATCCGACCGTCCGCCTCGACGCGCTCTACCGTTACCAACTCGCCATTGGCGACTCGCCGGCCGTCGCACGTTTGCGCGTTGGCCTTGAGCTGGAGCCGGTCGCCTGCCGCGAGAGCCATCTCGCGCTTTCGGCAGACCGTAATTCTTTTGAGTTGGCCCGGCGCGACGGTGCCCACCTTCCGCGACGATTCCACGATCAAGCCCTTGTCGGTAATCGCGACGAGTTCGGCTGACTCGCCTTTGCGAAACGCCCCGCAGTTCTGGTTAAACACGAGCACCGTCGCAGCGTCGTAGAATCTACTTTCGCGCTTCTGCGCATCGGTCAGATCAACGCGCTCCAGCGAGACAACTCGGTGTTCATCGGCAACGATGAGGTTTTGCATCTTCAGCCGGTCGCGCACGACCTCATTGACCTTGTTGATTTCCGACCAAGTCTGCGCCACGACCACCGTCGTCTGCCCTCTGCTCGCGAGATCGAGGTAGTGCTCCGCGAGCTGCGCTTGCTGGTTCGCCAACGTGCATTCGACCAAAGCGCCGTTTGCGCTGAGTCTGTCGAAAGCTCCTTGGATGTCGCCCGCCGCGCCTTCCTTCACCGCGCGCCGATATTCCTCGATGAACTCACGCTCGCTCTGTGTGTTGGCGCGCCGCGGGTCCTGCCGGCGGATTTCGTGCAGTTCCGCAGATCGGAGACCCGAATACTTCTCGATCGCTCGCAACGCATCCGAAGCCTCAACGGCCCCGTGTTGTCGCGTGTCACCAGACGCTATGAGACGCCCGTTCATCGCCTGCACGTAAGCCAGCAAAGCTTGCATCTGCTTGCCGCCAAGCTGCCCGGCTTCATCTAGGACCACGACCGCACCCTGCACCATCGCGCGCCGAGTGAGGAATTCGCTGACGGTCTGAGGATTCGCGAATCCATCCGCTTCCAAGTCGATGACCTGCTGTCGCTGCGGAGCGATGACGTAAACGGGATGTCCCGCTTCCACCAATCCATCTCGCACCTCACGCAACGCAAAGCTCTTGCCCGTGCCCGCGCCGCCGCGAAACAGCGTCATGAAATCGCGGGAGTTTAGAATCTGCTCCACCGCTTGACGCTGGTCAGCATCGAGCGCGGCATTGCCGATGCGATGGGCAGCATTGAAAGGTTCGCACTTGCCGATTCCATCCCGCGCACGATTCAGCACGTCCCACTCGCGCCCCAGCGTCTCACGGGTTGTCACCTTTTCCGTATCACCGCTGTCACGGATGTAATCCCGGCGCGCACTTCCTTGTTTCAGCGCTGTCACATCCATGTCGCAACCTCGGGAATGCTCCAGAGCGTGCCTCCACAACTCGTGCTCTCTGACTACGGATCGCCGGTCAAAGAGGTGCTCCTCCGCCCACCTCAGCGATTCTTCCACGTTCGTAGGACTCGTCGGCAGCGGGTTGAGCCGCGCACCGCCTACCACATGCGCCAGCCCTACCCTCTCGTCCGCTGAAAGTTGTTCGCTCCACAGCCCACGAAGTTTGGAGCCGTCCATGTCCCGCATCTTTCGAGCGCGTTCGTTGTGGGCGATGTTCTCACGAATCGCCGCCAGATTTCCCGATGCTTTGTCCGGCTCGCGGCTCAGCAGCTCGCGCGTCTTTTCATCAATCTCCAAATGCCGTTTGGAAAACTTCGTGCGGATCACATCCGAGATTGTTCCGATCGTGAAATCTCCGCGCGCCTGGTTTTCGATCACGTAGCCGAACCGCCCAAGTTCACGGGCGAGCTCGTGGTAATAGACGTTCTCGACGAACTTCTGCGCGGAGAGCATCTGGTAATTTTGCAAAGCCTTCCAACGGTGCTCCCTCGCGTCGTGGGTCGCGTTGAAAAGGATGCAGTGGCTATGAAGATGCGGATCGAGCGCGCGTGAAGTCTCATGGCGAAACACTGCGCCGATGAAGTTACCCGTGCGCCGATCTTTGAAACTGCCGGCACTCCGAACCCGAGTCGCCGCGAAGTGTTCGAGTTCGACAACTGCCGCTCGGATGGCGCGATCATGGGCACCTGCGATCCGCTCGTCTGCACCGACCAACGCGAGAATGGAGACATCCTTGGGCGGCGAGATCGTAAAGTCGTAGAACACGCGTCGATTGGCCGCTTCTCGGTCCGCACCGTTTTCATCGAGAGCTCACCGTGTCGTCTTGCGGC
>JBBRXP010000286.1:0-4583 GCA_038238555.1 Chthoniobacterales bacterium | reverse complement strand
CGCGAGCAGCAGCGCGATGGGCGCGCCGAGCGGCAGCACGTAACGCGGCAGCGCGCCGGGGATGAGCATCACGCCGAAGAAGCAGAGGGCCACGGCGCGAGCGAGGTGTGGAGACGCGTTCGATTTGGCGAGCAGTGGGACGAGGAGGAGCCAGGGCAGTTGATCGCCGAGGGCTCGCGGAATGTTTGTGAAATAGTCAGCCGCCTTGAAACCGGCGCTGGCAAAGCGATCCACGCCCTGGTGCTTCCACACTTGCATCGCGCCACTCGCTTCTGGCGCGCGGAAATACGGCACAGCCCAAGCCGCGAAAATCGCCGCCACGATGGCCATGCTCGCGAGGTGCGCCGGATGCAGGAGGGCGCGCAATTCTCCCGCTCCCCATAGAACGGCTAGGACGATCGCGTAGAAAAAAACGAGGTGCAGCGACGGCCCCTTGGCGAGACAAGCCAGCCCGAGCAGCACGCCCGGCACGCACCACACCAGCCACGGCGAACGCCGCTGCGCCCGCCACCCGAGCCAGCACACCATCGCCATGCCGGAGAGCGGCGCGTAAATGCCTTCGATCTCCGCGCCCGCAAACTTCGCCTTCGCCAGCAGCCCAAATTGCGTCATCGCCATGACCGCCGCGAGCAGGCTCGTCTCCACCGTCATCCAGCCCGGCCCGCTCGTGCCGACGATCGTGAGCGCGAGCGCGAGCACGCAGAGCGCGGAAGGCAGCCGCGCCGTCCATTCGTTGCGCACGCCGGTGAGCTTGAACATCCCGGCGATCGCCCAATTCACCAGCGGCGGTTTTCTCAGGAAAGGCTCGCCGCCGACGTAGGGAACGAGCCAGTTGCCCGTCTCGAGCATCGTGATCGCGGGCAGGATGCGCCGCCCTTCCTCGCCCTTTATTTCCGTCGAACCCAGCCCCGGCAAATAAATCGCCGCCCACAACACCGAGACAGTGGCGAGGGCAGCGGCGCGGTGCATCGCGCGCGTTCTCCGCGATGTGCGGAGCGGAGGAAAGGAGAAACCCCCGCCGCCTTATTTTCCCGACTTGCAGAATGCGGAAATGGAGGGCGCGCTGGAACTGGTGCTCGTCATTCGTCATTCGTCTAGCTGTGGAGGCTCAAGAGGTTGTTCATGTGGAGGCGGAGGCGGGAGATTGGGGAGCGGAGACTGAGGGAATGGTGAGGGCGATGCCAGTTGTAGTTGTGGAGGAAGGGCTGGAGGCGTGAGGAGCGCTGATCGGAGTGGGAGTAGGAGTGGGCGTAAGCCCACTCGCGCAAGGAGGTTTGGATGAAGCGCTCGGCCTTGCCATTGGTCTTTGGAGTGTAAGGCCGTGTGAAGCGCTGCTTGAGGCCGAGGGTGGCGAGGGCGGTGCGCATGGCCTTGGAGCGGTAGCAGGAGCCATTGTCGGAGTAGATGCGCTGGGCTTTGACGCCGTGCTTTTGGAAGAAGGCGAGGGCGGCGTGGAGGAAGGCGATGGCGCTGTGGGCGGTTTCATCCGGGAGGAGCTGAGCGAAGGCGAGGCGGGAATGATCGTCGATGGCGATGTGGAGGAACTCCCAGCCCGCGCCCGGGGTGTGATCGTGCTGGCGGTCGCCGGTGACGCGATGGCCCGTGCGCACGATGCGAGCGAGCTTCTTGATGTCGAATGGAGGAGCTCGCCCGGATGCTCGCGCTCGTAGCGGCGCACCGGCGGTGGCGGCTCCAAGGCGGCGAGGCGGTGGCGATGGCGCAGCAGGAGACGCGAGACGGAAGCTTTGGAGAGCTTGGCGGCGCGAGCGATCTGAAAGCCCGGCAGCCTGCGTCGGCGCAACGCGAGCACGCGAGCGACCCGGAAAGGGTGGATGGTTCGGGGGGAACATTGAGGGCGCGAAGAGCGATCGAGCAGCCCGCTTTTGCCCTCGGCGCGGAAGCGAGCGAGCCACTTGTAAGCAGTGCGCACCGAAACCCCGAAGGCGGCGGCCACTTCGGCCACGGATTGATGGAGATCGAGGATGCGTGAGATCATCTGGGCTCGACTCCAGGGTGAGAGCTTGGCCTTACTGTGCAGGTTCATGCGGCGCTGGTGCTGGGGTTGGTGTTGCTTTCACAATCCCACCTTCCCAAGTCCTCGCCGCATGAACAACCTATTGGAACATCACACCTAGCCAGAACGATTCAGTCCACGAAAGACACGAAGGCTGTGTGGATGCGGGCTCGCGAACCGGGTGAGCTTTCACGAGGCGAACCAAACGGTGTGGCTCAATCCCAGCCATGCGCCGCCCCACGACCCACGTCTTTTCGTGTCTTTTGTGTTTTTCGTGGACCTCCATCTGCATCATTCCGCCTAAGACGACTTCATCATCGTGGCCTCGGAGACCGGCATGCTGCCATCGCGCCCGAGCAAGTTGGCGCACAAGGGCGCTTGCCACCGGGCCGGTTGTTCCTCGTGAACATTGAGGAAGGCCGCATCGCCGCCGACGCTTAGGAACCACTGACTGAACCAAGGTGGCGTCAAACTTCAATCGACCGGGAATTCTTAATTCTCGCCTTCCTTAAACCCTACTTTGGCGGAAATTGACATTCTGAGAGAGAATAAACTTCAATTCTCAGTCCTGCGAAGCGGATTGCACTTTGCAACTGTAGATGGGGAGGGATTTACAGTTCCCACTATGTTGCAGTTACAAAACCTCGTCCCGCCAACTTTCTCGCAAGTACTAAGGTCGCGAAAAGGCGATTTTCGAGAGTTTGGTACACGCCGTGTGACTTCTGGGGGTCAGTCCGGGGGTCAGTCCGTGTGATTTCTGGGGTCAGTTCGTGCATATGTGCAAGGTAAGAAGGTCGTATCCCTCCTGCTGCCGTAGGTGTCGCTGCTGGCGGTTGGTTAGGTGGAATAGTATTGGCAAAAAGCCACGCGATTTGAACGGGAGCAATTGAAGAGCGATTGAAAAACCACCATGCACCAATTGCTAGGGCGTGTTTGTAAAATAGCATCCTGTGGGGAGCGGCCTAACTGTGTCTAACTCATCGCTGATGAACCCACGTCCCGATCTCCTTGCGAATGTGATTTCTGGGGGTCAGTCCGTGCATATGTGCAAGGTAAGAAGGTCGTATCCCTCCTGCTGCCGTAGGTGTCGCTGCTGGCGGTTTGGTTAGGTGGAATAGTATTGGCAAAAGGCCACGCGATTGGGGCGGACCGGGCATTGGAAGATCGACACGATGATGGGCGAGAGCCTCGGGGAAAGCAGCGACTGCATCCTGACCCTGGTCGAGCGCAAGACCGGCTACGAGCTCATCGGCAAGTTGAGCGCCCGGATCGCCGCCGAAGCCAACCGTGCGCTGCTCGAACTCATGCCGAGGTATCCCGGGCCGGTGGCGACCATCACCGCGGATAACGGGACGGAGTTCCACTGATATGGGAAGGTTGAAGCAGTAAGTCGAGTGAGGTTCTACTTCGCCACGCCCCACCAATAGTTGGGAGCGAGGCACCAATGAAAACACCAATGGCCTGATCCGGCAGTATCTGCCCAAGGGGGAAAGCATGAAAAATGTAACCAAAGAACAGTGCGACAGAATAGCCGAGCAGCTACAACCGACCCCGAAAAAGACATGGATACAAAACACCCAATCAATGCTTCCTTCGCCACTAACCAAATTTGTTGCACTTCAAACTTGAGCCCAAGCGACGTTGGTTTTTCGTTCACGCTCTGTGAACACTCTGCACCGCATCGCGCATGACGACACCAGGCCGGGGCCAGTCGTGCTCAGTGAACTGCCGGAAAACAGCCATAATCCGTGCGTGAATCCGCTGCTCGTTCGGTTGCTGCAAACGCACCACCAAGATGCCGCAATGCTGCTCATCGCGGTGCTCGGAGAAACCTTGTCCGTCGTGACAAGCATCCGCCGCTCGGTCTGAGCAAAAGGCCAAAGCTCATCGTCGAGCATCCCTTGGCGCTCAATGCCTCGGATGTCGAGAACGTCGTGTCCCAGCGCCCGGAGTTCGTGGACGGTGATGTTCGGAATGTTCTCGTCCACCAGAATCCTCATTGGGCGAGAACGACATCATCCAGCGGCGTCACCTGCTCCTCGGCGAGCGAGGCGGCGTAGTCGAGGCACGCCAGAATGTCCTCGCGCGTGATGGAAGAATACGCACCAAGGAGCGTGTCGATATTGTCTCCGTGGGCGAACATCCGAACGATTTGGTGAACGGGGATGCGTGTGCCGCTGATGCAGGCTTGGCCGTGGCAGATTTTCGGGTGAATCGAGATTCGATCATTCATGGGGGCAAGGTGTCAGAGAATTCCGATTGGAGCAAGCGCTCGCAAGTCGCCTAACAACCCCAAGCTCAGCTACGGGCGCGGCTGGCGCGGCCCCTGCACGGCGGGGGAAAGGCGGAGGCAGGAAGCAGGGGCCGTGACAGCCGCGCCCGTTCGCTGCAGCGCATGATTAGGCGTCGCGGATTCACAGACTACTGACTAGTCCTTAGCATAGGCTACACTGGCGGCGCCAAAAAACGAGCGGACGAGTTGACGGTTAGATCTCACATTGGCCAGGTCTTGTGTTACTCGTTGGCGCAGGGATTCACCTTGTCGCAAGGGTTTCTTGGCAACGCCGTT
>JBBRXP010000285.1:0-4767 GCA_038238555.1 Chthoniobacterales bacterium | reverse complement strand
GCTGGTTCGACTCCAGCCGCGACTACCACTTTGAACCCGAAGCTTTGATAGCGAAGCCGCCGCCTTTTAAGCGGCTCAGGTGGGTGCAAGTCCCAACGGGTTCACCAATCCACAACCAACCAAGAAAGGAGGTTCCCATGAACAGGAACGAACTGCACCAGCGTGTGCGAAACGAACTCGCGCGCATCGAAAGTGAGCGCCATGTGCGCGTGCTCTTCGCGTGCGAAAGCGGCAGCCGGGCGTGGGGCTTTGCCTCGCGCGACAGCGACTACGACGTGCGCTTTCTCTACGTCCACCGGCGCGACTGGTATCTGTCAGTCGAGGACCGGCGCGATGTGATCGAAGAGCCAATCGCTGACGATCTCGACGTGAGCGGCTGGGAACTGCGCAAGGCGCTGCGCCTGCTCCGCAAGAGCACCCCGCCGCTGCTCGAATGGCTGAAGTCGCCGGTCGTGTATCGTCACGATCCGGTCTTCGCCGCCGAGTTCGGCGCGCTCGCGGCGGAGTTCTATTCGCCCCGGCGTTGCTTCGCGCACTACCTGCACATGGCCTTCGGCAACTGGCGCGACTACCTGCGCGGTCGCGAGGAAGTGAGCCTGAAGAAGTATCTCTAGGTCTTCCGTCCCCTGCTCGCGTGCCGCTGGATCAAGCGCCAGCTCGGCCAGGTGCCGATGCTCTTCGCGCAACTCGTGGAGGGCGTGCTCGACGAAGCCGGCGTGCGCGCCGCGCTCGACGAACTCGTCGCGCGCAAACAGGCCGACGACGAACTGGCCGTCGCGCCGCCGGTCGAAGCGCTCTCGCGCTTCATCGAGGCCGAGATGCCAAGGCTCGAAGCGCTCCGCGAACCGGACGATTCCGCCGGCGAAGTGGAGGAGCTGAACGGCTTCTTCCGCCGCTACGCGCTCGCTGCTTGAGAGGAGGAAAAGCCCCGCCGGTGTTTGCAATCCGGCAGCGCCGACGGGGCAATTTCTCCAACGAAGTCAGCGATTGACACGTAGTTTACCTCCGGGCACGGTTCGCTTTGATGAAAGTCCAAAACAGCCAGTCATTTCTCTCGCTCTATTATGAGCCGGGCGCTGTGGAAGTGGCTACTGGCGAGCTTCGCGGCGACACAGGCGTTGAGGCTTGGAAGCGAAACACGAAGTCGCTCGGTCAGGTCGAGACGCCGCGTCCAGTGGCGGAACTCATGGCGCGCTGGGTGATGTCAACGAAGCCGGCCAGCGTGCTCGATCCTGCCGCTGGCCTCGGCACACTTTTGGACGCGTGCCGGCGGGAATGCGGCGAGGCGCAGCTTGTCGGGGTGGAGCGCGATGCCGAAACTCTGCAGCGCGCGAAGGCGCAAGCGCCGCGCGGCACGAAACTCATCCTCGCTGATTATCTTCTCGCCGACGCGGGATTATTCGAGGGCATCATCGCAAATCCGCCCTACGTGAAGGCGCAGCGACTCGACTATGCGGAGTCCGACTGGCGCTACTTCGAGGAACGGTTCGGAACACCGCTCGACCGGCTCACGAATCTCTACGCGCTTTTCCTACTTAAGATTTGGGAAGATCTCGCGCCGCGCGGACGTGCGGCGGTCCTTCTGCCCGCCGAGTTTCTAAACGCAAATTTTGGCGAGGAAATCAAAGAGCGGCTCGTGCGAGAACTGCGCCCAGCGGGGATCGCGATTTTCTCGCCATCGCTCAATGTCTTCTCCGACGCGCTGACGACGAGCGCCATCGTCTTTCTGCACAAAGGAGCCGCGGCGCGGCCCCTGCTCGCCACGAAGGTGGACACGCTTAAGGATGCGATGGCGTTCGTGGACGAACTGCTCGCGCACCCTGCTGCTGAACGTCGCGTGAGCTACATTGACCTTGCTCATTTCAAACCGCGCGATAAGTGGCTTAACGTCTTGCTGAACGGCACAACGTCGTTCGACACCATGCGTTTCCCGCGCCGCATCGGCGACTATTTCGACTGCCGTCGCGGCATCGCGACGGGTGCGAATGAATTCTTTTGCCTGAACGCATCGGGGCTGCGCGATCACGGTCTGGATCAGGAGCACGTGGAGCCGTGTGTAACGAAAGCGGTGGATGCGAAGGGCCTTGTCTTTTCGAGCGAGAAGTTCAGCGCGCTCGCCGCAGCGGATCGCCGCTGCTACTTGCTGAATCCGCGCCGCAATGGGCGCGGACTAGATCGGTATCTTCAGACAGGCGAACGTCTCGGCATTCCCCAGCGCCATTTGCCAAGTCATCGTCCCATCTGGTATCTGCCGGAAAATCGCGCCGTGGCTGATATTTGGGTCGCGGTTTTCTCGCGCGAGAATGTGAAATTCATCCTCAATACTTCCGGCGCGAAAAACCTGACGTGCTTCCACGGTCTCTACGCCAAGCCCGGTTGCGAACAACTCGCCCCGTTGTTGGTGCTCTTCCTCAACAGCACCGGAGGACGCGAGGCGTTCGCGCAGGTGAATCGCTTTTATGGCGATGGCCTCAACAAGCTTGAACCGAAGGATGTCGAGGCGATGCCGTGCCCGGAAATGCCGACGGTTCGTCGTGCAGAAGCCGAAAGGCTCATGCGACGACTAGAGCAACTGGAATCTTTGTCCGGAACTGCACGAACTGAGAAGTTGGACAAGCTGGTTGCGCGTTACTTCAAGTTCACCGCCTGTGCGGCGGCTGAGGCCGTTAGCGAGGAAGCAACACCTGACGCATCTTGTCTGCGTCCAGCACGAATCCTCCTCCGCATGGGACAACATATGCGTCGTGTCTCCCGAGCGCAGTGACGCGGTGTTCGGCCATGAAGGAAGGAAGCGCGGTGGCCGTGCCAACCTGCACGCCGCGCGTAATCGGAATCATGATCGTCGCCTTTTCCTGGCTCTTGGCCGGAGTCTCAATCGCGTAGCCGGTGCCACTGGCAATCGTGGCAAAGATGCCGAGGAAGTTGATCGCGAAGACTGAGTCGAAGAAAACCTGACAATAACTTTGCGGCACGTCGTGCCGCTCCAGCCAGCGATAGACAATAATGAGGTCTTCGACTTTCACGGTAAAGCTCGGTGTCTCACGCCCTGTGGAATTGCCGGCTTCGCGCTGACGCTGGCGCATGGCCATATAAGTCAGAGCCTCGAATTTACTGGAACGAACTTCGATCGCGGCGGTGGCTTGCTTCACCAACGATTCTGTCTCGGCGTGTGCGCGCTCGGATAGATCGGCGTCCACCGCGAAAGATGCCGGAAACAAGAGCAGGTCTGGGCGTTTCCCGTATCTGCGGGTTTCCTCGATGCCCGCGAGATAAGACGCTTTGAAATCGGGATGTCCCGCAGCGATGCGATTGGTGTCGCCATACTGCGCCACTTTCCATTCCGGCAATGCTATGAGAAGAGCGGCGCTGAGCGCTTGTTCGGCCCAGTCGCCCATCGCGCGATTGGCAAGAAACTCGGAGCGCGCGTCTGTGGGAACTGTTGGCTTGCGCGCCGGAATCTCGCCTTCGCCACCAAAGGCAAGATGACGCTGCTCGATTCCTTTCGCGGACAACTGGGCAACGACACCATCCAAGGTCGCCCGCAACTGATCGAAGTATTTGCTCATCGCTTCCTACCGTCGAAGGTGAACAAATCGCGAACCTCGACCTTCAAGACTTTCGCGAACTTCTCCAGACCGGCTACTGATGGCGCATTCACACCGCGCTCGACAAGGCTTATGAACTCCACGGAACAATCAACGGCTTCCGCAAGCTGCTCTTGCGTGAGTTCTTTCGCTCGACGGAGGTCGGCGATTCGTTGACCGAGCTTTTTCTGAAGCACGCAGTTTAACTACCAGTGCATCTCCTCCTCGGCCACGGAGCTAAACTACGGGTTGAATGGAGATCGCCAACGACAAAAAGAACAAACACCGCTGCGCACTCGAAGTGTGTCTGCACGCTGCGCCCTCAATTTTCCAAAACGAAAAACCATCTATGAACAACCAAGACCTCATCCGCCTCGGCGTGCCGCAGGGCGACGCCTTGAAGCTGTGTTACGAACACATGCGCCGCATGTTTGCTCGTGGGCTCGATCGCGAACAGGTCGAAGCGGATATTTTCAAGATCGTCGCCAATCCGCCGGCGTTCTTCGCCGATGAACTGCGCGCGCCGATGGCTCGTGCGATCTATCGCCCGGCTTTCACGCCGCGCGCGGAACTCGCGCCGTGGCGTCAGTGGGGCGAGGGGCTCGAAGCCGAGGCGGTGAAGCAGATGGCCAATGCGTGTGCGCTGCCGGTCGCGGTGGCAGGCGCGCTCATGCCGGATGCCCACGTCGGCTACGGTCTGCCGATCGGCGGCGTGCTCGCGACGGACAACGCGGTGATCCCTTACGCCGTCGGCGTGGACATCGCGTGCCGCATGAAGCTGACCGTCTATGATCGCAAGGCGAACACCCTCGCCGGCCAGCGCGACCGCCTCGCGAACCTCATCGAGAGCGAGACGCGCTTTGGCATGGGCTGTGAGTTCAAGGAGCGCCGCGAACACGACGTGATGGACGAAGACTGGACCGTCTCGCCCGTGACGCAGCGCCTCCACGACAAAGCGTGGAAGCAGCTCGGCACGAGCGGAAGCGGCAACCACTTCGTCGAGTTCGGCGCGTTCACGGTCGAGCAAAACGATCTCGGCCTTGAGCCGGGCGAATACCTCGCGCTGCTCACGCACTCGGGTTCGCGCGGCACGGGCGCGCAGGTGTGCGATTTCTACAGCAAGCGCGCGATGGCCCGCCACGAGCACTTGCCGAAGGAACTCAAGCACCTCGCGTGGCTCTCG
>JBBRXP010000284.1:0-4814 GCA_038238555.1 Chthoniobacterales bacterium | reverse complement strand
TGCCAGTCGGCGGTGGCCCACAGGTCGCTCACGGTTGGCACTGCGAGATCGTCTTCGCTGACGGAAATTTTCAGCCGCAGATGCTCATCGCGCTCGAATTGGTAGAGCTCGTAAGCAAGCTCGAAGCGCGGTTCCTGGCCGAAGTGATCCACGCCGGAGATGTCGATGAGATAAGTAAAGCCGAGCGTCTCATTGCAAAAGCGCGCGAGCGCGTGGAGCTGTCCGCGTTCGACCAGCAGAGTCGTCTCGCCGCGGAACTCGATCTTCTTTCCGACCTTAAACTTCGACTCGATGGCGGCGAGGGCCGCTTTGAAATCTGCCGCGCTCATGCGAAACGCTCGAGGAGTTCCTTTTTCTGCGCGAGGAAGGAGTGCTCAGTGTCGATCTTCCCCTGCAGCCTCATGAGCCCTTCGAGGAGCGCCTCCGGCCGCGGCGGGCAGCCCGAGATGTATACATCCACGGGGATCAATTGGTCGATGCCCTGCAAGACCGCGTAGCTGCGATACATCCCGCCGCTTGAGGCGCACGCGCCCATGGCTATGCACCACTTTGGCTCCGGCATCTGGTCCCAGATGCGCTTCACGGGGAGGGCCATCTTGTAAGTGACCGTGCCGGCCACGATCATCACGTCGCTTTGCCGCGGGGAAAAGCGCATGACCTCGGCTCCGAAGCGCGCGATATCGAAGCGCGATGCGCCGGTGGCCATCAGCTCGATGGCGCAGCAGGCGAGGCCCATCGGCATCGGCCAGAGCGAATTCTTGCGCATCCAATTCATCGCGGCATCGAGCCGGGTGATGATGACGTTGCCCTCGATCTTCGAATCGTAGCCGACCGGTTTTGCGATGATCATTTGGGCCGCGAAAGTAGAGCAGCGCGAAAATGCGGCAAGGGCGAATCGTGAAACGCGGAGTTTGCAGAGATGGAACCCATCGACGCTTGCGAAGACCCTAAATTACAAAAGCCGCATTTGTCCCTGCGCCGGCTGCGGTGCTCGAAACTGGAGGGAGTCGTAAGCCGGCATCTCCCTGTCGAGGCCGTGGCGGCGGCGGCAGACGCGGAATAGCTGTGCAGTCTGCGCGGCGATGGCGCCCGTGCCGCGCATGCGCTCGCCCCATGCGGTCGAGTTCAACTTCCCGCCGCGCACTTCGCGGATGAGATTTTCCACCTTCTCGCTTGCGAGCGGACGCACTCGCGCAAGCCAGTCCATGAAGACGGGTTTCACCGACCAAGGCAGGCGCAACATCGTATAGGAGGCGGTGGTCGCGCCGGCTTGGGCGGCGGCGGCGAGGAGGGCGGGGATCTCGCTGTCGTTGAGGCCGGGGATAATGGGCGCGGCCATCACCCGCACGGGCACGCCGGCCTCGGCCAGAGCGCGCACGGCGCGGAGCCGGGCGGCAGGCGTGCTGGTGCGCGGTTCGAGGTCGCGCGCGAGATGCGGGTCGAGCGTGGTGATGCTCACGGCGGCGTGCAAGAGCCGGAGGGCAGCCATCTCGCGCAGGAGATCGAGGTCGCGCAGGATGAGCGCGTTCTTGGTGATGAGGCTCACGGGTTGCCGCGCTTCGAGCAGCACTTCCAGGCAGCGGCGCGTGATCTTCCACTCGCGCTCGGCGGGTTGATACGGATCGGTGACGCCGGACATCGTGATGGGCTCCGGCACCCACCGCGGCCGCGCGAGGAATTCGCGGAGCAGCGCGGGCGCATCCTCTTTCACGAAAATCTTCGTCTCAAAATCCAGCCCGCCGCTGAGCCCGAGATATTCGTGCGTGGGCCGCGCGTAGCAGTAACTGCATCCGTGGGAGCAGCCGCGATACGGATTGATGCTGAAGCGGAACGGAATGTCCGGGCTCGTGTTTTCGGTGACGATTGATTGCGAGGAATCGCGGAGGTACTCGGTCCGCGGATGCGCGGCGGCATCGAGGAATTCCTCGTCGTGCTCGACCTGCTCGAAGTCGCGCTCGGTGTGCGTGGCGAGGAAGCGATTGGCGGGATTGATGGCCGCGCCGCGCCCGCGCGGATTTTCGATCTGTGATTTGAGTTCCTGGCGGCTCACCGGAAAAAATACGCGGGCTCGTTGCCAGGCTTCCACTTGATATTGCAGCCGATGCTCGCGCGCTGGTCTGCACTCACGGCGCGGCTCGCGAGCGCCGCGTCGAGAGCCGCGCGGAGATCGGCGCCGTCGAGCGCGCCGGAGCTCGGGCGGGAGGAATCGAGCTGGCCGCGATAGATCAAGCGGCGCTGCTCATCGAAGAGAAAAAAATCCGGCGTGCAGGCGGCGGAATACGCCTTGGCCACGGCCTGCGATTCATCGAACAAGATGGAGAAGGGGATGCCAGCCTGGCGCGCCATTTCCGCCGTGGGCGCGGGCGCATCCTGCGGATATTGCGCGACGTCATTGGCGGTGATGCCGACGATGCCCACACTCTTGCCCGCGTAGTCGCGTGCGAGCCGCGCCAGCTCCGGCCGCACGTGCACGACATACGGGCAGTGGGCGCAGAGAAAAATGACGAGGAGGGTTTTCTTTTCCGCAAAATCCGCGAGCGAAACGGTGCGGCTGGAGGTGACATCGGGCAGGGAAAAATCCGGCGCCGCGGTGCCGAGGGCGAGCATGGTGGAGGAGTGGGCCATGGGAGAGGTGTGAATGGTGAATCGTGATCGGTGAATGGTGGCTGCGGCGCGCGTCCTTTACCATCTACTAATCAGCGATCACAAATCACCCTCCCCCCCATGCCCGCCACTCTCCTCAAGCTGAGCTGCCCCGACCGCGTGGGCTTGCTCTCGCTGCTCTCCGGCGTTCGCGGCACGCGGCCGTTTGTGCGCGACGCGGCCGCGCGAAAACGGCGGCGCTCCTAGAATTCAATCCAACCCTTGTCGGTCGCACGGCCGGTGTCGCATTGCCGGAAGAGGCACACCCAGCTCGCAAGCAGCCACGCGCTCACGAACGCCGCGAGCCACGGAAAGGCGAGCTGCCACGCGAGGCTCGCCGCCGTGCCTTCGCCGAGTCCGGCGCGCAGCGCAAAGTTCAGCGCGTGCAACAGGTAGAAGTGCAGCGCCGCCACGAGCAGAAGCCACGCAAACGGCCACCAGTGCGCGCGCAGAAATTGCGCGTGATGCCGCAGCGCGCGGCCCAGCGATTCGCTGTGAAAGATGAGCGTGATCTGCACGGTCGAAAAGAGAAGCAGCACCGCCGTGAGGATCGAGCGCGCAAGCGCCAGCCGCCACTCGATGGTCGCGCCGTCCTCGGGAAACACCGTCGGCACGACATTAAAATTCTTCATGATCAAAGGAAGGTCGATGAAAATGCTGCTGAGTAGCATCACCAGCGCGGCCCACTTCACCACAAAGCTGAAGCGGCGGATCGCAAAGTCGAGCAAGTCGCGCCGCGTGAAGCTGCGCCCGCGCACCCAGCAGAAGGCCAGCAGGATGAGGTAAATCTGGATGCAGACCCCGAGGAGATATTCGAAAAGAAACGCGAGCCAGACGACAACGGGCGACCACCGATACCAGAGCCCGCCGTCCACGTGACGGGCGATGAGGTAGAGAAATGGCTTGGCGATGGCCGCAAGTGCGCACACCAGAATGCCCGCATAGACGAGCGGCGCCAGCGAGCCGAAGCGCTTTCGCAACGCTCGCCAAAGCACGCCGTGGTGGCCGTCCCAATTCATCAGCAGCAACACCGCCGCACCGGCCGCGAGAGGAAAGGTGGAGACGAGACAATTGAAGATGCCCGCCACGTTCTCGAGCCCCGGCAGCACGGCGTGCCGCGCGATATCCCGCAGCGCGCCGGGCGGCAGATCCCAGAGCGCATGCGGATCGCTCCACTCAAAGACCGGCCGGCTCGCGGACGGCAGCACAAAGAAAAAATAAGCGCGCAACGCGAGTGCAAAGAGCGCGGAACCAAAGCCGAACATTCCCAGCGGCACCCACAGCAGGGAGTAACGCCGGACCGCGCGGCAACCATCACGCAAGCTGGTGCGCGCCGGATTGGTGAGCATCATCAGCAAGTAGCCGCCGAGCGCGCAAAGGAGTTGAGTATTGAGAGTTGAGTGTTGAGTGATTGGGAAAGTTGAGAGTTGAGTGGCGATTTCAGCGCCGTAGGCGCGCCATGTTTAATAGAACTGCGCAATGGCACAGCACAAAGCTCCGTAGGAGCGGCATGTCCTGCTCGAACGCGAAGACATGACGCGCCGATGGCGCTGAAATCGCCACTCAACTTTCAACTTTGCCCCTACTCCGAGCGCGAATTCTTGCACCCCGTATAAACCAGCAGCACGCCGAGCAGCACGTGGCAGCCGAGCACCCAGGCGCAGAGCGCGCCGGCGGCGAGATGGGTTTGCGTGACGCTCAGGATCGCCTCGTAGAAGCGCGTGTCGCGCATCGTCTGGATGAAGCCGCTCCAGCCCCAATACGAGGCGATAAACGGGCGCGTAATCCAGCCGATCGCCGGCGGCAGCGCGAGCACGGCGCCGCTCAAGGGAAGCTGAAAGCCGACGAGATACACCGAGACCAGCGAGGCTTGCTCTGCCGTTTTCATGAAGCTCGAAATGGCGAGGCACATCGCCGTGAGCGCGGCGTTCACCAGCGCGAGCAGCGCGACTTGCGAGACGAGGCTGCCTTTGAATTGCACGATCCAATTCACGAACACGCCCATCCACACCGACTGCGCCAGCACGAGCACGCCGAGGAACGCGACCTTCGACGCGACGTAAGCCGAGGCCCGCACACCGGCGAATTTTTCTTTCTCGAAGATGAGCCGTTCGCCGGCGATTTCGCGCGCGGCGTTGTTCGAGCCCATGAGCGCGAGGAGGATGACTTGA
>JBBRXP010000283.1:0-4835 GCA_038238555.1 Chthoniobacterales bacterium | reverse complement strand
GAGATGCAGGAGAAGCCGCGAGTGCCCACCATCTCGCGGCCCGCTTCATTGCGGCCCACCTGGTTCGGATTGGTTTTTGCGAGCGTGGGTTTTTCTCCCGCGTCGGCATCGGCCTGGATGAATAGTGCGCTGAGATGCTCGGCGAACTCCGGGCCGAAATCCGGCATCCGTACGCGGAGGTAAGTGCGCACGGCATCGCGGCCGCGCAGGATATCGGCGAGCGCCGCGGGCTGGAGCTTGCGGCCCACGCCATCGAGCGGCGGCGGCAGGCGGCCCTGGTCGCCGAGGTCATCGCGGCGCGAGGTGAAATGCGCGGCGACTTCCGGCGCCGGACCGCCGAGCCCTTCTCGCGCGTGGCAGGCGAAGCAATTGCGCTGCAACAACACGCGGCGCACGGCGGCGGCGGGCTCCTCGGGCGCGCGGCGCGCGGCGAGCGTCGCGCGCAAAGCAGTGCGCTGCTCCGGCGTGAGCGCGTAACGCGGCGCGCGCGCCGGTGGCGACTCCGCGAGACAGCCCCGCTCCGGCGCGAGCGCGGCGAGCGCCGGGGCCGCGCCGCCGCCGCCGCCGTGGCAGGCGACGCAGCCGAGCGCGACGAAAGCCTGCGCACCGCGCTGCGCTTTTGCGGCATCGACGACGAAAGCCACCGCCGGCGCCGCGACATCGGGCGAGAGATATGCGGCGAGGTCCGCGGCCTCCTGCGCGGTGAGATGCAAGTCGGGCATCCGCCCCGCGGGCCGCACCTCGAGCGGATCGAGGAGGAACTGCGCCAATTGGCCGGCCGCATATTTTTCACCCAACGGCGGCAGCGGCAGCGCGCCGTGGCAGGCCACGCAACCCACGCTGTGAAAGAGCTCGTCGCCGGTTGCCGCCACGCCTGCGGGGCCGGTGCCTTCCGGCGCCCCGGCGCGCAGTTGCAGGAGGAAGTGCGTGAGATTTTCCGCGAGCTCCGCGCGCTGCTCCCCGGTTTGTCCGGCGAGAAGATTCGGCATCGTCGCGCCGGGTCTCGTTGCCGCGGGATTTTCCAGGAATCGCCGCACCCACCCCGCGCGCAAGCGGTCGCCCGCCGCGCCGAGGAGCGGCCCCGCTTTCCACTCGAGCGCGGGCGGCAGCGGCGACTCCGCGCGATGGCAGGCGAGGCACGACAGCTCGGAGAGCAGCACTTCGCCCGCGGCCGCATCCGCCGAGCGCAACTGCTCGAAGCCCGGCACGAGCGGCGGCATCTCCGCCACTGCAGTAGCGGCGCAGAGAACGATCAGCGCGAGTCGCGGCATCACGCGAGCGCGGCCAGCGGGTTTTGCCGGTTCGCAAGCGGGAAGGTCACGCGCTGCCCGCCGAGCCGGTGCGACTCGAAGACGGCGCAGATCATTTCCACCGTCACGCGCCCATCCGCCGCGCTGCACAGCGGCGGGCGGCTCTCGCGCATGGCCGCGATCAAATCGCGCGCGGGGAGCAGATGCCGGCCGACTTGCTCTTTCACGTCGGTCATCGGCTCCGCCAGGCCGAGGCCCGCGGAGGTGATCGGCACCCAAGCGCGCGGGTCCTTCACCGGATGAAAAGGATTGCCGGGCAGCAGATGCGCCAGCGGTTGGCCATCCATGCGCAGGTCGATGACGCCTTTCGTGCCGACGAGCTCGAGGCCGAAGCCCGCGGTCCGTTCGCCCGCATCGGCGATGGAATCGAAGAACACCGGCACACCGCTTTCCATCTCGAACCGCGCGTGCACTTCATTGCCCGCGAGCGGGCCGACGCCTTCCGCGCTTTCCTTCACGTCGGCCTTCGTCACCGGGCGCCCATCGCGCAGCACGGCCGCCGCGCAAGCCCGCGGCGCGCCGGCGAAATAGCACGCAAGATTAAAGACGTGCGAGCCCAGGATCCACATGTCGAGCGCACCGCCGCGTTGGTCTTCCTTGCCGCGGCAACGCAGTTCGAGCAGCCGCCCGATGGCATCCTCCCGCACCATGCGCCGGACCACCGGCAGCGCGGGGTGGTAGCGGTTGCGATGCGCAAGAGCGAGCACGGCCCGGTGCTTTTCGCACGCCGCCACGATCTCATCGGCCTCGGCGGGCGTGCGGCAAAAGGCTTCTCCATGTAGATGCCGCGCGCGCCGGCTTCGAGCGCCGCGAGCGCCAAGTCGCGATGTCGATCCACCTGCCCCAGCGCCACCGCGACGAGTTCCGGCTGCGTCTTCGCAAACATTTCGCGGTAGTCCGCAAAGCCGCTGGCAACATTGAGCTTGCGGAGTTCTTTCGCCAGCCCGGCGGCATCCGCATCGGCCACCGCGACGATCTCCGTCTCCGGAAGCGCGAGCCACATCGCGTCAAGCGCGTGGCCGTAATTCCCGCGCCCCGTATGCCCGACGATGGCGACGCGCACTCGCCGCGCAGGCTCGGCGGCAGGTATTGCGCCGGCGAGACTGGCGGCACTGGTCGAGAGGAGAAAGCAACGGCGGTTCATGAGAAGAGGCATTGCGACAGAGACCACGCGGCGGAGTTTTTCTTGGCCGCGGATGTTCCGGAAAAAGGGGCCATGCTCGGACCTGATGGGCCCCAAGATCGGCGTGCTGCTCACCGACGGCTTCGATCCCGCGCTGCTGGCCGCTTTGCGCAGCAGCGCGAAAAGCGAAAAGGCCGCGCTCTTCGTCATCGCGCCGAAAGTCGGCGGCGTGAAGGACTCCGCCGGCGCACTGGTGGAAGCTGACGGCGCGCTCAGCGCGTCCGTGTTCTATGACGCCGTCGTCATTCTCGCCTCCGAAGCCGGCGGGCAAGATCTCCGCCACTCAAGCGTGTGCGGTCGATTGGACGGCCAACGCTTTCGCGCATCGCAAAGTCATCGGCCACACCGCCGAAGCGCAGCCGCTCCTCGACGCCGCAAACGTGAAGCCGGACGCCGGCATCGTCGCGCTCAACGGTCGCAAAGCGATCGCTTCGTTCATCGCCGCCGCAAAAAACGGCCGCATCTGGGACCGCGAACCCTCGCTGCCCGGCGCTTTTTCAGCCGCGGCGCCGAGCGCGTCCATGTCGATCCGCACCAGGCCATGCCGCGCAGCGCAGACGCGCGCTGAAAGGGAGCCGCGCCCGCGCGAGGTGCGCCGCGTTTTGCGCAGCATGGAAAGCTGCCGCTCCCGCGCGCGCAGGATGTGGTCCTGAATCGTCTCGACGATCATCGCGGGCCGCATCTGGTCGATGGTGGTGTAGAGAAGCAGGATGACGAGGTAGAGCGCCACGACGATGAGCAAAAGGAGAGCGTCGCGCCAAAGATGGGATTGTAGGAGGGCGCGACGGTGGCGAGGACGAGGAGGGTGTAGAGGGCGAGGCCGACGAAGAAGCCGAAGTAGATTTGGTTGATGTGGCGGCGCAGGAACTGGTCGAAGACCTCGTGCGTGAGCGCGGCGGCCGACTGCTGCACGGCGAGCAGGAGGAGCGAGAAGGTGATCGAAACCACGGTGATGAGGCTGCCCGCGATGGTGCCCAGGAGATCGCTCGTGGCCTTGGCATCGCGAAAGAAGTGCGCCTTCAACCAGGCGCGGAACGGCTCCAGCGCGGCGACTTCGGTGTGGTCGAGCGCGTAGGTGCCCGCCGCGAGCAGGAGGAAGCCACCGATGAGCAGGGTCGGCAGCGTGAGGAATTCCGAGAAGGCGCGCCGCAACGTCTCGCCGAACCGGCCGGGACGCCGCTCCTCCGCTGGCAGACGCGCAGCCGGTTTCATCGGCGGCTCAAGGCACGGACTTCATGGCGCAGGGCGGCGATCTCGGCTTTCAGTTCGCCGAGCCGGGGGCTGAGGCCCCGCGTGAATTCCCAAATGAGCAGCGCCAGCCACACGAAGCCGAGCACCAGCATCGGTATCTCCAGCCAGCCTTCGAGCCGGGCGAGCAACTCGCGCCGCTCCGCTGCCGCGACGCGCTCGGCACTTTCCGGGCTGCCTGGCAACGGTGTGCGTAACGGCGCGGGCATGAGTGGGAGGCGGTTTAAACCGAAGGCCCGGGCCGCTCACGTTTTTCTTGGCCGAGCACAAGTGGAGCCCGTGCCCTCAGCCTCCCCGAAACCGGATTCGCGGGCACTGTGTCGAGTAAGCTTTGACCCCCTTCCCGCGATTTTGATTTTCAACACGGCTGGCAGCACTATCGGCGGCGATTCATTTTTCCCATGCCCGATCCACGCAACGTCGCCCACGACAAGAAAGTTATTCAGGAAAAGAAGCACCACTGCGAAGACCCGGCCGAGGGGGCTGCGGTCGAGACCGTACAGCCCGGAAAAAAACCGGAACTGAAACATCCCCACGCCCATGAGGATCCCGCCACGGAGCGGGCCGAAGCCGTGGCCCATGCGACGGAAGAGATTAAAGAAACCGTCGAGGCGCACACCGAGAAGACGGACGTCCACAGCATCCGTCAGCAGTGAGTTTCCCTCGGATAAGAGGCTGTCAAATAAGTCCGCGAATGGAGCGGACGGTCCCGTCCGCCCGGGGCTGCACGGCGCGGTCGGAAGGCGGGCGAGGCCGCCCGCGCTCCATCGCCGCAGTCTAAGCCGTTACCATCCAGTTGGCGCGGCATGCGTAGCGCGGACGCGCTAGGCGGTGTTCACGAATTATAGATTGTACAAATTTAGCCATTGATGATGGAAACTCGGGATGACCAAACATTCCGTGCGTAAAATCATCAGCGATGCGATGTGGAAAAAACTGGGTGCCGCCGTGGCGTCCGCCAAGCATTCGCGGGCGGGCGCCCCTCCGAGGCAAAGCGATCGGGAGTTTCTTGAGGCGGTGCTCCACCTCAATGGCACGGGCAGTCCGTGGCGAGACTTACCCGCCAAGTTGGGTTACTGGCATGCCGTTTACAT
>JBBRXP010000282.1:0-5032 GCA_038238555.1 Chthoniobacterales bacterium | reverse complement strand
GCGGTCGCAATCGGCGTGGCGGTTTATTTTTTCTCCAAATCGCAAGTCGATGAAGGCACCGGCAGCCTCAAGCCCGCGCCCGCAAAGCCCATCGCCGCCGCTCCTACACCGGAGCCGATGGAGGTGGTCGCCACGCCCGTTCCCGCCTCGCGGCCGCTTGCCCTCGCCACGCCAGTGCCGCTGCCGAAGCCCGCGCCGCCGCCAATGCCGGCCCGGCACGAATTGCTCAAGAGCGGGCTGGCGAATGCCGAGCGGGACGAAGCCGCCGAGCGCTGGCCCGAAGCGCTCGGGGCGTATGTGCAGCTCGCCACGGATTATCCCGAGTACGAAACCAGCAGGATGCATCTCGAACTCATGCTCGGGCGCATGGTCACGATGCCAAAGGGTCTCCCGCCCGACACCTTTGCCGCGATGCGCACGGGGCTCACCGCCGCTGCGCGCATGGACATCGCCGCCGCCATGACGTTGCTCGCCGACAGCCTGCGCGCGCGCGATCCCGAAGCCTCTTTCAACTGGATGAGCGCCGCCGCCGCCCGCGGCAGCATCGACGCGCTCACGCAGACCGGCCTCATGCTCTCCAATGGTTTTGGCTGCGAGCGCGACATGCCCCGCGCAGTCGCCTGCCTGCGCGGCGCGGCCGAAGAAGGCGACCCCGCCGCCAAGGTGGCACTCGGCATGTGCTACCTCCGCGGCAATGGCGTGGGCAAAGATGAAGCGCAGGCCATCGCGCTCTTCAAGGAAGCCGCAGTCCTCGGCAGCTTGCTCGCGCAGGATCGCCTCGGCGATTGCTACCACCGCGGCCTCGGAGTGCCGAAGGACTTCGCCCAGGCGCGACGTTACTTCAAGCAAGCAGCCGACGCCGGCTTCCCCGATTCGGTCTGCAATCTCGGCGTGCTCATTTTCAATGGAGACGGCGTCGCGCCCAATCCCGCCGAGGCCGTCCGCCTTTTTCAAAAAGCCGCCAATGCAGGCCACGCGCGCGGAATGTTTCTATTGGGCGATTGCCTCGATCGCGGCGTCGGCATTGCGGCCAATAAATTGCAGGCGCAGATCTGGCTGAAAAAAGCCGCCGAGGCTGGCGACCCGACCGCTGCGGAGTGGTGCCGCAAACACCGCGTGCCGGTGCAGGAAAACGGCGGGCGCTAATAGATGCGATGACTCCCGATGCAAAGGACACAAAAGACGCAAAGGATGGGAGAGCGTTTAGCGTCGGGGAAAGTCACTCGGACTTCGCTTACCTCTACGAGCGCTTTCCAAGTTACGTGCAGACCTTCGTCTATCGCGAGGCGATCGAGATGGCGCGGCAGGGGATGGCGCCGCTGCTCGTCTCGATCCGCCGGCCCGACGATCCGCCGGAACTCGCCGAGCCGCTTTTCTCCGAGGTGCTCTACCTGCCCGAGACCGCGGTCTTGCGGAGCACGGAAAAGTTGCCGCGTCTCGTGCGCTGGACCGTGCCGCGCTCGATGCGCGAGAAGGATGTAAACCGGCTCTACGCCGCGCTCTGGCTCGGGCCCCGGCTGCGAGGGCAGGGGATCCGCCATGTGCACGCGCACTTCGCGGGAGTCGCCGCGCGCACCGCCTGGTGGCTGCGGAAAATCTTCCGCATCGGCTACAGCTTCACCGGCCACGCCAACGACATTTTCTGCGCCGCCACTTTTCCCGTCACCCACGAGATGCTCGTGCGCGGCGCGCGCTTCGTGGTCACCGAGACCGATTACGCGCGGCGCTGGTTGGAGGAAAAATATCCACGCGCCCGGGGCAAAACTTTTCGCGTCTTCAACGGCATCGCGATGGAAGGCTTTCCATCGCGCGAGCCCGCCGGGCCCGTGCCGCGCATCGTGTCGGTGGGTCGTTACGTGGAAAAGAAAGGCTTCACCGTGCTCATCGAAGCGTGTCGCCTGCTGCACGCGCGCGGCTTGGTCTTCGAATGCCTGATCGTCGGCGACGGCCCGCTCGCGGCGGACCTGCAAATGCAGATCGACCGCGCGCACCTCGCCGGCGCGGTGAAGCTGCTCGGCCCGCAACCGCAATCCGAAGTGCGCGCCTTGCTTGCCAGCGCGCGAGTCTTCGCGCTCGCCTGCGTGCCGGAAGCCGGCGGCGGCAGCGACAACCTACCGACCGTCATCATGGAAGCGATGGCCAGCAGCCTGCCCGTCGTCTCGACACGCGTGGCCGGCATCCCCGAAATGATCGCCGACGGCGCGGAAGGATTCCTCGTCCCGCCCGGC
Organism: Chthoniobacterales bacterium; assembly: GCA_038238555.1. GTDB lineage: Bacteria > Verrucomicrobiota > Verrucomicrobiia > Chthoniobacterales > Chthoniobacteraceae > JANNXQ01. Next base: position 2,804 of record JBBRXP010000282.1, on the reverse strand, counting down.
GACGCGCCCGCATTCGCCGAAGCCCTCTCGGGTCTCCTCACCGATCCGCCGCTCGCCAGCCGCTGCGGCGCGCGGGCGCGCGAAACGGCCGTCGAAAAATTTTCGATCGCCACCACCGCCCGCGCCCTCCAGCACCTGCTCGCCACCCGCTCCTCGATCCGACTCCCTGAGGCCGCCCGGCGGGTGATTTGACCCTGCCGCGGAAACACGCAGCGCAACGGCTTGCCGCCGCGAGCGCCGGGCAACTTGGAGATTGAGGAGGGTCCGCCGCGGGTCGTAACGTGCCGGGCCTTCTTCCATGCCCGCACAGAAATCCGCAAACAATCCCGAGCAGACCTTCGAGTCGGCGATGACGCAGCTCGAACGCATCGTCGAAGAGATGGACGACGACGCGCTCCCGCTCGAACAGCTCATCGTGCGCTACGCCGAGGGCACGAAGCTGGTAAAGGTGTGCGAGGAGCGGCTGGCGGCTGTGGAGAAAAAGATCGAAATCATCTCCCGCGACGCCGCCGGCGAGCCGCAGCTCAGCGAGTTCGAGGCTGCGACCACGGTGGAGCCCAAGAGCGAATCCAAGCGCGAAGACGTCAGTCTTTTCTAAAACGATCACCATGACCCACCCGATCCTTCCGACCCTCAACTCCTCGGCAGACATCAAGGCGCTCAAGGAAAACCGACTGCCGCAACTCGCGCAGGAAGTGCGCGCCGAGTTGATCCGCGTGCTTTCCGACGAGAACCCGACCTCGGTCGGCGGCCACCTCGGGCCGAACCTCGGCGTGGTCGAGCTGACCATCGCGCTGCACCGCGTTTTCGACACGCCACGCGACAAAATTCTCTTTGATGTTTCCCATCAGGGCTACGTCCACAAACTTTTCACCGGCCGGCGCGAACGCTTCGGCACGATGCGGCAATATGGCGGCCTCAACGGCTTCCTGCTGCGCACGGAAAATGAGCACGACTGCTACGGCGCGGGTCATGCCGGCACGGCGCTGAGCGCGGCGCTCGGCTTTGCCGCGGGACGCGATCGGCGCGGCTCGGACGAGCATGTGGTGACCGTCGCGGGTGACGCCGCCTTCACCTGCGGCGTGAGCTACGAGGCGCTCAACAATGTGGCGCATACCACGCGAAGATTCATCGTGGTGCTCAACGACAACGAGTGGTCCATCGCCAAAAACGTCGGCGCCATCGCCAGCTATTTCAATAAGATCGCCACCCATCCGACCTACGCGCACTTGCATGAAAAGGCCGCGCACTTCGTCGAAATGCTCGGCGGAAAATTCGCGCTAAATCTCGCGCACAAGGTCGAGGCCGGCGTGAAAAACTTGATCGTCCCGAGCGTCATCTTCGAGGAGCTGGGCCTGCGTTACTATGGCCCGATCGACGGCCACGACATCCCGCTGCTCATCCGCACTTTCGAGTTTTTGAAAACGCAGAATGAACCCGTGCTGCTCCACATTCTCACGACGAAAGGCAAGGGCTACGCGCCCGCGCTCGAGCAGCCGGACAAATTTCACGGCCTCGGAAAATTCGAGCCCAAGACCGGCAAGACCGCCTCGACGCCGAACCCGACGTTCAGCGAAATCTTCGGCAAGACGCTCGCGAAATTCGCCGAGTCCAACAACAAGGTCTGCGCCATCACCGGTGCGATGCCCACCGGCACTGGCCTCGTGCATTTTGCCAAGGCGCATCCCGACAAATACTACGATGTGGGCATCGCCGAGGAGCACGCTGCGCTCTTCGCCGCCGGGCTCGCCTGCCAGGGTTTCAAGCCGTTCCTCGCCATTTACTCCACCTTCATGCAGCGCGCTTACGACATGATCATCCACGACATCGCGCTGCAAAATCTCAACGTCGCGCTGTGCATGGATCGGGGCGGCTTGAGCGGCGACGACGGCCCCACCCATCACGGCCTCTTCGACATCGGCTACCTGCGACACATCCCCGGCATCGTTCACATGCAGCCAAAGGATGAGGACGAATTTGTCGATATGCTCTGGACCATACTGCACTACAGCGGGGGGCCGATCGCCATCCGCTACCCGCGTGGCGTCGGCACCGGCGCGCAGCCCAAGGCCCAGCCGCGCTTGCTCGAAATCGGCAAGGCCGAGGTAGTGTCCCACGGCTCCGCACCCGTGCATGCCGCTATCTTCGGTCTCGGCGGAATGTGCGCGATGGCAGTGGAAGCCGCGCGGATGCTGGAAGAGCAGGGGGTTGGCGCCGCCGTCATCAACCCGCGTTGGATCAAGCCCCTCGACGCTGGCACCATCGAATTCTTCGCCCGCAGCGTCGATGTCGTCTGCACCATCGAAGATCACGTGCTGCACAATGGCTTTGGCTGCGCCGTCATCGAGCATCTCAACGACGCCGGCATCAAGACCCCCGTCGTGCGGATCGGCTGGCCGGACCAATTCATCGAGCATGGCGCCGTGGACATCCTTCGGAAAAAGCATGGCCTCACTGCCGAGGCCGCCGTCGAGAAGGTGCTGCAATTCCTGAAACCAAAGAAGCGCGAGAGCGGAGGAAAGAGCGCCGCGTAGGCGACGACGCCTCGCCGGAAGCGCCCGCGGCGCCATTACCGGAATTGCCTGCCCGCCAGCCCGGCGCGCATGGCTTCGAGCGGCGCGGCGCGATCAAACCAAATTTCGAACGAGAGCGCGCCTTGGTGGAGCAGCATCGAAAGGCCATTGGCGCTGCGGGCGCCGGCTTCGTCGGCGGCGAGCATGAGCTTGGTGCGGGCGGCGGTGTAGATCGTGTCGTAGATCAGTAAGTGCGGCTGCAGGATCGCGCTCGGAAGCGGCGAAGAATCG
>JBBRXP010000281.1:0-5034 GCA_038238555.1 Chthoniobacterales bacterium | reverse complement strand
TTCAAAATCGAACTCGCCAAACGCGCCATCACCCGCGCGCTGCGGCAGGCGGTGGAGATGCCGTCGCGATGAGCGCTACCTTGAAGGTGGATCGGCGATGGATAGCATCCGGCAAATTTTCCGGCAGAGATGCGAATCAATTTCGGTGTGAGGCGGCACCGGTTGGATTTTTCCCGTCGCGGGATTTTTCCAGATGGAGTGCGGACCGGTGTCGCGTGCGCGAAAGCAGCCCGCGGCTTCGAGATGCCGAAGCAGTTCGCGTCGCTTCACGGCACTTCGACCACCGTCTGTTCCACTTGCTGCCCCGCTTGGGCCAGTGCCTCTTCGCGGCGGTATTCGAGCACGCTCTGCACGGAGTCCGCGAGATCGGGCAGCGCTTCCTCGCGCGTCGCGCCCTGGCCGTGCGCTTCCGGCACTTCCGGGCATGTGGCGATGAGGTATTTTTCTCCCCGCGCGATGAGGGCGGCAAACTGATTTCTCATGCGCGCAAACTAGGCGGCATCCCTTCATCCGACAACTCGCCTCTATGAGCACCACCTTCATCGGAAAGCCCGCGAGCCGCGTCGATGGGCGCGCGAAAGTCACCGGCGCGGCGAAATACGCGGCAGAGTTCAGCGCGCCGAATCTCGCGCACGGCTACATCGTCAACAGCGCCGTCGCTCGAGGCGCGATCGCGAAGATCGACTCGAGCGCGGCGCTCGCGCTCGAGGGCGTGCTGCAAGTCTTCACTCACGAAAACACGCCGCGGCTCGCGTGGTTCGATCGCAGTTATCGCGATCAGCTCGCGCCCGGCGGCACGCCATTCCGGCCGCTGTATGACGCGAAGATTTGCTACAGCGGCCAGCCGATCGCGCTGGCGGTGGCGGAGAATTTCGAGCTCGCGCGATACGCCGCGAGCCTGGTGCGCATCGAATACTCGCCCGAAAAGCACAGCACCGATCTCGCGGCCGCGCGCGGCCAGGCCTACGACGCGCCGACCGATCGCGCCGGATTCGTGCCGCCGCCCAAGCCGCGCGGCGAGCCCGACGTGGCGCTGGCCCGAGCCGCCGTGCAGCATCGTGCTGAATACCGCACGCCGACCGAGCACCACAATCCGATGGAGTGCTTCGCGACGACCGCGATCGTCGAGGATGACGGCACGCTCACCGTCTATGACAAAACGCAAGGCGTGCAAAACTGCCAGGAGTGGCTCTGCAAAATCTTCGGCATGTCGGCGAGCGGAGTGCGCGTGCTCTCGCCGTTCGTTGGCGGCGCGTTTGGCTCGGGGCTGCGCCCGCAATATCAGCTTTTCCTCGCCGTGCTCGCCGCGCGGGAACTGAAGCGTTCGGTGCGCGTGGCGATGACTCGCAACCAGATGTTCACCTTTTCCCACCGCGCCGAGACGCTGCAAGACGTCGCGCTGGGCGCCGCGCGCGACGGCACGCTCGAGGCCATCATCCACGAGTGCGTGTCCGACACGTCGCGCTTCGAGGATTTCACCGAAGTCATCGTCAACTGGTCCGCGCTGCTCTACCGCACCGAGCATCTGCGGCTCGGCTACAAGCTCGCGCCGCTCGATGTCTATACGCCGTGCGACATGCGCGCGCCCGGCGCCACGCAGGGTGTCTTTGCCATCGAGTGCGCGATCGACGAGCTCGCCCACAAGCTCGGCATGGACCCGATCGAGCTGCGGCTGAAAAATTACACCGAGCGCGATTCGCTCGAAGACAAGCCATTTTCGAGCAAAGAACTTCGCGCGTGCTTCCGCCAGGGCGCGGAGAAATTCGGCTGGTCGCGGCGCAAACCCGAGCCGCGCTCGATGCGCGATGGCGACCAACTCGTCGGCTGGGGCATGGCCAGCGGCGCGTGGGAAGCGATGCAGGATAAGGCGAGCGCGCGCGCCGTGCTCCACCTCGATGGACGGCTCACCGTCTCGAGCGCGACGTCCGACATTGGCACCGGCACATATACCATCATGACGCAGATCGCCGCCGAGACGCTCGGCCTGCCGATGGAGTCGGTGACCTTCAAGCTCGGCGACTCGTCGCTGCCCGCGTCGCCCGTGCAAGGCGGCTCGTGGACTGCGTCCTCAAACGGCACCGCGGTGAAAGAAGTCTGCGACAACCTGCGCGAGCAACTTTTCAAACTCGCGCGCAAGCTCGACGCCTCGCCGCTCGCCGATGCGAAGATCGAAGACATCGAGTTCACCGACTCGCGCCTGCAACTGCGCGGCGACCCATCGCGCGCCGTCTCCATCACCGACGCGATGCGCCGCGGCGGCGTGCATTTCCTCGAAGCCGAAGTCACCGCCGTGCCGAATCTCGCACGGCAAAGCGGCTACTCGCGCTACTCGCATCACGCCGTCTTCGTGGAAGTGAAAATCGACGAGGACATCTCGATGATCCACGTCACGCGCGTGGTCAGCGCCGTCGCCGGCGGCCGCATCTTGAATCCCAAAACCGCGCGCAGCCAAATCCTCGGCGGCGTCGTGTGGGGCATCGGCATGGCGCTGCACGAAGAGACGCACACCGACCAGAATTTCGGGCGCTACGTCAATCACAGCTTCGGCGAGTACCACATTCCCGTGCACGCAGACATCGCCACCATCGACGTGATCTTCGTGCCCGAGGACGACACGATCGTAAATCCGCTCGGCGCAAAAGGCCTCGGCGAGATCGGCATTGTCGGCACCGCCGCCGCCGTCGCCAACGCGGTCTTCCACGCCACTGGCAAGCGCGTGCGCGATCTGCCGATCACTCTCGACAAGCTCTTGATCTGAGAACGCAGGCGCGTGGCCGGCTGAGGGTTTTTTGACACGTCCCGTTCGCGCTCCTAGTCTGCGGCGCAATGCCCACGACCATCGAACGTGTAGATCGCCTCGAGCGCGTGTTCTCCAGTTTCATGGAGCGCTCCGAGGAGGCGCTGCTGGACATCCGTGCCAGCGTCGCCGAGATCAAGGCGAGCAACGCGCGCACCGATGCCCAACTGCTCGAGATGCAGCGCCAGGCCGAGCGCCGCCACGAAGAGGCTGTGCGCCATCGCGAGCAGGCCGAGCGCGAGCGGCGGGATTTCAACAAGCGCATGGCCGAGATTTCCGACAGCATGGGCAAGTTGGTCGAAGACATGGTGTGGCCAAACGCGCAGCGCATCTTTTCCGAAATCTTTCCGGATGACGCGCCCATTACCGCCGGCTTGCGGGTTAGTCGCCGGCACCCGAGGGACCGCGGGCGCAGCATCGAGTTCGATCTGCTGGTGACGGGTGCGGCGCACGTGCTCGTCGTCGAATCCAAGCTCCGGCAGTATGCCGACAAGGTGCGCGATTTTCAGGAAAGACTCGACGAGTTCCCGGAATTTTTTCCCGAATACGCCGGGCTGCACATGGCACCGGCCGTGGCCAGCGTGTGTATCGAGCCGCATGTGGTGCGCTTTCTCAACGGTCAAAAGATTTACGCGATCGTGATGGGCGACGAGACGATGGAAGTCATCAACGCCGGCGCGTTTTGAATCGAGTTCCCCGCTTTGGCGGCGCTGTGGACCTTAATCCGAGACGCGCGCCCGGGGCGCGGCAAACGATGGAGCAATGCATCGCAAAAAACCCATCCATGAGCGTGCAAGTCTATGGCTGCAATCACGTCGCCATCGAAGTCGGCGACATCGAGAAGGCGGTCGCGTTTTATCGCGATGTCTTCGGTCTTGAAAAACTCGACGAGGGTGAAGGCGATGCTTTTTTCAAACTCGGCGAGCATCAATTCCTCGCGATGTTCGAGCGCAAGGGGATGAAGCCCGAGGCGGGCAATCAACACTTCGGCATCATGGTGCGCGACGAGGCGCAGCTCGCCGCGGTGCGCGAAAAACTTACCGGCAAATACGGGCTCAAGCTCATCGAAGGTTTTCGCTGCGACTTCCGCGACCCGTGGGGCAACCGCATCCAGGTCGTCGATCTCCACGACGAATCGCTCATCTGGCTGCTGCCGTATCGCGAGGTGCAAAAGGCCGGCGTGAAATTTTCGAGCAAGCCATGACGCACTTTTCCGGGATTCTCGCGCATTGGGCCCGGCGCAAAGAGGAGCCGCTGGCGCTCGCAACCGTGGTGCGCACGACGGGCTCCACCTATCGCAAGGTGGGCGCACGGATGCTCATCGGCCGCGACGGAGAGACTGTGGGCATGCTCAGCGGCGGGTGCCTGGAACGCGACATCGCGGAGCGCGCCGGTCGCGTGCTGCGCGGCGGCGCGCCGGTGCTGGCGGCGTATGACACGCGGCGCGTGCTCGGTTGCAATGGGGCGATCGAGATTCTCATCGAGGTCGCCGACGGCTCTCTTTTTCACGCGGCTCAGGAATGTTTCGACGCGCGCAAGGCACTGGCTGGCGCCACGCTTTTCGAGACGAGCGGAAACATCGCGGCGCCACTCGGCTCGTATCCGCTCGTCGCGGAAGGCGGCGCGGATTTCGGCGCGCGCTCGCTGCCCGAGATGCTCCGCGCGGATGGCCGGCTCGCATTGGATTCCGAGAGGCCGTTGCAGCGCTCGTATGAATTTGCCTGCGGCTCGGCAGCCGCATTGTTGCAGGCGATTGCGCCGCCGGTGCGGCTCTGCATTTTCGGCGCGGGGCCGGATGTCGCGCCACTCGCGGCGCTGGCCGCGCGGATTGGCTGGTCCCTCGTGCCGGAGGAATACGCGGCCTCCTTTACTCCCGACTCGCGCACCGTGGCCGTAGTGATGACGCACAATTACGGCCGCGACCTCGCACATCTCGCCGCGCTGCTGCCGATGCCGCTGGCCTACGTCGGCCTGCTGGGGCCGCGGAGTCGCCGCGAAAAAATTCTCGCCGACCTGCTCGATCTCGGCACGACTCTCGATCGCGCGGCACTCGATCGCTTGCACAGCCCAGCCGGGCTCGACATTGGCGCGGATGGACCGGAAGAAATCGCGCTCTCGATCGTCGCCGAAATCAAAGCCGTGCTCGCGCGGCGCGCCGGCGGCTTCCTGCGCCGCGCGCCATGACGCTTTCGGACAAAGGCGGGCGAGGCCGCCCGACCGCCCGATGGGCGTCGCGG
>JBBRXP010000280.1:0-5088 GCA_038238555.1 Chthoniobacterales bacterium | reverse complement strand
TCATTCGTCATTTTCCACCCGCCACTCGATGCGCGGGCACACCACGCCGGGCCACGGCTCGGGGAAGGTCGAGGCCTGGTTGCCGGCGCCCGCGACGTTGAAGCTGAGATATTCCGTGCCGGGCAGGAGGTAGCGCTCGCCGGGAATGTCGCACTGCACGTGGACTACGTAGTTGCGCCGATTGAGCAGGCCGCCGGGGATGAAGCACGTGGTGCGATACGCGCCGGGTAATTGCGTCTCGCGCTGGAAGAGATGATCGGTCGCGCTGAAGGCCAGCTCGCCTTCCTGCGTGACGAGCGTGACGCTGAAGCGCGCGCCGCGCAGCCGCTGCAACACGTCGTAATGAATCTCGATGGCGATCGGCTTGTCGGCCTCGAAGGTCGATTGCGGCGCGCCCGCGGGATCGAGCAGCCGGATGCCGCGCAACGCCACGTCTTCGTTCCTCGGCGCGTCGTTCTTCCACCAGACTTCGCCTTCGAGGTCGCGGCCCTTCGGCATCGACGCGGAAAGATAGTGGCTGATCACGTCGCCCGGCTTGCCGCTGAGCACGAGCCGCCCGCCGTCGATGAGGATGGCCTGCTCGCAGAGCGAACGCACCGCGCCCATGTTGTGGCTCACAAAAAAAACCGTGCGCCCGTGCCGCGAGGCGACCTCGCCCATTTTGCCGAGACATTTTTTTTGAAAGCCGGCGTCGCCCACGGCGAGCACTTCGTCGATAAGCAAAATCTCGGGGTCGAGATGCGCGGCCACGGCGAAGGCGAGGCGCACGAACATGCCGCTCGAGTAGCGCTTCACCGGCGTGTCGATGAATGCTCCGACTTCCGCAAACTCGACGATCTCGGTGAATTTCTTCGCGATCTCCGCGCGCTTCATTCCGAGGATCGCGCCGTTGAGGAAAATGTTTTCGCGGCCCGTGAGTTCGGGATGAAAGCCGGTGCCGACTTCGAGCAGCGAGACCACGCGTCCGCGCAAGATCGCCCGGCCGCTCGTCGGCTCGGTGATGCGCGAAAGAATTTTTAAGAGCGTGGATTTCCCCGCGCCGTTGCGTCCGACGATGCCGATGACTTCGCCCGGCATCACCGAAAACGACACATCGCGCAGCGCCCAAAACGTGCCCGGCTCCGCGCCCATGCGGTCGTCGGCGATGCGGCTTTCCTTCGCTTTTTTGTCGGCAAGCTTCGCGCCGCCACGTTTGCCAAAGAGCGAGTCGAGCGACTCGCGCAGGCTCGTGGCGCCGATCGCGCCGAGCCGGTAGAGCTTCGAGAGTTTTTCGACTTCGACGACGGGTTTCATCGGGAAAAGGAGCGTGTCCCTCCAGGATGTTGTCGCGCCGGTTTCATCTGAGCATTCATGCGACTCATGGAATTCACACGGAATCCACGACAGTACGTTCCACTTTCTGAAACACCGCGATGCCCGTGCCGAGCACGAGCAGCGTGATGGCCACGGAGATGGCGATCTCCTGCGGGCCGAGTGTGCCGCGCCCGAGCAGGCACGCGCGCAGCGCGGCCACGGGCACGGCCATCGGATTTGCCCACACGAGCCACTGCCACTGCGGCGGCACTTTTCCCAACGACCAAAAGACGGGCGTGGCGAACATCCAGATCTGCACCAGGTATTGGTTGAGATGCACGAGGTCGCGATACTTCGCCGTCGAGGCGCTCATCCACAGGCTCACGCCGAGACTCAGCAGCGCGATGTGCGCGATCGGCAGCGGCACGAGCAGCGCGCGCCAATCGGGCTGCACATTTTCCGCGCGCCCCGTGAGCTTGTAGAAAAAAAAGAAAGCGACAAACGGCACGGCTTGCAGCGCGAGCGCGACGAGATTTGCGGCGACGATGGACACCGGCACGAGCAGCCGCGGGAAGTACACTTTGCCGAAGAGCGCGGAGTTATTGATGAAGGTCGCGCCGCCGGTGGTCACGTTTTGCGCGAAGTAATTCCAGCCGAGCAGCCCGCACAAATAGAAGAGCAGCGGCGGCACGTCGTCGGTCGAGATGCCGGCGATGCCGCGGAACACGACGGCGAAGACGGCGGCCGTGAGCACCGGCTGGAGCAGGAACCACAGCGGGCCGAGCAGCGTCTGCTTGTAGCGCGAGATGAAATCGCGCTGCACCAGCAGCACGAGGAGATCGCGATATTCCCACAGCTCGCGCCAGTCGAGGTGCAGCCAGCCGCTCGAGCGCTCGATCACGGTCTCGTGCGCGTCGGTCACTGCGGCCATGAGCAGCACTCGAGTTGAAAGTCCGCGCCGTCCACGGCCATCGCCGCGGTGTAGCCGGCGGAGGGCGTGAGCTTCAGCATCGCCCAGCGGTCGGGCTCGGCGACGCGCGCGCCTTCCGCGAGGCCGACGCCGCCCGCCTTCAGCCGCGCCTCGGTGCAAGTCCACACGTCGTAAAATTTCCACGCGCGCTGCGACTTCGGAAGCTGGCGCAATTCCCACGCTTCCTCGGGATCGAAGTAGTGATCGGCCAGCGTCTCGAACGGGAGGTCGTGGCGCATGAATTCGAGATCGACGCCGATCTCGCGGACGTGCGTGACGGCGAGCAGCAGCAGGTCGTCGCTGTGGCTGAGATTAAAGCGCAGCGTGGAAGCGGGGCCGTCGAGCTCGGGCTTGCCGTGGCGGCCGATGCGGAAGGCGAGCGAGCTCGCTGGCAGTTGCGTGTAGCTGCCGAGGATCGTGCGCACCAATCCACGCGTGGCCACGAAGCGCTCGCTGTCGCGATCGAAATGAAACCGCTCGGCGCGCACCCACTCGGCCGGCGAGAGCAGATCGCGCAGCGCGCGCGTGGCCTCGAGTCGCGCGCGCCACAGATGCACGGCGCCGGGGCGCATCGGCGGCGCTTCATCGGTCACGGCCCAGTGCTCGACGGCGGTCAACATGCGGCAGGCTCGTTCACGCGCTCGATCAACTCGCCGAGCTTCGCCGCGGCGTGCGTTGCATTTTCCCGGATGTAGGAAATGTGATCGCCGGGGAGCACGTGCACTTCGAGACCGCCGGTCGCCACGCGCTCCCAGCCGAGCGTGCCGGCGGCGGCGTGCGAGCGTTCGTCGATGAGCAGCGCGATCTTTCCGCCGTAAACGCCCAGCGTGTGGCTCATGAGTTTCGCCGGGTAGTCGGCGAGGAGCTTGCGCTGCTCGATCGCAGGACAACTCGCGCGCCGCCGGGTGAGGCGCGTCCACAAGTACTTCGCCTTTCCCCCGAGCGTGAGGCACGAGAGTTTTTTCAAGTGTCCGCCGATCGGCTGGCGCACGCGTGTTTCCCAAAACGCGGCGCGCTCCTCGGCGCGCTGTTCGGCGAGGAAACGCCGGAGCGCGGAGCGCGACGGCGGCTCGGTGTCGAGCAGCACGAGCAAGTTCACCGTCTCGCCCTGCGCTTCGAGCATCCTCGCCATTTCAAAAGCCACGACGCCACCGACACATTCTCCGCCGAGCAGGTAAGGCCCATGCGGCTGCCGCGTGCGAATCTCGTCGAGATAATCGTGTGCCATCTCGAACACGTCTTCGTGCGGCTCGGCGATGCCGTCGGCGCCGCGCGCCTTTAAGCCGTAGAGCGGCTGCGAGGGATCGAGATGGCGCGCGAGATTTTTATAGACCAGGAATTCGAGCTCCCCGCCCCAGCCGCCCGACACGAGGAAAAATGGACGCCGCTCGTCATCGCCGCGCTGGATCGGCACGAGGCTCGGCAGATTCGGGGGCGGCAGATGCGCGGAGATGAAGGTGGCGACGGCTTCGATGGTCGGGGATTCAAAAAGCACGCGCACCGGCATGTCCACGGCGAACTTTTCGCGCACTCGCGAGAGCAACTGGATGGCGCGAAACGAGTGGCCGCCGAGAGCGAAGAAATCGTCGCGCACCGAGAAGCTGTTGCGTCCGAGCAAGTCCTCCCAGATCGCGGCCACCGACGCTTCGATCGCGTTGCGCGGCTTCACCGCCGAGGCCGTGGGCGCGGGAGACGGAAGCGCGGCGACATTGAGCTTGCCGCTGGGCGTGAGCGGCATGGCGGCGAGCCGCGTGAAGACGGACGGGATCATGTATGCCGGCAGCTTTCGCCGCAGCGACGCGCGGAGCTCGTCGTCGTCCAAGCCGCCTCCAGCCTCGATCTCCAGGTAGCCGATCAACTCTGAATCGCGCGCGACCACCACGGCGCGCCGCACTTCGCGATGGGACTCGATCGCCGCTTCGATCTCGCCGGGCTCGATGCGAAAGCCGCGCAATTTGATCTGCCGATCGGCGCGGCCCAGAAACTCGAGCGCCCTGTCAGGCCGCATCCGCGCTAGATCCCCGGTCCGGTAGAGCCGGCCGTGCGGCGTCTCGACAAAGCGCTCCGCTGTAAGTGCCGGCGCGCCGAGGTAGCCGCGCGCGAGGCCGGGACCGCCAAGATAAATTTCGCCATCGAGAAGATGGAGCGTGGTGTTGGCGATTGGCCTGCCGATCGGTACGCCGTCGCCGTCCATGGATTTGATTTCGTGCCAAGTCGCAAAAGTGGTGGCTTCGGTCGGGCCATACATGTGGAGCAAGCGCTGTGGCCGGCCATTGCCGAGCACGCGCTCGACCGCGCGCGCGTCCGCCTTTTCACCTCCGAAGAGCAGATGCTTGATCGAGGTAAAGACGCCGTTGCGCGCGTGGCTCAGCTCATTGAAGAGCGCAGTGGTGAGGAAGAGCGTGGTGACTCCGTGCGCGAGGCAGTGCGCTTTCAAAGCCTCCGCCGAGAGCAGCGTTTCGCGCGGCGTGATCACGAGCCGCGCGCCGTTGAGCAGCGCGCCCCAGATTTCAAAAGTCGCCGCGTCGAACGCGATCGTGGATGCCTGCGCGACCACATCGTCGGGCGTGAGCTGCACGTAGTCCGTGTGGAGCACGAGCCGCGCGATGCCGCGATGCGCGATGGCCACGCCCTTCGGACTCCCCGTCGAGCCCGACGTGAACATGACATACGCGAGGTCGGCACCCGACGTAGCTGCGACGCCCTCGTCGCTGGATGGGCCCGCGGCGCCTCGCCGCGAGTGCTTCGCGGGCGGGGGGGGCGCCGCGGCCACTTCCTGCGACGGGGCGTCGCAGCTACGAAGCACCCTCACCGCTCGCGTCTCG
>JBBRXP010000279.1:0-5112 GCA_038238555.1 Chthoniobacterales bacterium | reverse complement strand
TGCGGAGCGCCTGGATGTCCGTGGTTTCTGTCATGGCTGTTTTTTTTTGTGAGCCGCGCAGTATGGGGGCGAAGTTCTTCATTGCAAGCGGTTACTTTTACGGGCCGTCGCCCCCGGCTCACTCCTTCACGACCGTCCACATTTTCCGCGTCTCGAGATGCTGGACCACGACCTGATCTTCGCTCATGTCCACCACCTTGTAGTGCGCGCCGGGCTCGGCGGGCCACTCGAAGGTGTCGCCTTGCCGGACGTTGATGGTGGTCTTGCCATCGTCCGAGACGAGCGTCGCAAAGGTGGCGGGAGTTCTCGCCGGCATTCCTTTCACCAGCGTCACGCGCTCCCTGGTCGCCGGGTCTTCGAGAGTGACGTGGGAGATGTCGATCGGGTTGCCGCCTTTGTCGGTGTCGTGCTTTTCCTCCACGCGTTCGACCTTGTAGGAAAGTCCGGGGACGGTGTCGCCTGCCTTTACGGAGGGCGCCTTGGCGCTGTCGTCCTCGAGGGACTTGATGCGTGCTTTGCCGCCGCTCACCGATTCGAGCACCACCGGCAGGCGCACCTCGTTGTAGCGTTGGAGCCGCATGGTGGAGTGAATGCCGGGGCGCGATTTCGCATCGAGCGGATCGGTGCCGCCGATGAATTCCTCGCGATTCGGAAAGCCGTCGCCATCCGGGTCCGCGTCGAGCATCTTCGAATCTCTCGGATCGAGCCTGAACTTCGCGCACCACGCCTCGAATGCCTGCGCCTCCGCGGCGAAATCCGGCGCGAGGGATAACTTCGCGACCTTGGTCTCCTCCGACTTTGGCGCGCCGCTCCCCTCACCGCCGGGCTCTCCGAGGGCCACGGGCTCCGCGCGCTCTTCGACGGGCAGAGCCGCCTCGCGCTCCTCAGCGACGATGGCGACATCCGGCTTCCGCTTGCAGCCGGCAGCGAGCGCGAGGAGGAGCGTGAGGGAGAGGATCGGACGTAGCGGCAAGTTCATGGTCGGCGCAGTCTATGACCGCGCGCGCTCTCTTCAATCCCGCTCGCGCGATTTCAGCGTTTCGAGCTCGGCCTTCACTCGGAATGGCAAGGGATCTTTCAACTCGATGCCATTCATACCTGACACCTTTCCCGGGGCTGTTACGACTCACGTGTGAAAACACCATTGTCTCCGCCGTCCCCGTCCGTCTTTGTGCTGGCCGCTTGCTTCGCAGGCGCGACCGCGGTCCTTGCTCAGCAGGCTCCCAATCGGGCTCTCGCGCAGCAATCGGTCGATCTGAATTACGATGTGAAAGTCGCCAACCCAGCCTACAGCGGGAAACATCCGCGGGTGTTCATCGATGGAGCCCATTTCAACGTCCATACGGCCGGAGGCGAATACAAACCGTTCGCAGATTTGTCGGCCAATGACGGCTATCAAGTGCTGCCGAACACCAAGCCGTTTGACGCACAGGTACTGGCGGGAACCGATGTGCTGGTCATTGCCAACGCTCGAGGAGCCGCGCGTCCCTCCGAGAATCCCGCCTTCACCGAGGCGGAGTGCGACGCGGTGCGCGACTGGGTGCGCGCCGGAGGGAACCTTCTTCTCATCACGGATCACTACCCGATCGGCCACGGCTCGGAAAATCTCTCGCGCCGTTTCGATGTGAGCATGAGCAAGGGAACGACGATGGACAGCGCGCACGTGGCGCCCGGCGCGGGAGGTCCGAGCACGCTTCTCTTCTCCCGCGAAAACAAACTGCTGGCGGACCATGCCATCACCAACGGACGCAATGCCTCCGAACGCATCGACAAAGTCATCACCTTCACCGGCCAGTCGCTCCAAGGTCCGGCGGGTAGCGTGTCATTTCTCACGCTGGCGGACACTGCCGTTGACCGCCTGCCTTCCGGAGCCGCGACTCCGGGTCAGACCCGCCGTTCGCAGCAGGCCGCCAACGCGCCGCAGGTTTCGGCGGCAGGTCGCTCCCAGGGAGTGGCGCTCGCGTTTGGTGCGGGACGTGTGGTGGTTCTGGGCGAGGCCAGTGAACTCACAGCTCAACTGGCCGGTCCCCAGAATCGTCCGATGGGAATGAATTATCCCGGCATCGACAACCGGCAGTTGGCTCTGAACATTCTGCACTGGCTGTCGCGATTGATGGATTAGGAAACGCGGGGAGCTTCATCACTCTTCCACTTCTTCAAATTCGAAATCCGAAATCCGAAATCCCAAACCAACGCAGCCAATTTCTTGAAATCCGAGAAACCCATGGCGGGCGTGCAAATGATTTCCTGATTTCCATTTCTTCGGATTTGTTTCGGATTTCGGATTTCGGGTTCAATTGCCGCCACTGGGAAATGCGCCGCGACCGCACCGTCCCTTGAAGCCCCGCCTCGCGAGCTTTCCCCATTGCCAGCTTTGCCGCCCGATGCCTAGCCTCGCGGGAACCTTAACCCTTTGGAGGACATCCCATGAATACTCGCTCATCCTTTGTCGCGCGGCGTTGGTGGCCGGCGCTTGTCTCAATTCCCATGCTGGTGGCTGCATTCGCTCCCGCGAGCCGCGGCACTCCGCCGGACCCGCCGGCCAGAATCGTAGTGGTGGATCGAGAGGTGAAGATCGCGGTGACCGATGGTCGCGGCGAGCTGACGGTGCCGATCCGGCTCGCGGTCGGGGAAAGTTTGAAGCGGCTGCACGTGACCGCCTCGCTCACGCCGCTGGGAGGGAAAAAGGAAGCCGCCGGCAGGAGGGATGCGGAAAAAATTTACGATGCCGACGTGCAGATCGACCGGGAGAAGCCGGCGGCCTTTTCCGTGCCTGTGCCCATCCGCGCGCCGGGCCGCTACGAGCTCGAGATCAAAATTACCGGCGCCACCGAGAGCGGCGGCTTTTCCGATCGCTGGATCCGCCACGTGGTGCCGGATGGCAAGGGCGGCTATCGGCTCGTGGCGCCGGAAGCGGCAGCGCTGGAAGAAGTGCGCGAGCGCGAGGCAGCTTTCCGCGAGCAGCTCCGCCGCGATCCGCGCAATCCGCAAGTGCGGCTGCTCTTCGGAGAGACCGCGGCATTGCCGAAGAACGCCGCCGAGCGGATCGCCGAGGCGGCCGTGCCGCGCGACAAGCAAGTGCTGGCGCGGCCCGCCGGGCTTTCGGAACGGCTCAAGCAATACGTGAAAGAGCGCGCGGGCAAAGACGCGCGGCCCGACCCCATCACGGTGCACGGGCGTTTCACCTTCCTTGATTTCGATGGGAACTGGAAACCCGCGGTCAACGTGGCGATCCACTTGTGGGATGAAGACACCTTTGGCGACGAGCATCTCGGCGCGACGGTGACGGATTGGAACGGCTTCTGGAGCTTTACTGTCGATAACGACGACGGCTGGTTTCAAGACGGGCGCGACATTTACTACACCGCCAAGCTCCACAACAACGTGCTGCGGGTGGAACCCAACGGCGGCGATGCCTACGAGTGGCGCTCGACGGTGCACGGCGATCTCAACGACGGCACGGTCCTCGATTTCGGCACCGAGACGGCGGGCAACAATCCCACTGCGCTGCAAATCTGGAACACGCTCAACATCGCGTGGAATTTCACCACGACCGTCGGCGGCGGCGATCCGGGCTTCACCGACTGCATCTTTCCCGCCAGCGCCACGCAGTACCAGCCGGGCTCCAATGCGATCAATATCCGCGCGGCCGACAATGACGGGCCCGACGGCATCACGCACGAGTTCGGCCACGCCATCATGCAACACGCTTACGGCACCAACATCAGCCCCGGCGGCGCGCACAATTTCGGTCAGTGCAATCAAAACAAATCGCTCTCGTGGTCGGAAGGCTGGGCCACGGGCTTCATGCTCGCGGTGCGGCCCGACGGCACTTACAATTGGCACGAAGGCGACGGCGGCCGGGCCATCGAAGCCTTTAGCTCGAGCTGCCGCCTGGGCGAGACGAGCGAGGGCTGGGTGGCCGCGGCCCTGCTCGACATGCTCGACGCATCGAACGACGACAATGGCGGCGACGAGAATCGCGGACGCAACAAACATGGCGACACCAACGCCGGCAGCTCCGTGGCGCTCGCGACCGTGATCCGCAACGTGATGTGGGGAAACACGCAGAACGATTTCCTCCAGTTTTGGAACGCGCTGGCCGGCGAGCTCGAAGCGGCCCAGCGCAGCCAGTGCGCGCACATCATGTACTACAATTGGATGAGCGTGCTTGACCCGGATGCGTGTGCCGCCACACGGCTCACCACGCGCGATCTCGCCGCCCAGGCCTCCGTGCTCCAGGGCCTGCGCGCCTTCCGCGATCACGCGCTCAAGAGCCAGCCGGCCGGACGCGAGCTCATCGACATCTACTACCGCAACAGCCCGGAGATCGCGCTGCTGCTGCTGCGCGATGAATCCGCGCGGCGCGACAGCCTCGCGCTCATCGAGCACTTCAGCGAGATGGGCGCCGCCGCCACGCATCACACCACGCACAAGAAATTCGTGTGCGAAAATCCGCCCGTCGTTCCCGAGCACATTCGCGGCAAGTTCGAGGCGGTGCTCGCGTTGCTGGAAAAAAGAGGGAGCCCTGAATTGAAGGAAGACCTGCGTCGGGTCGCGATCACTTTCGCCGCGATCAAGGATCTCACTTTCGAGGAGCTCCGGCTCCAGATCGAGGCAGCGAAGCCGGCGGAATATCAGCGCGCGGCCCTTCCCGTCCTCAACCGCGGGAGCAAGCGGGCGCTGCAATCCAGTCCGCTCAAGGAACAGCTCGCTCCCGACGTGCGGCTCGAATTTCCCGCGCCAGCCAATTGATCCATGTCCGCGCTCGCTCTCGAAAAGTTTTCCGTCGGCGTCGGCGACCGCTTTGCCCAGCAGGCTCGGGCGCAACTGCGCGCCTTCCAACTCCTCGCGCAGGATGGCGCCGACGTCGTCCCCGTCTGGAACAAATCCAACCGCGAGCACACCTTCGTCGGCTCCGAGCCCGCGAGCGTGATGGCCGCCGCGAAGTCCGCGGTCGCGGCGCTAGGTTGGGACAAGGGCTGGCACGTCGATGCCGATCACATCCGGCTCGAGACCGTCGATCGTTTTCTGCCACACTCGGATTTCTTCACCATCGACGTCGCCGATTCCATCGGGCAGCCGGCCGCGCCCGATGCCGTGCAAGCCTTT
>JBBRXP010000278.1:0-5288 GCA_038238555.1 Chthoniobacterales bacterium | reverse complement strand
CTTCAATGCGCCGAGCCAGAGCGATTCATAACGCCAGGCAGTCGAGGCATAGTATTCGTCGTGCGGCAGGTCGCCGTTTGTCTCCGCGGCGGCGGGCACGAGTTCCACGCGCGCGATGCGGCTAAGGTCGAGCGGCGCATCGAGTCGATCCGCGAAGACATAGCCGCGCGAGCGCAGCCGGTTGCCCGGTCCGACGGCCACGGCGCTGCTGAATTTGACCAGCCCGAGAAAGCGGTTCGCCGCCGCGTCGTGGTAGAACGTCGTCACATCGCCGGGGCCGCGCAGCGTGCGCCCGTCCTGCTCGATCACGCGGCTCTGCGTGCTCATGATTTGCGCACCGCGCTCCCACTTTTTCCCATCGGCGGACTCGACGTAATAGACGCCGTCCAGCCCGTCGCCCCAATGCGCGAAGTAGAGCCAGCCCTTGTAAGGATGCGCCGTGTCCTTCGCATTATAGCAGCACGAGAACAGGTCCGTGTTCGTGAGCGCCTTGGTTTCCGGATGCCGCCGGTCAATCTCGATCTGCTGCGGCACGCCATCGTCGCCCTTCGTCCACTTCATCCCATCCGGAGAAGTGAAACGATAAATCCGCACGCGATCCTTCGCCTCGGTCGCGGGGTAATGCGACGAATAGCCCAGCGCGAACATGACGTATTTCTTCAAGCTCGGATCGAAGAAGATCGTGCCGTTCGCCTGCAACGTGCCGTGGAATTCGCCGAACTCTTTTTCCAATGCGATCACCGGCTCACTGCCGCCGTGGTCCTTCACCGGCTGGTGCAGCGTGCGCTTCACGCCGGCTTGCGACTCGATGAGAAAGTCATCCACGAACATCTGCGCGACACCGCTCTTCACTTCGGCGATGGCCGTCCCACCGCTGGCGCCCAAGAGCGCGGTCAGCGCGATTCGCAGAGTGGCGTTCATTTTGGTTCTCACGTCGGAGTTTGAAATGGGGCCGCCTCAGCGCGCAGTGAAACCATTCATCTAAGGCCCAAGGGTCCGCACGCGCACCCGGCCGAAGCGTTGGTTCGTGATCACGGGATCGGTGACGGTGACGCGTTCCCATGTCGCGTCGATGGAGACGACCGTGGCTCCGCTGAGATCCAGCGGTTGCAGGTTCGTGAGATCGGCGCCGGTTTCGACGACGCAGGCGATGCCGGAGTTGGTCGCGCCTTTGCGGCGAACGAAATCGATCACCAGCCGGCGCTGCGCATCGCTGCCGATCCTTGGCAAACCAGCGGTGCCGTTCACCGCCAGCACCTGCACGTTCGGCACGGCGAGATCCCCGGCGTTCGGGGCCAGGTTGAAGGCGTATTTGAGCAGGTTCGCCACGCCGTCGCCGGAAAGGTTCGCGAGATCCTGCGATCCGTCGGCGGGCAATCCGTGGACTGTGCGCCAGGCCGGCAGCGCGGGGGCGACGCTCAGCGTGATGAAGTAGGCATCGGTCACGCCGAACGGCAGGGGCGCGGTCCCGAGCGTCAGCGTCAGCGCGTTGCTGCCCAGCGCATAGTCGGCATTGATCTTCGTGACCGGGCCGGCCGACGCCGCCTCGCCGGAGTCGGCAATCAGTTCGGCCAGCACGTGGACCTTGTTGTTGAACACCAGTGTGCCGACCTGATCCAGATTGCTGAAAGTGATCGCCACCGTCCCGTCGTTCGCAATCGCGGCGCGGCCCAGCAGCAGGCGGGCGACGCCGGTGTCCTTGCTGGCGATGCCGTTCTCCCGCTTGCCCACGGTCGTGCTCACCGTGACCGTCGCCACCTCGCCGGTCATGCGGGCGTAACGCTCATACAGCCACCACGTCGAGCGCCGCTGCCTCGGGTCCGGATTCGTCGAGCCCAGCGGCCTCGGATCCGGCGTCAGCAGACCCGCGAGCACGTTGCCGTTTTCATTCTGCGCGCCCGAAGGTTCCGTCCAAGTGGAGTGAACGACCGTCTCGACGCCGGCGCGCTCGAGGTTGCCGAAGTAATGCGCCAGCACGCCCGGATTGAACTGCTCGCTGGGCCCGATGATCTCGTTGAGGCTGATCTTGGGAATGCTAATGCCCTTGCTCGTCATCAATGTCTTCGCCGCCGCCACATTCGCCACGATGAACTGCGAGCCCCCGCTGGAGTTGAAGTTGAACTCGTGCCACGAGAGGATACTCGGCAGAACGTTGTTGAGTTTGGCGTAGTCCAGAAACTGGCTCATGGTGACCTTGCTGTAGTCACTCCCATAGTCCGCCAGGCTCGGGCCGACGATGACCGCGCTGGCATCCACCGAGCGGATCGCGTCCACACCGGCCTTATAGGTCGCGAGATACTCACCCGAGGGATTGGCGGTGTTGGGCCAGAAAAGATCCGCCTCATTCCATACGTCCCATTGCACGATTCGGCCGTTGTTGTTATCCCGCACATATTGCGCGGCGCTCAGACACCGGGCGGCAAACGCATCGCGGAAAGCAGTGAACGTTTGCGCAGATGGGTCGTAAGCGAAGTTGTGCGACATCACGATTTCAAATTTCGCGCCCAGGCTGGCCGCGCGGGCCGACGTGTTGACCAGATTCACATTGCCGCGAAAGGGATCGCGAAAGAGCGCCGGCTTGAGCGGATCAATCAAGGCATTGGGCGTCTGGATGTATTCAGGCTCGATCGAGTTGAGAAGTCCGCTGCCGCGCAGTGTCATCGCCATGCCGGTATTGGCGAAGCTGACCTGCACGGTGTCCACCGCCGCGCACATCACCGGCATCAGCGCGAGAAGCAAATGGAGAGGGCATTTGAAAAGTCGCAGCCGGATGGGAAGACAGCCGTCCCGGCTGGCCAGGCAAACAGCCGTCCCCGGCTGTTCGGAGAGGCCGGAGGCCTGCCTGCCCTGACAGGCGAAGACGCACGTCTTCCGTGCCGGGCTACTTTTTATACATCCTCTGAGCTCTCGCCGCCGTGCGCGGCGCCATGAAGGTGGAGTGGTGGTTTTCATCGGAGGTGGTGGCGAGTGAGAACGCCGCTGTTCACTCGCGCGCGGGGTGAAACTCGAAGCCGAACAGCGATGCGTCGCGCACTTTGAATTCCAAACGCACCGGCTTGCCCTTGAGTGCTTCGGGCGATTTCGCCCACGACACTTCGGCGGCGAGCGCGTCGGTCGCGATGGGCTTCGCCTCCATCGGCTGGCCGTCTTCGCCGAGAATTCGGACGCACACCTCGCCGCGCACCGCGTCCGTGTTCAGCGTGAGCTTGCCGCCGGGAGAGAGAAACGGACGCGTCAACATTGTGCCTTGCCCCCGCTCGGGCGTGAGAGCGACGTAGCGATCCTTCCTCATCCGCGCGAGGCCGATCTGACGCTCGGTCTTCGCCTCGATCTTGTGGCCGCGCGCGTAGCCGCCGTAGTAGAACCAGACTTCCTCGCCCACCGGCACGCTCTGGCTCATCCACGTCATCGCGTGGTCCCAACTGCCGGGTTCCATGTTGCGATCGAGGAACGGCTCGCGCATCCGCTGCCACGCCACGCCGTCGCGGCTCGTGGCGAGCACGGCGTAGCCGATGCCGTCCTTCGGCCCGCCGGGATCGCAGGGCCGATCGTCGCGCAACACGCGCACGAGGCCGATGTGCAATCCGCCCCGCATGTGCATGCCACCCATGCCGTAGAACTCCAGCGTGCCTTCGTCCTTGTCGTCGGGCACGAGGATGCGCCGCGGCTTTTCCCAATGGAGGAAATCTTTGCTCGACGACATCCCGATGAGCCGCCGGATGCCGTGGCCTGACTTCGGCCCCGGCGTGTAGCCGTCTTCCGGCAGCGCATGAACTTTCGCCGCCGCGCGGTAAAGTTTCGCGTCGTCGTCGAAATAAACATCCACCGTGTCGCCGATGCCGTGGCGCGTGCGCTTGTCCCAGCCCTCGGGCCACGTCGGCAGCACAGGATTTTTTCCGTGCAGCGTCCAAGCGAAACCATCCGGCGAAAAACCAACCCACATCCCGGTGTCATCGCCGGGCTTGTCGCCCTTGCCGGGTGTGCCCGCCCAGTTCGCGAGCTTGAAGCGGCGCGCGGGATCGCGTTCGCGCTCGCCGTCATCAATCACGCTGCACCCGTAGCCGCGCGGGCAGTCATAGGCCACGCGCGGATGGCGCCACGCGATGCCATCGTCCGACTCCGCGTGCCAGATGGCCGGGCCGTGGTTGTAAAACATGCGGAACTTTTTCGTCCGCTGATCGCGCAGCACGGTGATATACGGCTGCGTTACCCCGAAGGTCTTGCTGTCGAGCACGGGCGGCCCGTGACGCTGCGGCTGGCGCACTTCGCGTTTCCATCCCTCGCGCTTTTCGATCACGTAATCATCGAGGAACAATTGCGGGCCGGGGCCGATGTCCAAAGGTCGCGCGGCGGCGCCGATGGAGTTTGCTGCGCTGTCCGTGAGGGAGCAGACGGCGACCCCTTCGAGGGTGCGCAGAAAGTTGCGACGATTGATCGGGATGGATTTCATGATTGATGGACGGAATTGAGGGGAGGTGGGATCGGTGACGCGGCCAGACTTTGCCGCGCATCCTTGAGCACGGCTTGCGCGCCGGCCTTGAGGCACGCAGTGTCGCTGCCGCAAAAAAGAAGCTCCACGCCCTGGCGCGCCCACTCGCCGACATCGGCGGCGCCGCACATGACGGCCACGCGCTTGCCGTGCGACTTCGCGATGACGATGCTTTTTTCCATCGCGGCAATGACGGAAGGATGCCGCAATTCGCCCGTCACGCCGAGGCTCGTGGAGAGATCGCCGGGGCCGAGGAAAATCGCGTCAATGCCCGGCACGCGGCAGAGTTCCTCCGCTCGCCCGACGGCTTCCCGGGTTTCGATCTGCGACATCAGGCACAGCTCGCGATTCACGCGCCGCTGTTGCTCTGCAATGTTGCCGTCGAAGCCGTAGCGCACCGCGCGCGAGGCGCCGAAGAAGCCGCGATTTCCCTCCGGTGCGTAGCGCGCGTGCGAGACGAACTGCGCGAGCATCTCGGGCGTGTTGCCCATCGGCAGATCGAGGATGTCGGGGCCGCATTCCGCCGCCTTGAGCACGGAGTCGCGGCTCGCGTCGGGGATGCGGATCATCGTCACCATGCCGAGCGCCGTAGCGAGCCGGCACAAGTCGGCGGCCTCGCGGAAGGTGATCGGCAGATGCTCCATCTCGATCCACAGCGCGTGGAAGCCGAGCAGGCTCGCCATCTCCACGAAGGCGAAGTCGAAACGATGCACGGCGACGCCGAGCAGCGGCGCGCCGACTCGTCGTAAGGCTTCATCGAGTCGGTTCATAACGGAACGCAGGCTTCCAGCCTGTGCGG
>JBBRXP010000277.1:0-5340 GCA_038238555.1 Chthoniobacterales bacterium | reverse complement strand
TTCTTTGCCTAGTTTCATAAGGTGGTCCTGTCTAACGCTTCTTCTTTGGGGCAGCGGCGGGCGCGGCGTTGGGATCGTCGCCCCAGTTGAAGGCGACATTGATGGCAAAGGTCGCTGTCGGGAGTTGTTTGCCGTCGAGCGGGATTTGTTCCGCGCCGTCGTCGAGGGCCTTGAAGTTGGAAATAACGTTCCGATATTTGGTCCCGAGCCGGTCGGCAATCGCGGTGCGCAAGTCTTCGGAGATCTGGCGCGGATCGGCCCCGGCGGAGACGCCATCAACGGTGAGGGAGCACTTGCGCACCACGTCTCCGGTAACGTCGCCGCTGATCTTGGTGAGCTGCACTTCGCGCGGGACGACCTGGCGGACTTCATCGAGAAGCGGCGCCCAGTAGAAGCGATCTTCGATTCGGCGTTGCACCGCGTCGTTGAGTTTGATCTGCGCGATGAGTTCGTCTTCGTGCTTCTTCGCGCTCTGGGCCTGCGGGTCGAGCTTTTCATACTCGGCCTTCAAGCTCGAGAGCTGGGAGTGGAGGCTAATGGATCGGCCGAGCTGCACCGCGTAATAACCCGCGAAGCAAACGGCGATCGCGCCGATGCCGAACATCGAGAGCTTGAGCGGATCGCGGCGCTTGAGGGCGGCTTGCTTCTGGACTTCGTGGTAGAGATTGAGACGGATGGGCATGGTCAGTTTGCTTTGAGGAGTTCCGCAGCCGCGCCGCAAGCCACATTGAGGTCCATCGCTTTTTCATCGAGGCCGCGCTTGCGGTCGGAGGCCACGTTGTTTTCGCACTTCTCGACGGCGGTCCAGGATTCGGTCGGCAGGCCGAGTTCTTCCGCCATCACTTTCAAGAGCGTGCGCGACTTGGCCACCCCGCCGGAGACAAAGACGCGGTCGATGGTTTGATCGCGCTGGTGTTCGAGAAAGCCGATCGAGCTTTGAATTTCGCGCACCAGCGCGTTGAGCGCGACGCGAGTGTATTCGACCATCACTTCGTCTTCCTGGTCGAGCGCGTTGAAGACCGATTCGCGCGGCTCGCCGCTCAAGCCGATGAGCGCTTCGGCTAGGCCGCTGCCACCAAATTCGATGGTGCGCACCAGCACCAGTTCGCGCTTCACTCCGACCATCATTGTTGAATTGCTGTGGCCGATATCCACGAGAAAGAAGCCCGTGTTGTTGAAGATTTCGGGATGCGTGAATTCGAACGCATTGAAGCTGCAGATCGGCGCAAGCTGCATCACGCGCACCGCCGCGCTGTTCTTTTCGAGAGCGGCGCCGATCTGCGCCACCTGTGCGCGCGGCAGGCCGCCGACGAGGTAACGATGCTTTGGTGAATCGCCGGGCTCGCGTGGCTGCCCGCCGTCGCTCGCGGGAATTTCATCGCAGTCGAGAATGAATTCTTTGCAGTCCTGATTGAGCAGCGCGATGCCGTTGAGCCGGAGCGCTTCCCGCAACAATTGCACCGGCGTGGCAGGTTGCTCAATGATGCGGATGAGCGCTTCGGGCGCCGAGACGGCGACGGCGCAGGCCTTGGCGGTGCCGCCCATTTCCTTGAGCAACGCCCGGAGTTCGCGGCTGAGATGGTCCGCATTTTCCACGGGCTCCTCGAGCACGCGCGAGGCGAAGTGAGTGATCGCGTAGCGGTCGCTGCCGCGGCGCTGCAGCCGCACGGACTTGAGCGAGTAGCGCCCCAAGTCTATCCCGATGACTGATGTGGGAGATTTAGCCATTGTGATGGAAATTCTAAGCAGCACATGTGCCGGGCTGCGGGATTCGTTTGGAAAATCCAGATCATTCCGCAGACACGCGGTGCTCTGCCGTTCCCGGAAGCGACGCGCCGTTTGAGCCGGCGGGCAAATTCGAGAGCATCTGTTGCAGAACGAAGAGCGCCGCTGCCGCCGCGAGGGAGATGAAGAGCGTGCCGCCCACGAGAAAGAGCACACGATTTCCGCGCGACGAAGCGCGCCGCAGCCGCCGGCTGGCGCGTTGCAGGTCGAGAAATCGGAGAAGTTCTTCCGGCGTTTGCTGGACTGTTTGCTGTGCGGTCGCTGTATTCATCGGGAACGGATGTTTGGATCTTCGTCTCGCGAAAAAGCTTATTTCGGGCCTTTCCTCACCTTCCTCGCGCTGATCGCCTTCGGGGAATTGATCGCGAAGTTGTTTGATGGCCAGGCGGTCGGCTGGGCTTTGCGGAAGCCAGCGTACTGGGTTTATCCGCTGCAAACTCTCGTGTGCGGAGCGCTGCTCGCTCGCTGGTGGCGGCACTACGAATTGCGTCCGCCGGCGCGGCTCGTGTTCGCGGCGTTTATCGGCGTGCTGGTCTTCGTGCTTTGGATCGCGCCGCAGGCGTGGATGCCGCCTCGGCTGGAAGGTTTCGAGCCGGGTTACTTCGGCGGCGGCGCGCCTTACGCGGTCAATCTCGTTTTCCGTTTCGCGCGGATGGTCATCGTGGTGCCGCTGCTCGAGGAAATTTTCTGGCGCGGATTTTTCCTGCGCTATCTCATCGATCCCCACTTCACGCGGGTGCCCATCGGCACGTTTTCGTGGCTCTCGTTTTCGCTCGTCTCAGTCGGCTTCTGCCTCGAGCACTCGCGGCCTGATTGGCCCGCGGCGCTTCTCGCCGGGATGCTCTACAACGCGGTGGCCTACCGCACCCACAGCCTCGGAGCGTGCGTTGTGGCCCACGCGATCACCAATCTCCTGCTCGGTCTCTACGTTTTGCGCACCGGGCAGTGGGGATTTTGGTGAACGCGGCAAACCTTCTGCTCAAAGGAGCCCCATGTTTGGGCACACTTTCACCCACAAAGTTCTGATGACTTTCGCCGCGGGCTTTGCCGCCGCGTGCCTTCTCTTCGTTTTCCGGCACATCGTGCAGCAGGCTTTCTACGAGTCGAACGAAGGCTGGAAGGAGAGCCTCCACTCGCATCCCGTGCAGGCGCAGCGAGCCCGCTGAGGCGGGAAACTCCAAATTCCGAATTCCAATTAAATTCCAAGGAACGGAACGAGGAAATGAAACGTAGAAGGCGCACCTTGTTTGGAATTTGGAATTTGGAATTTTCCGTCCCCGCGGGGGCTGCTGTAATCGCGTATGCCTTTTGCCTTTCATCGCCCGCTCGAACTCGTGGCGCGGCATGAGGGGCGGCTGCTGGCGCGGTGCGCGATGCGGGGCGGCTCTTATCTCATCGGCCGCGATCGGCGCAGCGACATCGTGCTCGAAGCGCCTTCCATCTCCGGCCGGCACGCTCGACTCATCGTGGCGAGCGAGTCGGAGATTTACCTCGAAGACTTGGGCAGCGCCACTGGCACATCCGTGGATGGACAGACTGCGGCGGGCCGTACGCGCTTGAGCTCCGCGGCGCGGATCGGGATCGGCGCGGCGGCGCTCGAATTCCAGCGCGCGGGTCTGCCGCCGGCGGCTTTCGAGCAACTGCCGGACGGCTTCTTCGGGCCGCGGCGTTACGCGCGCGGCGACGCCGTGGGTCACGGGCGCGACGCCACCATTTACGCCGCGCACGATCTGGTGCTCGATCGCGAGGTGGCGCTGCGGGTGATGCTGCCGGAGAGCCAGGCGCCCACCGCCGATGCGTTGCGCTTCATCCGCACCGTGCAGGTGAACAGCCAGCTTCAGCACCCGAACATTCTGCCCATTTACGAGCTCGGCATGGATGAAGACCGGCGGCTTTTTTACACCACGCGCTTCATCGAGGGCGAGCCGCTTGCCGACATCCTCGAACGCATCGCCGCTGGCGACCGCAGCACGCTCGAGCGTCATCGGTTTCCCGCGCTGCTCTCGATCTTTCAAAAAACCTGCGACGCCGTTGCATTTGCGCACTCGCGCGGAGTCGTTCACTGCGCGCTGCGGCCCGAGAGCATCACCGTGGGCAGTTACGGCAAGGTGTTTGTGGTGAATTGGACGCACGCGAAAATCCTCGCGTCCGGGCTCCGCGCCGTAGGCCTCGAGACGCCGCCTCCGCTCTCCCACTACACCGCGCCGGAGCAGGCCGTCGGCGCGAGCGACGAGATCGACGCGCGCTCCGATGTGTACGCGCTCGGTGGCATCCTGCACCGCATCGTGACGCTCACCGATCCCCTCGACTCGCCACGCTGCCCGCGCCCGCACTGGCCCGCCGGCGATCTGCCCGCGTTCCTCATTCAGACAGCAAAGGATGCCATGAGCACCGCGCGCGCAGATCGGCACGGCTCGGTGCTCGACTTGCAGCGCGAGCTCCTGGAGTGGCGCGGAGAGGCCGCCGCGAGGCACGAGCCATTATGGAAGCATCTCACCGGAATGCTGCGGCTGTAGCTGCGAGGTCCTCGTCGCAGCAAGTTCCCGCGGCGTCTTCGCCGGGCGGGACTGCGAGTTTGAGAGTTGAGAGCGATCAGCCTTTCACGCCAGAGTCCCTCGTCCCATGGACCTCCCGAAATATCTCGCCGCCCGCAGCGCACAGGTGGACCGCGCACTCGGCGCCCTGCTGCCGCGCGCCGCCACCAAGCCCGTCACCATTCACCGGGCGATGCGCTACAGCATTTTCGCCGGCGGCAAACGGCTGCGCCCCATCGTGGCCATCGCCGCCGCCGAAGCCTGTGGTGGCGGGGTTTCCCGGGCCATGCCCACCGCGTGCGCCGTCGAGTGCATCCACACTTACTCGCTCATCCACGACGATCTGCCGTGCATGGACGATGACGATCTGCGCCGCGGCCGGCCCACTTCGCACAAGGTCTTCGGCGAAGGCGTGGCCGTGCTCGCGGGCGATGCGCTGCTGACTTTCGCGTTTGAGATCCTCGCGCGCGCCACACCCACGGCGCGCTATTCCACCGCCGCATTCATCCGTGAACTCGCCACGGCCTCCGGAAGCAAATGGCTCATCGGAGGCCAGGTGGCCGACCTCGAAGGCGAGGGCAAAAAGATCACCGGCGCGGAACTCAAATACATTCACCGCTGCAAAACCGCCGCGCTGCTCACCGCGAGCATTCGCCTCGGTGCAATGAGCGCGGACGCGAGTCCGGCGGGGTTGCGGAGCCTCACCGCATTTGGCCAGGCGCTCGGGCTGGCGTTCCAGGTCATCGACGACATCCTCGACGTGACGCAGACCACCGAGAAACTCGGTAAGACCGCTGGCAAGGACGTGGCGGCGACCAAGGCCACGTATCCCGCCATCCACGGCCTCGAGCGTTCGCGCGAAGAAGCGCGCCGGCTCACTGCCGCGGCGCACGCGGCGATCGCGCCGCTCGGAATGAAAGCCGCGCGGCTGCGGGAGATCGCCGACCACCTGCTCGAGCGGGAATACTGAAGGAGCGCCGCCGTCCTCGTGCGGCAGTGTGGCGAAACGCTCGCGGCGTCT
>JBBRXP010000276.1:0-5383 GCA_038238555.1 Chthoniobacterales bacterium | reverse complement strand
GGACCCTCCCTCGTCATTGTGACCGCGACATGCAGCTTCGGATTGCGGCGCTCCAATTCCGCGAGTGCTTGTTGAAAGATGAAGTCGGCCTCCGTGCGGCAGGAGTAGATGAAAAAGATGTCGCCGGCCCATGACTGCTCCGTGAGAAACCGGGCGATGCACGTCATCGGCGTGATGCCGACGCCAGCGGATAGAAGGACGATGCTATCCGCCTCGGTGCCGTTGAACGTGAACTTGCCGACCGGACCGCCCGCCTCGATTTCATCACCGACCTTGAGCAGATCAACCATGTGCCGGGAGACGGCACCGCGCGGCTCGCGCTTGATCGTTAGCTCGACGTATTCGCGCTCGTTCGGCGACGACGAAATCGAATACGAGCGATTCATTCGCGCGCCACCGATCCCGAAGGCGACGTTGAGAAACTGACCGGGGACGAACGTGAAAGGCAGCGCCCCGTCGCCGACTGCGCGGAGGCGGAAGGTTCTGACCGAGGGCGTTTCGTTGACGATGCTCTCGACGCGGAGACGCCCCAGCCACTTCGCCGTCAAAGGGGCGGCTCTTGCGCGCGGCGCTGCTGGTTCTTCGCCCATACTGCGTTACGCCAGCGGCGGTGCCGACCCAGGGGGCGGCGATCCTTTGTCGGGCTCGATCCGCCCGAAGAGCGCGGCGGCGCGGCGCATCTTGAAGAAATACATCGCGAGCATCGCGAAGGCGAAGACGACGAGCAGCGCCATCGTGAAGAGGTGCAAGATCGAGAGGCCGCGGCCACCATGCCGCGCTTCGTCGCCGACCGGAGATACAAGACTCATCTCCTGCTTGAACCACGCCAGCGCCACCTCGCGCGGCGCGCGTCCTTCCGCCAGCGCGCGCTTCGCAGCGACGCCACTCTCAAGCTGCGCGATGCCTTCGCGCAACCGAGCCGTGGCTTCGTGCATCGCGGCATAGTCGCCCGACTGCGTGCCGGCATTGAGCGTGTCGAGCGCCTGCCCCATCAGCACTGTTCCCGTGTGCATCCGCTCGGCGGATTGCTGTTCTACATCGCGCCGCTTTTCCGGTGTCAGTTCCGGCAAGGCCATGAGCGTGGGATACAGCTCTTTCGGCGGCGGCTTGCCCATGCTCTTCATCATGTCACCCATGCCGGCCATCATTCCACCCGCGCCGGCAGGCGGTCCCGCTCCTGCGGGCGGGTCCCATCCCGGCCATTCCCGGCGCACTGGCAGTAGCGGGCATCGCGCCCTCAGCCGGTGCTCCGCCGGGATGATGGCTGGCGTGCTCGTCCGGCGTTTGCGCGTGTGCGCTTACTGCCACGCACAACGCGAGTAGAGCAGCGGGAAGGTTGCGTTGAGCGCGAGTCATCCGTGATCTATGTCCTTGGCGGGTGATGGCTCCTCGCGTGCGAACTGCCTACTGTTTTGGGGCTTCCTTCTTGTCGCAGCAGGGCGCGCACTTATCTTTGCCGCACTTATCGCAGCAGTCGCCGCCCTGCTTGCAGCAGGTGCCGCATTCTTTGGTGGCCTTCATCTTCGCGGGCTTCTCCTGTGCGAGCACCGGGAAGGCTCCAAAGGCTATTGCCATGAGCATAAGTTTCAGTGTGGTTTTCATGGGTGTGTGTTTCAGATGGTTTGTTGGTTTGTGGCTTTGGAAAAGTTATCCGCAGCAGCAGCCCGACTTTTCCTCGGGTGTCGTTCCAGCGGGTGCAGACAGAAACTTTTGCAGGCAATGGTCGCCGCAGAAGTAGAACGTCTTGCCGTCGCGTTCGGCGTGCAGAGCGGTGGCTGGGTCCACGGTCATGCCGCAGATGGGGTCTTTGGTGGTGTTAGTAGTCGTTTCGGTCATAGCTGTTGTCTTATTTGGTTGTTTGTTTGTTCGCCGCCGGTGTGGCGGAAATATTGCCTGCGTTCACATGCCTTTCATCGGGGCCATCGCGGCTGCGGGGGCTGCCGGCGCGGGCGGGGCGAAGCCGGTGAGGATTTTGCGCTGCTCGTCGGTGAGGAGCTTGCTGGCTTCGCCCACGGCGCGGATGAAGGTCACGCGCGTTTCGCCGGTTAGCTTTCCGATCTCGGCGGTCTTGGCCTCGATGGCGGTGATGTCGGGCTGATCGGACGAGGTAAGCGTCCATAGCTCCTGCTCGGCCTGCTGAATCACACGGTCGGCAGTGCTTTTCGCGAGAGTCGCCTTTTCCTTCGCCTGATTGAGCGCGGCCGTCTGCTCGGTGGTAAGGGCGATGTGCGTCTCGTGGTCGAGGAAAAAGTCCGTCGCGCCGAGGTGGTAGAGATGCGATGCGCCGGGAAAGCCTGGGAGCGCGGATTGCGGCATGGCAGCGGGAGCGCCGCCACCCATCGGGGCCATGCCCATCATGCCGGCCATCTTCATTTTATCCATCGCCATCATGCCCATGCCGCCAGCGCTCATGCCCGGTGCTGGTGCTCCGGCCGACATCGGGCCGCCACCCATCTTCATCATGTCCATACCCATACCCATGCCGCCCGGTGCCGGCGGTGCCATCGGTGCCCCACCCGCGGGCATCGCGCCACCGCCCATGCCCATCATTTTGTCCATCATCCCCATCATCTTATCCATCATGCCCATCATGCCGCCACCGGCGCCCATTCCCGGCATCGCGGGAGCCGGAGGTGCGCCTGCGCCCATGCCGGGCATCGCGGCCATGCCCGGGCTGACCATGCCCGCCATCGGGCCTGCGGGCGGTATCGTGGCCGCGCCCGACATTCCGGGCATGGCCGCGCCCGCTGGAGCGGCGGCCATCGGCGGCGCATCTTTCGCGAGCGCCGCTTCGAGCTGGGCCATCTTCGCCTGCAACTGCGAGAGCCGCTGCGCGAGCGCCGGATCGCCTTTCGCCGCGCCCGGCGCGGCAGGCGCTGGCGTGGCCGGGTGCGTGCCCGCGGCGACGTGCGCCGCGTGCGTGGCAGGATCGACCGCAGGTGCAGGCGTCGCGGGTGGCGCGGCATTTAGCGTGGCGGCAAAGATACCGGCGGCGAGGATCGCGGGCAGGGCCGCTTTGAAGGAAAAAAGTTGCATGGTGGTTTTCATGGGATGCACGGGAGAGCGTTGCGGTTAGCGGCCCGGCATGGATTCGTTCGACATTCTGGATGGTGATTTCGGCGGACCCATTTCGTGGGTTCCACCCGCGGAGGAACCGCCGCTGCTCGCGCAACCGGAGAGGCCGGCGGCGAAGGCGGCGAGGATGCTGAGGGCGAGAATCGCGGGCAGGCCCGCTTTTACGGTGGTGAGTTGCGTGATGGATTTCATAATCGTGGTCGGAGAAGTTTTTAGGCGGGGCAGGAATGCCCCTGACATCGGCACGCTACAGGTTCCCTTCGAGCTTTGCTCCGCATCTGCCCGGAAAGACTGCGCGTTTCTTCGGCAACATCAGACCTTCGCTTGTGGCGCGTCGGCGAGTGCGCCGGGCGGCAGGTGTTCCGGCAGCTTGAGTCTCGCCACACCGATCCGTTTATCGGCCATCCCATAATAAACATCGAAGCAATCGGGTGAGCCGAGGTCGTCGCGACGATCAATGGCGGTGGGAAATACGACGTTGGGGACGATGCCGTGGCGTTCCTGCGGTAACTCCGGTGTGAGCACGGGCTCCGGCGAACGATAGCGAATCTCTTGAGGATGTTCCTTTGAAAGCACCAGCACTCCAGCCGAGTAGCACAACCCGCGTGCGGAACCGGAAGCTGCCGAAAGTTCGCTGACGCCATGATAGATAGTCAGCCAACCGTGTCGCGTTAGGATGGGCGGAGTGCCCCCGCCGATTTTGAGCCGTTCCCAAGCCGCCACGGGAGTCGCCAGCCGCTCATGCGAATCGAAATGGCAGAGGTGATGATGCTTGTCGCAGGTCTCGTTGACCAAGGAGTGATAGGAAATCCAAATGCTCTACCGGAATATGTCCACCACGCGAGGAACCCGGCAGTGGAGCGTTTCGTCGGGGCCGGTGCCCGGAAAAAGCGGGCGATGAACGAGAGCCATCGCGGCCCGGCCCTCCGCATCGGGAATGGCGACGGGGAAAAGCAGCGCGTCCTTGTTGGCGACATCCTTGAAGTCCACCCCCTCATAAGGCATGAAGATCGCCAGCCCCATTCGCTCCCAATGAAACAAGTCCTCCGATAGGGCAAACGCGATGCGCGGCCCGCGTGGAGACAGCGCCGTGTAAGTCATTACATAACGCTGGAGCGGCTCGACAAATGTAATGCGGGGATCTTCGCAGCCGCCCCCACCACCGGGGCGCAACTCGTAGTCGGCTTCGGGCTCCAGGGCGATACCGAGCCGCTCGAAACCGACCGGAGCACCGTCCTCATTGAACCGGACTCGCGCGATACCAATGCGGGAGTAATTGCCCCGCGCGACTAAGCGAGGGAAGAGGTAAAGCTGACCATCTGGGCCACGGGCGGAGGCTGGATTCAGGACACCTTCGACTTCCAGCGAGTTGCCCGGCCCCGGTTCCATCACCACGCCGAGGCGCTGCATTTGAAAGTCACTCATCGAGTTTGCGGAAAGATTCAGCGGTATTCATTTCCTGCGCGATGTTAAGCGGATCGAGACGAAACACTCTTTGCGGAATTTCCGTGCCGGGGCTGAGGTGAAAGAGCTTCAAAGCCGGTTACGACATCGAACAGCTCTTCATCAATCCCGCTTTGGCGCAGGCGGTGGTAGGTGCCGTGGAGTGTTTCCAAAAGATCGTCGATGTTTTTGTCTGCGCGCTGCATCGCGGCAAGGCGGCTCGCGTTTTCGCTCGCGAGCGATTCGGCGCAGGCGCGGAAGAGGGAGATGAAAAGATATTCGCGGATGAGTGCGCCCAAGGTCGCGGTGCCGCCGCACATGACCTCTGGTAAGGTCTTGGTCGGCCAGGGAATTTCTGCCAGATCTCGCTGCCATGCGGCGTCGAGTGGCAAGAGCCGCTGACTGACGGGCTCGTAGAGCGCGCCGGCTTTCGGGCGATTGTGGAAGACATAGAGCTGCGCATACTCGCCCGCGGCCCGGTGTGCTTCGCTTTCGATCTGAATCTGCCCGACCAGCGGCGTGATGGCCTGGACGGAATTCGGCACGGCAAAGAGGCCGATCGGTTTCAAGCCGGCGTCAGCGAGCCGCGCATGGACGCGCTCGCCCACGGCCCAGACCTTTGGTTTTCCGGGTAGCGAGGCCAGGGTTTTGATCGCGTAGTCGGTGATGATGTCGTTGAACTGGCCTACCAAACCTTGGTCGGAGCCGAAAATCACGGCGCCGATCTCTTCCAGATCGCTTTTTGCCTTTCGCTCCGCCTGTAACGCTGATGATTCGTTTGCCCGAAAACAGGCGCTCAATCCTAACTCCACCGTGCGATAGTAGTCGCCGAGCGCATGCACTGATTTGTCGTATTGGCCGATGC
>JBBRXP010000275.1:0-5473 GCA_038238555.1 Chthoniobacterales bacterium | reverse complement strand
GCTCGCGCCTCGCTTCGTGCATCCGGTGCGCCTCGCCATCGGCACCGGCGTGGTCTTCGGTTTTGCGATGATTTTTTACGCACTCGTCATCGTTCCGCGGATGAACGCGCGCGACGATCTCCGTCCGCTCGCCCGCGCCATCGACGCCGCCATCCCGCCCAGCGAGCCGCTTGTACTCTACGATCCCGGCTACCTCGCCGCGATTTTCTATCTCCGCACACCCTATCGCTACGCTCTCGGCGCGAGTGAAATTCCGCCCGGCGCACCGTGGGTGCTCGCCCGCGGCAAGGGCCGCGCGAGGCTGGAAAAAAGACGGCCGGACCTGCGCGTCGCGCGCACGTTCAGCACTTCGGTTGGGCAGGAAATTTTCCTCTTCCACCGCGACACCGAAGCGAAGAAAGTGCCCGCCCCATGACCGCCGGAAGCTTGCGATTTTCAGTTTGGACTGGACGCTTGTGAAAAGTTTCACAAAGTTGTTGCGCCATCTTTTTCCGCCCGCCATAAACTCGCCCGTCTCGAAATTTTGAAACCGAAAAGCTCCACGATCCACTAGCGCGATGGCGAACATTTTCCCACGCGGGAGCAATATTCTCCCTCTCAAGATCCTCCTCTGCCTGCTCGTACTCGGGCCGGCGGTCACGGCGGGCGTCTGGTACTATTTCACTCCCAAATACACCCGCGTGGGCTACCAGCCGCCGCAGCCGATCCCCTTCCCGCACGACATTCACGTGGCGCAACTCGGGATGGATTGCCGCTACTGCCACAGCTTCGTGGAAGTGGCCGCGCACTCGAACGTGCCGACCACGCAGGTCTGCATGAATTGCCACCAGGCCGTGCAGAAGGAGAACCCAAAACTCGCGCCCCTGCGCGACTCGTGGCAGACGGGCCGGGCCATCGAGTGGGTGCAGATCCACAAGACGCCGGACTACGTGTACTTCAATCACTCGGCGCACGTAAACCGCGGCGTGTCGTGCGTGAGTTGCCACGGCAAGGTGAACGAAATGCCCGTGGTGTATCAGGCCGAGCCGCAGTCGATGAAGTGGTGCCTCGAGTGCCATCGCGCGCCGGAGACCGCGCTGCGGCCACTCGACAAAATCACCGACTTGAATTGGAAGCCCGAGACCCGCGAAGGCCAGTCGGTTGCCGACGCCCAAGCCGCGCTCGGCAATGATCTCAAAGCCAGGTGGCACATCAATCCGCCCGACAAAAACTGCGCAGGCTGTCACCGATGAAACGAATTCTCCATCACCCTGCCGAGCCCGCGACGGGCAAGAAATACTGGCGCTCGCTCGGCCAGCTCGGCGACACGCCGGAGTTCCGCTCGTGGCTCGAGCGCGAGTTCCCACAAGGCGCCTCCGAGTTCCAGGGCGGGGAAGTTTCGCGCCGCAATTTCGTGCAGCTCATGGGCGCCTCGATGGCGCTCGCGGGCCTCGGCTTCGCGGGCTGCCGCCGTCCGGAGAAGCATCTCGTGCCCTTCACGCGCGGCGTGGAATGGTCGATCCCCGGCAAGGCGCTCTTCTTCGCGACGTCGTATCCGACGCGCAAAGGCGCCGCGCCGCTCGTCATCGAGACGCACGACGGACGCCCCACCAAGGTCGAAGGCAACCCGATGCACCCCGTGAGCAAAGGCGCGACCGACCTGCTCTCGCAGTCCTCCGTGCTCGATCTCTACGATCCGGAACGCTCGAAATTTTTCTGGGTGAAAGGCGCGCGCTCGGACGAGGCGCGCTTCATGAAAGCGCTCGACTCAATCGGCAAAGGCGCAGGCGATGGCACCGGCCTCGCTTTCCTGCTCGAGGCAAATCATTCCCCGACTCGCGAACGCCTCCGCACCGAGATCGCCGCGAAATTTCCCGCCGCCACCTGGACTATCTATGAACCGCTCGGCGACGAACTCGCGGAGAGCGCGGCCAGGATCGCGTTCGGCGAAGTCTTGCCGCAGCCGCTCCTCGACAAGGCCGACGTCATCCTTTCTCTCGACCACGACTTCCTCGGCACCGACGGCGAAGTGAGCAGCATCCGCGCATTCAGCGCCCGGCGGAAAGTGGACGGCCCCGACTCGAAGATGAACCGGCTTTACGTCGTCGAGAACCGCTACACGATCACCGGCGGCATCGCCGATCATCGCCTGCGCATCCCGGTAAGTCAGGTCGGCGCCTTCGCACTCGCGCTCGCCGGACAGATCGCGGCCAAGACTAACGACGCAACACTCGCGGGCTTGGCGAAAGGGGCGCCGGCTAAGTTCACCGCGGGATGGGTCGAGGAAGCCGCGGCCGACCTGCTCGCCCACAAAGGCCGCAGCCTGGTGCTCGCCGGCCCCCGGCAACCGGTGGCCGTGCAGTTACTCGCCGCGGCAATTAACTCGGCGCTGGGTAACTTCGGCAAGACCATCGTTGGCCGCGCTCCGGCGGTGAAGGCGGCGCAGTCCATCGTCGAGCTCGCCGGACAGATCAAGGATAAGAAGGTCAAGACCCTATTTATTCTCGGCGGCAACCCAGTTTATAACGCACCCGCCGATCTTGGTTGGGCGGACCTTCAGTTATCCGTCGGTGAAGTAATCCGCCTCGGTCATCACGAGGATGAGACCACTAAGAAAGCAACGTGGCACGTTCCCGCGGCGCACTATCTCGAATCATGGGGCGACGGTCGCGCCACCGACGGTAGTTATACTTCCGTGCAGCCAATGATCCTCCCGCTCTTTGGTGGTTGGTCGGAGATTGACTTACTCGCCACGATCGCCCGCGGCAAGAAGCCCGGCGGCCCGGAGTTAGTCCAGGAGACTTACAAGGAACTCTTCAAGCCAACCGACTTCACCGC
Source organism: Chthoniobacterales bacterium (assembly GCA_038238555.1). Classification (GTDB taxonomy): domain Bacteria; phylum Verrucomicrobiota; class Verrucomicrobiia; order Chthoniobacterales; family Chthoniobacteraceae; genus JANNXQ01. The sequence continues at coordinate 2,656 of JBBRXP010000275.1, read as the reverse complement.
TGAGTGGGCCAGGTTCCTCCACGACGGCTTTGTAACCGATAGCGCCGCTCCACCCACCACGATCACCTTCAATGCTGCTAACGTCGCCGACTCGGTAAAGACACTACCCACGAGTAACGTAACCGATAACAGTTACGAAGTCGTATTCGTCGCGTGTCCCAAGGTTGATGACGGCCGCTTCAGTAACAACGGCTGGCTCCAGGAAATCCCCGACCCGATCAGCAAACTTACCTGGGATAACGCCGCGCTCATCAGTCCGGCCACCGCCCGGCGGCTCGGCATCGAAAACCTCGACCGTTACGAGCAGACGGTAATGATCGAAGTCACTGTCGGTAACAAGACCTTGAAGGTGCCGGCATTGATCGCCCCAGGTTGCGCAGATAACTCCCTCTCCATCGCGCTGGGTTACGGTCGCTCGGTAGTCGGTCGCGTCGGCAGAAACACCGGCGTCGATGTCTATCCCCTGCGCACCACGGCGAATCCTTACTTCATTACCGGAGCCAGCGTCCGAGTTACTTCGGAGAGTTACCAACTCGCGGTAACTCAAGAACACGGCACCCTCGAAGGCCGCGCCGCCGACATCACTCGCGAAGCCACGCTCGACGAATTCAAGGCCGACCCAACCTTTGCGAAACATTCCGGCATGGACGCCCACACTCCGCCGAACGTCTCGCTTTACTCGCATCCGCCGCTCGACGACATCCACCAGTGGGGCATGACCGTGGACTTGAATACCTGCATCGGTTGCTCCGCCTGCATGGTCGCCTGCCAGGCCGAGAATAACATCCCCATCGTCGGCAAGGAACAGGTCATCTTCGGACGCGAGATGCATTGGATTCGCACCGATCGTTACTTTGCCACTACCGACGAACGCGACGCAGAACCCGAGCTCGTCTCGCAACCCATCATGTGCCAGCACTGCGAAAACGCCCCGTGCGAAACCGTGTGCCCCGTTAATGCCACCGTGCACAGCGAAGATGGGCTGAACATCATGGCTTACAACCGCTGCGTCGGCACCCGCTATTGCGCCAATAACTGCCCCTTCAAAGTGCGCCGCTTTAACTTCTTCGATTACAACCAGCGCGACGTGCTCGGCCACGTAAAAGGCCATCCTTTCACCGGACTTTATAAGTGGAACCTTATCGCCTCGAAAGGAACCGAGGACACAATCAAGATGCAGAAGAATCCAAACGTGACCGTGCGGATGCGCGGCGTCATGGAGAAGTGCACCTTTTGCGTTCAGCGCATCGAGGAAGCCAAGATCGCCAGTCGTGTTGCCGGTCGCGGTTCGGATAAGCTGGAAGACATCAAGATTCCCGCCGATGCCTTCACGAGCGCCTGCGCGCAAGTCTGCCCCGCGGGAGCCATTACCTTCGGCGACATAAGTAACCCGGCGAGTTCCGTCTCCAAGTTACGCACCAAGGAGCGCGGTTATCGGTTACTCGAATATCTCAACGTTAATACGCGAGTAACTTACCTTGCCCGCATCAGAAACCCGAATCCAAAAATGCCCGGCGTGGAAAAGATCGGCGCAGCGATGAAGTCCCACCACCACGGCGGGGAGCATGACGCCGCCACCAATCACGGAGGAAACGAGTAATGTCAGCAGAATCCGCCGTCGCCTTATCCACGCCGAAAGAGCTCCAGCGCATTCCGCTGGTTCAGAACGACCGCAAGTTTGCGTGGCTTAGCGATAAGATCGCCACCATCTGCGAATCCGATACGCAGCTTTGGTGGTGGCTTACCTTTATTCCGTGTGCGTTACTTTCGTTAGTCGGCCTTACCTGCATTGGTTACCAAATCTCGAACGGCGTGGGCGTCTGGGGCGAGAATCATCCCGTGGGCTGGGCGTGGGATATTACTAACTTCGTTTTCTGGATCGGCATCGGTCACGCGGGCACGCTCATTTCCGCCATTCTTTTTCTTACCCGGCAAAAGTGGCGCACGTCCATCAACCGCGCCGCGGAAGCCATGACGCTTTTCGCCGTTATTTGCGCCGGCATCTTTCCCGGCATCCATGTGGGCCGCGTGTGGATGGCCTGGTATCTCGCGCCAGTGCCGACCGCCAACGGCATCTGGCCAAATTTCCGCTCGCCGCTCCTGTGGGACGTGTTTGCAGTCTCGACTTACTTCACCGTGTCCGTCCTCTTTTGGTACACCGGCCTCGTGCCCGACCTGGCAACCTTGCGCGACCGGGCAAAGTCTCGCGCGACCAAGTATTTCTACGGCATCTTTGCCCTTGGCTGGCGCGGCTCGAATCGGCAATGGAGCCATTACGAGATGGCTTATCTTATCCTCGCCGGCCTTTCGACACCGCTGGTGCTCTCCGTGCACTCGGTCGTGTCTTTCGACTTTGCCACTTCCATCCTTCCCGGCTGGCATACCACGATCTTCCCGCCTTACTTTGTCGCCGGCGCCATCTTTGGCGGGTTTGCGATGGTGCTTACCATCCTGCTTCCCGCCCGGCTGCTCTATCCGCAGCTCGACGATCTTATCACTCGCGAGCACGTGGATAAGATGGCCAAGATCATCCTGCTCACCGGTTCGATCGTGGGATACGCCTATCTCATGGAGTTATTCATCGCTTATTACAGCGGGAATAAGTATGAGCTCTTCACCTTCCTGCATGCCCGCGTCGGCATGGGCAATGGCGGTT
>JBBRXP010000274.1:0-5574 GCA_038238555.1 Chthoniobacterales bacterium | reverse complement strand
GGCGGGCTCGGGCTCGGGCTGGCGATTTCAAAAGCGATCGTCGAGATGCACGGCGGCGCCATCGACGCCGCCAGCGAAGGCGAGGGCCGCGGCGCGACCTTCACGGTCGCGCTCGCCACAGTGGATGCGCCGGAAGTGATGGACCGCACGCGCGTGCCGCTGCCCGCGCCGGATCGCGCGCTGCGGCTGCTGGTGGTGGAGGATCACGAAGCGACGCTCACCGTGCTCACGCGCCTGCTCACGCGCAGCGGCCACCGCGTGACGCCGGCCAGCAGCATCCAGCAAGCGCTCGCCGCCGCCGCGGCCGACACCTTCGACGTAGTCATCAGCGACCTCGGCCTGCCAGACGGCAACGGCCTGGACTTGATGCGCGAAATCAAGCGCACGCACGGCTGGCCCGGCATCGCGCTGAGCGGCTTCGGCATGGAAGACGACCTGCGGCAAACCAAGGAAGCCGGCTTCTTCGCGCACTTGGTGAAGCCCGTGAACCTCGACCAACTCCGGCAGCTCCTGGGAGAGGTGAGCGTGGAAACGTGCGCGCCACTCAACTCCATATGAACCTCCTCAAACTGCTCGCCCTCACCGCCGCCGTCACCGCCCACGCGCAAGAATTCAAAGCCGGCACCGGCCGCTCGGACATCACGCCCACGACGCCGATCCGCCTCGCCGGTTATGCGGGGCGGACCAAGGTTCACGAGAACATCGACCTGCCCATATTCACCAAGGCCCTCGCGCTGCAGGACAGCTCGGGCGCGATCACGCTCGTGGTCACCGCCGACACCATCGGCACGCCGCGCTCGTTTAACGACGCACTGGCGGCGCGGATCGAGAGCGAGCTCAAGGTGCCGCGCGAGCGCTTCCTTTTTGCCTGCTCGCACAGCCATTCCACGCCCGTGATACACGGCGCTCTCACCATGATGTATGGCCTGCCGGCGGACGAAGCCGCGACGGTCGAGGCTTACACGAAAAGCTTCTTGCAAAAATCCTTCGAGGCCGCGCAAGCCGCGGTGAAAGACTTGCAGCCAGCCCGGCTCGCCTTTGGCCGGAGCGAGGCATTTTTCGCGGGTAATCGCCGGCAGTTCGGACCGAGAGGCGTGAGCATCGGCATCAACCCCAACGGCCTCGTGGATCGCGACGTGCCGGTGCTGCGCATCGACCGCGAGGACGGCACGCTCAAGGCCGTGATGTTTGGTTACGCGTGCCATAACACGACGCCGGGGCCGACCTACGAAGTGAGCGGCGATTGGGCCGGCTACGCGCAGGCCGATCTCGAGCGCACCTACTCCGGCTCCACCGCGCTTTTCATCACCGGCTGCGGCGCGGATGCAAATCCAACTCCGCGCGGCTCGATGCTCCTCGCCCGCGCCCACGGCCTCGAGCTCGCCGGCGCCGTGGCGCGCGCGCTCACCGAACCGATGCGGCCCGTGACCGGAACGATCGGCGCCGCGTTCGACCGTGCCGATCTGCCGCTCGAGAAAACGCCCGGCGCGGAATACTACGAAGCGAAATTGAAGGAGAAGCAGCCTGCCACGCAGCGTTACGCGCAACGCAATCTCGACATGCTCGCGCGCGGCGAAAAGCTGATGACGAGTTATCCCGCGCCGCTGCAAGTGCTGCGCTTCGGCGACGCCTTCACGCTGGTGGCCATCAGCGGCGAGACGTGCGTGGATTACTCCTACCGTCTCCACCGCGAACTGCCCGCCGAGCGCTTATGGGTGGCGGGATATTGCAACGACATCTTCGCCTACGTGCCCTCGATGCGCGTGCTCATCGAAGGCGGCTACGAAGCCGACTCGAGCTTGATTTACTACGGCTTCCCCACGCGCTTCGCCCCGGAGATCGAAGACACGCTGGTGAAAAAAGTGCTCGCGCGGGTGCGGCAGACCAGCGCGCGCTAACTGAGGGAGTTACTTGCCAGACTTGTGGCTCGCGGCCTTCTCGTCGCCGTAAGTCTTCGTGAGATACTCCACGAGTGCATCGACCTGCGCGTCGAGAATGGGGGCGCCGTGGACTTTCTGCATCTTCAACACGAGCGCCTTCCATGTCGCGCGCGGCAGTGTCGGCTGGCTGCTTACATACTCTGCGGAATGGCAGGTCATGCATTGCGTCATCGCCTCCGTCGAGCCGGGCGCAGACTTAAGAAGCGCCGTCTCCGTGGGCGGAGTGTAAGTAACCGGCTCTGCGTGCAAAGACGCGGTAATAACAAGCGGGATAACTGATAGTAGGTTTGGTTTCATAAGTAACTCAAGCAGCAGTAACACGCACGGTTTCGACGACGTTGCGCATGTAACCCGTGGGATTCCACAGCGCCGCCATCGGCTGGGATTGGCCGATGCTATTGGTGGCTTTGGCGCGGAGGGCGAGGATCCCGGCGCTCTTGGGCGTGAGGTCGATGGTCCACTCGCGGAAGGAGTACTTACCCAAGTCCTTGCCGAGTTCCGCCGCGCGCCAGTTGCGCCCGTCGTCCTGGGAAAAGAGCACTTCGCGAATCCCGAAGCCGCTGTCGAATGCAATGCCGCGCACCGCCGTTGCTTTGCCAGCCTTGATCTTCGCGCCGTCGGACAGGCTCGTGATGAAGGAGCGCACGTTGAGCCGATTGATGGGCACGGTCTTTCCCGGCGCGCTGCCGGGTTCGATAAAGGCGCAGTCGCCGGCGGGAATGCGGTAACCGGTGGCCATCCAGAAGCCTTTGAATTCTTCATCGAGCACGGTGATCTCACTTACATGTTTCACCCAGTAAGTCCCGTAGTAACCCGGCACTATAAGCCGCAGCGGAAAGCCATTCAGGATCGGCAGCGCCTCGCCATTCATCTCATAAGCCAGCATTACCTCGCCATCGCGCGCGTGGTCGATCTCCAGCGCCTTCACAAAATCGGGAGTGGCTGGGATCGCCGGTGTGTCCAGGCCGTTAAAGGTTACCTGTCGCGCGCCGTCGGCGATGCCTGCCTTGTCCAGCACATCCTTAAGTCTTACTCCTTTCCACCGCGCATTGCCCATCGCGCCATTCCCCAGTTGCCCGCCCGGCACGCGCGGCTGCGAGAAGCCGCGGCTGTTACCGGAGCATTCGTTGACCGCGACGATTTCCACCGGCTCGAACTGCGACTTCAAGTCCGCCACCGACAGCGAGAGCGGCGCATTGACCTTGCCTTGCACGCCAACGCGGAAGGTCTCGATATCGAGCCCAGGCGGTGGGGAGTTACTAAGATGGTAACGAACAAAGAAGGCATCGTTGGGAGTAATCACTCCTTCGTTGAAGACCGCGAAAGGTGTTTCCAGCTGAGGTGGCCGGGTAGTTAGTCGGATGAGCGGGCGCTTCTGCGGATAAGCGACTAACTCACGCTCACCGTTCTCGAAGGGCAGGGTGACTTTGTCCGCGGCGCTGGCGGGAAGGCGCGAGCCGAGAAAAACCGCGCCAGTGGCCAGCAGGAAGCGCCGGCGATTCAGGGATGGGTCGGAGGAGGGAGAACGGTCGGGATTTGTTTTCATGGCTGTGGGACTGGGATGCCGAGGGTGGGAGTTGGGATTGAAAATTGAAAATTGAAAATTCGTGAGATGAAAATGACGCTTGACCGCCTTGGGGCGCGCCGGCATTGTCGCCGCCACTTTTCCGCGCGCACCCATGAAAGTCTGCAGCATCACCCAATCGAGACCCGTGAAGGGGAGCAAAATCCACCGGCACGGTCTCGCCAAGAAAAAGGGCGGCATCGGCCAGCACGTCACCAAGAAGGTGACGCGCACCTTCGAGCCGAACTTGAAGAAGAAGCGGATCTGGGTCACCGAACTCAAGCGCTTTGTCACCGTGAAACTCACAGTCCGCGCGCTCAAAACCGTGACAAAAAACGGGGCCTACATCACGCTGCGTAAGGCTGGCATCGTCTGAGAAACCTTCCACTCCATCACGACCTATGGCATTCAGCGTCCCAAGTAAAAAATCGGGCAAGACCTACTTCCTGCACGAGCGCCGGCAGGAGCTCAAAGGCGGACAAAAAGTGATGCTCTACTACTTCGCCGGAGAAGCCGGGCCGGGCGCGATCGACGCGCTCCCCGCCGGATACGAAGTCTCGGAGAATACGAAGACGGGCCTACCGCTGCTCAAGAAGACGAGGAAAGAGGAACCGGTTCCTTGATCAGCCCGATCGGGGATTGAGCGTCGGGGAGGGACGCGATTCCGCTCGGCGCCGCCGCTTGCAAACCCGCGGAAGCTGCGGCATACGCAAGCTCCATGATCGCCCAAGAAATCCGTGAGCTGCAGCACGCCGTGCCCTTCGAGCCATACACCGTGGTGACCAACGACGGGAAGAAGCTCTCGGTAAAACATCCCGACTACCTCCTCATCACGCCGGGAAACGAAACGGTGTACATCTATTCCACCGAGACCGAGCGGCAGATCGTGGCCGCACGGAACATCTCTCGCGTGACACCCGGCGTCCTCAAAATGCGGACGCGCAAACGCTGATCCACTTCTCATGACTCCCGTCCCCGTCACCATCCTCACCGGCTTCCTCGGCGCGGGGAAGACCACGCTGCTCAACTACATCCTCAAGCAACAGCACGGCTACAAATTTGCGATCATCGTCAATGAAGTCGGCAAGATCGGCATTGATGGCGCGCTGATCGAGCGGACCGACGACGACGTGCTCGAGCTCAGCAACGGCTGCCTGTGCTGCACCGTGCGCAAGGACTTGGTGAAGGGCGTGCAGAATCTCATGAAGCGCGGCGGCTTCGATTACCTGCTCATCGAGACCACCGGCATCGCCGACCCGGGGCCGGTCGCGCAGACTTTTCTCAACATTCCGCAGCTTCAGCAGTTCGTGCGGCTCGACTCGATCATCACCGTGGTAGATGCCGAGCAGATCGCCCGGCAGATGAAGGAGACCGAGACCGCGCGCGAGCAGATCGCGATGGCGGATTTTATTTTGCTCAACAAGACCGACCTCGTGGACGCCGCGCATCTCGACGCGACCGAGGAAAAGCTGCGCGCGCTCAACCCGCACGCGACCGTCTTTCGCACCAATCAATCGCAGGCGAATCTCAAAGAGCTGCTCGACATGAATGCTTTCAATCTCGAGCGGAAACTCGAAGCCGATCCGGAGTTTCTCAACGAACTGAGGCAGCGGCATCATCACGACATCGAATCGTTTTCCTTTGAGTTCGACCGGCCGTTTGTCATCGAGAAGTTTGAGTTCTTCGTGCAGGAGCTTTCGGAGAAGGAAAAGGTCTATCGCTCCAAGGGCTTCCTCTCCATCGCCGGCAATCCGCGCCGCGCGATCTTCCACGGCGTGAACAACCGCTTTACCATCATGTGGGACAGGCTGTGGGAGGCGGGCGAGAAGCGCACCAGCCAGTTGGTCTTCATCGGCAAAGAACTCGATGGGGAAAAAATTCGCGGGCAGATCGAGCAATGTATTGCTGGGCTTTAGCGCGGTGCGGTGAAGGAGTTCTGGGGAGCGTGCTCGTCCCGAGCGCTGGTCGCGGCGTCCCGCCGCGACGGACTTTTCAAGGGCGCGCGAATTGCCTTTCAGGCGCGGAGCCTTTGCCGATGCGCAGACCGTCCGAAAGTTCGTCGCGGCGAGG
>JBBRXP010000273.1:0-5667 GCA_038238555.1 Chthoniobacterales bacterium | reverse complement strand
GTGATCTCGCAGCCGTGTTCTCGCTCGCCCGCATCGGTGATGCGCACCCACGGTGCGATGCCGGCATTGGCGATGTGGCGCATGAAGACTTCGCGTTTCTTCGCGGCGTCTGCGCCGGCGACGCGATGGGCGTTATACCATTGCGGCGATAGATTCATCAGCACGGCTTCGCCGCGTCCGAGCGTCGCAACAAGTTCGGTCGGCATCGCGCGCACGGCTTTGTGAAAGCCGCTCGCGTCCTTGAGGCAGGTGTTTTTGTTCGTGAGGAATTCCTCGTAGGTCTTCCACGAATAGTTCGCGTCCTGGTCCACCTCGACCCACAGCTTCTCGCCGAAAATGTCCGGGGCGCGCATCGCCGAGTCGTGCTTCACGCCGAACATTTCATCGAGCGCGCCGCCGCCCGCGCGGCCTTTGCCGTGCTGGTCCCACAGGCCGGGCAGATAGTCGGCGATGACCGTGCCGCCGCGTGCGCAAAACGCGCGGATCGCTCGCGTTTCGGCGTCGGACAAGCACAGGCACGCAGGCAGAATGAGGACGCGGTATTCCACCGGCACGCCGCGCTGGATCACGTCGGCGTAGCTCACGAAACTGTATTGCAGGCCGGAGTCGCGCAGCATGTTTTCCCATGCGCGACGGACATGCGCGGCGCTGCTCAGCCGCTGGTCGGCGTTGCGATTGATCCACGTTTTTCCATGCGCCTCGGCGTCGAGAATCCAGCCGAGTTGGATCGAGGCGTGGCTGTAGTAAATGGCGATGCCGTCGTGCTTCCACTCCGCGCCGGTCATGAGCGGGCCGATCTTTTTTCCCGCCTCGAGAAAGGTCGGCGCGACCTGCGCGTGCCACGGCTTCGGTGTCTTCCCATCGAACCATCCTTCGACCCAGCCGATGTGTCCGCGATTGCCGTGCGCGAGGTAATACCACGTCTGCCAGATCGTATCGTCCGCGCTTTTGTGAAAGAGCGTCGTGACGGCGGGCAGCGCGTTGTGCGGATTGAACGAGCGGATGATCGCCTGCGAGGAGCCGAGATTGTAGCTCTCGATGAACTGCACCTTGCGCATGAGCTTCGCGTAATCGTAGCCGCCAAACGCGCTCGGCATCTGCCCGCCGACGAGGCCGCAGGGCGTGGTGGGATCGAGCGAGTTGGCAAATTCCACGAGACCGCCGACATAGTTGCAACAAAGCGAATCATTGAAGCTCCACTGGTCCACGAGCGGGCTGGCGTCGAACCCCGCGATGCTCCACGTCGCGAGCTTCGCGCGGATGTCCTCATAGCTCACCCATCGCTCGCGCGTCGGCTCGTTTCCTTTTCCGTAAATTTCCGCGAGCCAGCGCGGATACGCCGCCGCATCGTCTGTCACCTGCCACATCGTCGGATGCACGAAGTGTCCCCACGACGCCTCATCATCAAGCGCATAGGCCGCGCGCTGTGGCGACCCTCTCACCGCGCCGATGCTCTTGCGCATCGTCTCTTCGAGCTTCGCGCGCGTCGCTGCATTGAGCGATATCGGTCGCAGTCCCGTGCCATGCAATTCATCGAGGTGCGGCTTGACCTTGTCGCCATCCCACAAGTGCAGCAGCCCTTTGCCAGCCGCGTGATCCACATAGAATCGCAGCCCATGCTGGTTGATCCAATCAAGCCGCCCTGTCTTCGATCCGTCGGCCGCAATGCCATCGCGATCAATGAACGCGCCATTGTAGCCATGCGCGAGACTCCAGCACCCCGCGTCGTCGTCATAGCCGATGGACCACTGGTGCGTCCACGGCATGTAAGTCCACCCCGGCCAGGCCTTGAGCGCCCATGCTTTGTCCTGCTTCACCGCGCGAAAATCTTCCGACGTGCGGATGTAGGTCTCATATGGATCGACCGCTGATGCGGGATGCAAGGTCGCGAAGCAGAGTGCGATGAGCGCAGAGAGACGGAAGATGAGGCGAGGCATAGTTGAGTGAGTAGGTTGGGATTAATTGGGTGCGACAACGACTTCAAAGTCCGAGCCTTTCACGCGTCGGCGTTCTTCGTGGATGTCGGGGATGCGTTCATCGAGTGCGACTGAAATGGCCCAGTCGAGGCCGTTGTCGGCCATCAACATTCCGTGACGTTTCAGGCCAAGCCGCTGCATTTTTAGATCGTCACTGCCATTTCAGGGCGGCTTGCAGCAGCGGGCCGAGGCGCGATGTCTTGCGCGTGATGAGGCGAATGGTTCTCGAAGGCGCCGGCTTGAGGAGCAGGAAGACCAAACTCTTGTCGGGCGGCGATGTGTCGATGGCCATGCGTGGAATCAGCGTAACGCCCATGCCGGCACGGATCATCGCTTTCAAGGTTTCGATGCTCGCGGCGATGGAGATCAGCGCGGCCCCCGCGCGCTTGGCGGTGCAAAAGCCAATCGCTTGCTCGCTGAGGCAATGGCCGTCTTTCAGCAGCAGCATCGTTTCGTTTTGGAGTTGTTTTGGTTCAACGTGCGCCTGCGAGGCGAGCCGGTGAGTCCGGGCGACCGCGAGCAGTAATTCGTCGTGGCCGAGCGTGGTCTCGGCGATCAGTGAGTCATCGGTCCCGGTGGCCACCATCGCCGCGTCCAGCTCACCCCGCGCGGTGCTCTGCACCAGGTTCTGCGTGATGTCCTCGACGACGCGCAAGGAGGTGCCGGGATACCTCTGCTTCATCCCCCGGAGCACCGCGCCGATCTGGTAGGGCGCAATGGTGGGGATCATGCCCAGCGTGATCGTCGCCGGCATCTGGCCGACCTCGAGCGCGGCGTCGTCGAGCAGCTCCTGTCTCGAGAGCAGGATCCCGCGCGCCCGCTCCACCAGCGCCCGGCCCGCGGGTGCCACCACGACGCGACGGCTGGTGCGCTCGATGAGTTGCACGCCGAGTTCCAGCTCGAGTTTTTGCAACTGGAGGCTCAGGGCGCTCTGGCTGACGTGGCACTGCGCGGCGGCCTGACCGAAGTGCCGGAGGTCGGCGACGGCGACGAGATATTCGAGATCACGGAAGTTCATTGATTAACTGCATACATCGTTCTTGGCGGTTTTGCGAATTGGATCAATGGATGATGCGCGGGTAAAAGCCTCCCTCTGACTATGAAACCATCCCTTCAACTCCTCTCGCTCACCCTGGCCGCCTTGGCCGTCAACCATCTCTCCGCGCAGACTCTGACGCGTGACAACGGTGCTCCCGTGGGCAACAACCAAAACTCGAAGACCGCCGGACCCGATGGCGCGGTGCTCCTCGACGATGTCCATCTCATCCAGAAGCTGCAGCGGTTTGATCGCGAGCGCATTCCTGAGCGCGTCGTCCACGCGCGGGGCACCGGTGTGCATGGCGAGTTCGTCTCCACCCAAGACATGTCTTCCGTGACGCGCGCCGCGTTGTTTTCCGGCGGCGGCAAGAAGACGCCTGTGTTCGTCCGTTTCTCCGCCGTCATCCATGGCAACCATTCGCCCGAGACGCTGCGGGACCCGCGTGGGTTCGCGACCAAGTTCTACACGAGTGAAGGCAATTGGGACCTCGTGGGCAACAACCTGCCTGTCTTCTTCATCCGGGATGCGATCAAGTTTCCCGACATGGTGCATTCCTTGAAGCCAAGTCCCGTGGACAACCGCCAGGATGCAAACCGCTTCCTCGATTTCATGAGCAATACGCCGGAGAGCATCCACATGTGGACGCATCTGTTCAGCGATCTCGGGACGCCCGCCAACTACCGGCAGATGGATGGCAACAGCGTGCATGCCTATAAGTTCGTGAATGCCAAAGGCGAAACTACCTATGTCAAATTCCGCTGGATCACTCAACAAGGCGTCAAGAACCTCACCGCAGCTCAGGCGCAGCAAGCGCAGGCGGATGATTTCAATCTCTACACGAGCGACATGTATGCCGCTGTAGCCAAGGGCGACTTCCCCTCATGGGAATTGCGCGTGGCTTTGATGACGCAGGCTGAACTCGACAAGCTGGACTACGACGGCCTCGACGCGACGAAGGAATGGCGCGGTGTGCCCTTCAAGGCCATCGGTAAGATGACGCTCAACCGGATGCCCGATAACTTCTTCCAAGAGACCGAACAGAGCGCCTTTGCCCCGGCGAACCTAGTTCCCGGCATTGAAGCCAGTGAAGACCGCCTGCTGCAAGGCCGCATGTTCAGCTATGCCGATACTCAACTCCACCGCGTGGGGCCAAACGGCAACCAATTGCCCATCAATCGCCCGCTCGCCTCTGTGCAAAGTAACAATCAGGACGGTGCTGCCAACTCCGGCCACACTAAGACCAACGTGAACTACGAACCAAGCAGCGCGACTGGTTCTTTAAAGGACAACGCGGACTATTCCTACAGCACACGCCCGCAGACTGGCACGACGCAGCAACGCCCAATCAAGAAGACGCTCAACTTCCGCCAGGCGGGTGAGAAATTCCGCGACTTCAGCAAGGAAGATCAGGACCACCTTATCGCGACATTCGGCGGAACTCTTGCCGGGGTGAAAGATGAAGGCGTGAAGACCCGCATGGCCGCCTTCGCTTATAAGGCTGATATGGCCTACGGCACTGGTGTCGCCACCGCCGCAGGCCTCGATGTCGCGAAAGTGAAAGCCGTCGCAGACAATCTTGCCGAGTAACTGATGAAGCGTTCCCTGCCTCTCGTGGCGAGGGGCAGGGCTTCATTTGATACTACCATGCGTTTCTTCAAACTCACCTCGGTGCGCATCCTCGCGCTCTTCGTGTTGAGCTTGGCAGCCGCCTCGCTTATCACCGCATGGCTCAATCCATCTCCTGTGGCTGTCGTGGCGAGGGACGCGCGCAAGAAGCCCGGCAACGAATTACTCACCGTTATCTTCGACCACGCCCGCAACGGCGAGACTGAGGCGGTGAAGATGTATCTCGATTCTGGATACACCCCGAACATCATCAGCCCGCGCGGCGACAGTCTGCTCATCGTCGCCGCCTACCACGGTTATCCGGATCTCGTGAAGCTAGTGCTTGCGCAGCCGAACGTGCCTGTGGACTTCCAAAACAAGATGGGCTTCACCGCGCTCACCGGAGCCAGCTTCAAAGGCTTCACTGACATCATGCAGCAACTCATTGCGGCGGGAGCCACCGTTAATCACCGCAACATGAGTGGCCAGACCTCGCTCATGTTCGCCTCGCTCACCGGCCGCTTCGACGCCGTGAAGCTGCTGCTAAACAGTGGTGCCAACGCTAAAGCCAAAGATACGGCCGGGAACGATGCCGCCGCACTCGCGGCGCAACAAGGCGCCGCCGATGTGGCTGCGGTCTTGGCCGCGCATCCCTGAATGCCCAGTCCGCACTAGCGGCCAACCAGTGCGGGATGCCTAACACTTGAAGGCAAGATCGCTTCTGAAGTCCAGCCATCGGGCCGCAGCCTTGTTCATGTCGAGTTCGTCTCATGGATACACCTTCGCCTTGGCCGGAAGCACGGCCAGCAGAGCGGGCAGCGACGGAAGAAAGAGGAAGATGCAGACGCGGCGTCTCATGGCGAGGATGAGGAGAAATTCAGTGCGGTGGCGGCGGTTTCATTTTGCCGCCGCGCGCATCGGGATGACGCGGGTGCGCATGTCGGTGAAGTAGCGCCAGTCGGTGACGAGCGACCACGCTTTCGCGACTTCCTGTTTCGCGAGTGCGGCCTTGGCTTCGGCGGATTGCTTGGTGATGAATTCGCGCTC
>JBBRXP010000272.1:0-5720 GCA_038238555.1 Chthoniobacterales bacterium | reverse complement strand
CGCTTTGCAGTCCGCCTTCTGCCTCGGTGGAGACGACATCCGGCTCCGGCTTTTTCGCTGCGGGAGTAGCTTCCCGCTGGAGGGGCCGAGTGTCGGGCATTTCTTTCCGCGCCTCGCGCACCAGCCGGATCGGCACGGTCTCCGGGAAGATGATCTCGCGTCCCTCATCGGGCATCGTGATATTGGAATCCTGGAATGCCCGCTTCACCAGCCGCATCACCGAGGACCTGACTTTCAGCCAACTGTGCTGCTTGCCATCAATCCAGAAATACACCCGCAGATTGACGCTGGATGCTCCCAGCTTTTCCACGAGCACCCACGGGTCCGGTTCCTTCAACACCGCCGGATGCTCCGCCAGTACGCGCAACGCGACTTCCTGCGCATTGGCGATGGTGTCCGCATAGCCGATGCCCACGTCAAATTCCAGGCGGCGCTTCGGATTGCTGGTGAAGTTCCGGATTGGGTTCTTATAGACGATGGCGTTGGGCAGTTGCACGCCATTGCCATCGAGCGTGGTCAGCATCGTCGCGCGGATCGTGAGGCGCTGGACGTAACCGGTGATTCCCGAGATCTCGACGAGGTCGCCGGTGCGAAACGGCCGCTGCATGCTGAGAAAAATGCTGGCCAGGAAATTCTCCGTGATGTCGCGAAACGCAATGCCGAGGGCCAGGCCGACCAACCCTGTGCCGCCCAGAAGCGAAAGCGCGAGGCGGGCCAGCCCCACGACCCGCAATACGAGGTAAAAACCGATGAGCAGAACCAGAACGCCCATCGCCTTGGTGATGACATCGCGCAGCAGCGGGCTCTCGATGCGCGTCCGAAAAAATCGCGCGCCAAGACGGGAGGCCAGAAATGCCGCAAACACCGAGAGCATGAGGATGATCAGCCCGAGCGCGAGAAACGGGATGCCGGCGATGGAGTCCTTTAACAACTCGTGGAGCCCCGCCGATGCGGGGCCGAGATCCCAGATGCGCGGGGTCGCGACATTGATCCGGTTCACGACGGCGACGACATCCTGCGTGTTCCGGGCCAGGTCAGCCGCCCACTGCCGTTGAGTGGACTGGGATGTCTGTCCGCCGAGAAAAACAACACCTTCCTTCACCTCCACCGTCGGGTCGGTGAACCAATCCGTCGCGCGCAAAATGCTCAGAAGGCGTTCGCGGATTTCGGGATCACGCGCCACAGGGCTGACGTCCACCTTGGCGGGCGCCGCGACCGGCTTGCCCGCGGTGACAGGCGGCGCGGGTTCCTGCGCGCAAAGCGTGGCCGCGTGCATGCCGGCCAGCAGCAAAAGAACGAGCGCAGCGCCCACGAGTCGCGCGCAACGCGTCCGCGCGGAAAACGCCGGCTCGCTCCGGGAGAACAAGCTGTGCTCAATACTACTGCGACTGACGGCTTTTGAGGCTTGCACGGGGCGCGATGCTTCGCCGCGGGTTCGCCGATCGTCAACCGGCAACGCCACAAAATGCCGCCCCTCGCCCCGATGATCCGCACGGTTCCCTATCTCATCAGCAAATGAACGATCCGCTTCATCACACTGATCTGCGTGCCGCCGCGGTGCCCAGCTCTGCGCCGAAACGGGCGATGATCCCCGCGTCGCACGCTGGGAATTTTCAACACCGCGAGTTGCTGTCGTGAGGCGAGACCGCAGTGAACTGCGTGACCTTATTCCTTGGTGCGCTTTTTTACCGGTGCCGCCCCGAGTTCCCGGCGAAGCTTCGCGGTGACACTCGGAAAGGCAGCCAGCCGCCACTGGCCGTCCGACCAGCGCGCACGGAGGACGAGGAAATCGTCGTCGCTCTCGGAGGCACGGTTCCCGTGCGTGGCTTGATAGATCACGTAAGCAAGCCCGCGCGCTTCCGTGATGGCATGCACCTCGACTGATGTTCGCGCGAGGCCGGAACTTCCACGATCAGTGTGCAAAGGATGGACAGTGCCATGAAAATGCCCCCAGAAATCCTTCGGTGAAAAAGCAGTGAGTGTTTTCAAGTCATTCACTTCGCGTCGGCGCCAGTAATCGCCCCAAAGGCCGCCCCATTGAATCTCGGCAAGCTTGATCAAGATGCGCCGCTGCTCCTCGTAGGAATCGTAATCGAGCCGGTTGCAAAACTCGACCGGCCGGCCCGAATAAACCCACGAGCCGTATTGCTTCGTCAATTCCCTGAGCGCGGCCTCATCCGCAGCGGTCAGCGCGAAGGCGGCGTTCGCAAACAGCAGGAGCGAGGGAATGAGAGCGAGAAAAACGCGTTTCATCGGGATGACGAAACTGTGGCACGCGAGAGAAGGTCTGGCGATATGCAACTCTGCGATGCCCCACCTTCGCTTTTCAGAACTCGCGGAGTTCAATGAACGGTGCGGCAATTTTCTTCATCCACAAGCACACCGTCGGCGACCGTTCGGCGAACGTCCGCGACACGTCCGGCACACCCACCGCGGACCCCGCGGCTTTCACCACGGTGCATTCTGCCGCCTTTCCGTGCCCCGAACCGCCGCCGCGCCATACACGCCCGTAGCTTGTGGCCGTTAGCGTGCTGCGGGTGAATTTTCCGCGACTTTCTGCGGCTTCGGGGAAAGCGCGTGCATGGCGGCGACGGTCGCGATGTCGCCAAGCAGCTTCTGGATGTTGAATCCGTTCGCCTCGAATTGCGCGCACAGATCGTCCAGTGCATGTTCGCCGAATGCGAGCGGCGTCTGCTTCACCGTGTGGAAAAAGAGCTGCCGCACAAACGTGCGGTGTGCGCTCGCGCTGCCCACGCAGTAATCGGCTATGTCCTTCGGCCCGGTGAGCTTCACCGTGTGGCCATCGTCCGCATCGAACTCGGCGAGCGTGTTCACCGGCTTGTTGTTATCCTTCGTGCGCCAGCGGCCCACGGCGTCGTAATGCTCCAGGCTGAAGCCGAACGGATTGATCATCGTGTGGCAGACCGAACAGGCGGCACCCTTCGTGAGCTTCGTGACTTTCTCGCGCATCGTCAGCGTCGGGTCGAATTTCTGATTGTCGAACGACACGGCGACCGACGGATTTTTCAGCGAAAGCCCGACGATGTTGCGGCTGAGGAAAACCCCGCGGTGAATCGGTGAAGACGCGCGGCTGTAGGAGTGCAGCGCGAGCAGATACGGGTGCGTGATGATGCCCAGGCGCTGCGCGGCGCCGAAGCTCACGCGTTGGAATTCCGCGCCCTTCACGTCCTTGCCGTAGTATTTTCCGAGCCGTTCATTGAGCCACAGCCAGTCGGCGCTGATGAGCTTGCGATAGTCGGACGCATCGCTCCACACGATCTCCTCGAGGAAACGCCACAGCGACTCGCGCAGATCCGCAAGCATCGTCTCGTCGAAGCCGGGGAACGCCTTCGGATCCTTCTGCGAATTCTCCGCGCGCTCCAGTTCCAGCCAGTGCCGGAAAAATCCGCGCAGCTTCGCCTTCGCGCGCGGGTCGCCGATCATGCGGCGCGATGCGGCGGTGATTTGATCGCGCGTCTTCAGTTTGCCCTCGCTCGCGGAGCGCGCGAGCTGCACATCGGGAATGGAATCCCAGAGCGTCAGCGCGAGCTGCGACGCGGCGGCGAAGTCGTCCGTCTTTCCATCATTCGCCAGCTCGGGATACAGGAAGCGCGGCGACTTCATCGCGAGCAGCACCGCTCGCTTTACGCCGCTCTCGGGCGACGGCGCGGTGTCGAAAAGTTGATCCACAAAAGCCTTCCGCTGCTCCTCGTCGAGCGGACGCCGGAACGCCACCTCGACAAAACGCTTCGCAAAATCCCGCCGCTTCACCGCGCGATCCTTCGCGCCGACTTTTGACCCCGAGAGGCCGTCGAGATTCGTCACCACATACGACATCACCTCGATCGCACCCTGCGTCGTCGCCTGATCCCATTCCTTCGAGATCGTCGTCCCACGCTCGTAGCCGTCGCTGCGATCATCCGCGGGAAACTGCGTCGCGACCACCATCGTCGTCGCGCGTCCCTGCGGCTCCAGCATTTCCTCCGGCACGATTTCCCGTCGGCCATGCGGCGGCTTCCAGAGCAGCTCGATGGACGCGCTCTTTTCCTGGAATTTGAGATGCTCGAGTGAAATCGGATACGCGCGCCCGCCGAGCAGGAAGATGCTCCTCTTCTCCTCGCGCACCTGCGGTCCCGGCGTCACCCACCCATCGATGAGCGCCTCGCGTGAATTATTCACGAAGAGCCGCACTCCGTTCTCCGTCTTCACGATGAACTCATACGTGCCCGTCTCCGGCGCGAAGATGGAGCCGTCCCAGCGCGAGTTGAAATCATCCGGGCGCAGCCGGTTCATATCCGGGCTCTCCGTGCCGAAGTGAAATGCGATCACCTTGTCTGTCTGCTCGTAGCTCGTGCGCTCTTTCGCGTTCCGCTCCGCGCGCTCCTTGTCGCCCTTCGGCTTCGGCAGCGGGCCGAATGGGACCGCGAATCTCCCACTGTACCGCGCCTTCAGCCCATGCGTCTTTCCGAACGGGCGATCGAATCCACCCTGAAAGCGCCCGATCAAATCCGCGACGGAATTCTGATACTGCTCGACCGTGAGGCGCGACAGATCCTCATGCACGGGATTGTTCCGCAATTGCGCGGTGGGCGAATAGAACCAATCGAAAATATACGCGGCAACATCGTCCGCATCCTTGCCCACGATGGTGCCCTCCTTGTCCTCGGGCATGGATTTCGCGATGTATTTCGCGAGCGCCGGGACATTGCGCCGCCCGATCAGCGGCTCATCGTGCTTGCCCGCGACGCCCTCGCCATTCTTGCCGTGGCATGAGGCGCACTTTTCCCGATAAATTTTCGCGCCCGGATGCTCCGTCTTGGTTTCCTCCGCGCGCGCACCGCCCGCTCCCGCGAAAAGCATCGCGGCGGCCACAAGCGCTGCCGGCCGGCAAAATGTCACGAATCTCAAATGCTGTTTCATGGAATCCACGCACCGCAAACCGCGCGGGGGAAGCGAATCTTAGAGGTAAAACCACTTTAGCACTGTAGAACGTCAAGGCCATTCTTTTCGAGCGCCCCGAGATTCGCCGAATCGCGCAGCGCCCTCACGCCTCATATAAAAGCCTGCAGCGCATGGTTAGCACCAGAACAGGGCGAAAAACCCGTGACGGCGGGGGAGTAACAGCAACGGGCTGGATCGTTGATTTTTAATGGCTTACGGTTCCTGTTACTCAGGAGGCGTTGGTGTCGTCGGTAGATGGTGAGGTGCAAGATGTCGGTTCATATCCAGGCCTCATCCGGAGAACTCGAGCCGGGACTCCGGCGCAAATGGCAAAAGGTGGAATGGAGCGCGTGACTACCGAACCAGCACCAACAATAGATCCCTCCCCAATAGTGACTCCGTCCAGAATAACAACATTCATCCCGATCCACACTCCATCCTTAATGAAAATTCCTTCTGCTTTGCAGGGTTGTGCGCATACAGGTAAATTAGGATCGGCAAAGGTATGTTGATTGGGAACAATGCGACATCCCGACGCAATCATTACATTATTACCGATTATAAGATTTTGGAATGACGTGAAAGATATCAATAAGTTCTCTAGGGTTTTTCTCATAGGTGATTCTCAAAATTTCCTTTGGGATTCATTCCAACCAGAAAGCCTGTCACTTTCAACTGTCCCACAATGAATCGAATAACATCAACCAGCTGATTCAGCTTGTTTATATAGCCACATAAGTGTTTGAACAATTTAGAGCATTGCTAAATACCGCTGGGTT
>JBBRXP010000271.1:0-5877 GCA_038238555.1 Chthoniobacterales bacterium | reverse complement strand
TGCATTCCCACCGGAGTGCAATTGATGATGAGGTCGGTCTGCGCGATTTGCACCTTGAGCGCCGCTTCCTCCCAAGCCACAGCGGCCAGCCGTTCGCCCGGCCCGCTCACTCGCGGCCCGCGGAAATAGCGCGCAAGTTCACTGGCAAGGGCACGCGCTTTTTCCGGCGACCGATTTGCGAGCACCAGGCCTTCGCAGCCTTCGATGCCGCATTGCATGGCCACCGCGCGGCCCGCGCCGCCACCGGCGCCCAAAACGAGCACGCGCATGTCGCGCAGGTCGATGCCAAATTCCGCACGCAGCGCGCGCACCAGACCGGGGCCATCCGTGTTGAAGCCCACGAGTTGATCGCCTTCGACTACGACCGTATTGACCGCGCCGATTTGCAGCGCGTGATCGTCCACGCGATCCATGAGCGGCATGGCCGCGGCTTTGTGCGGGATGGTGCAATTGACGCCGATGAAACTCTTCTCCGGCAGCATTCGCAGCGCGGGGCCGAGTTCCCCGGGCTGGATGTGCAGCCGGCAATAGCGCGCGTCGATGCCGCACTTTTCCAGCGCGGCATTGTGCATGGGGGGCGAAGCGGAATGCGCGACCGGATCGCCGAAGACCGCGAGCCGAAGAGGCGGCGTCTCGCCGCCGGCCGCAGTCTCCCAACTTTGGAGATCGGCGAATGTGTAGGTGTCCTTCACACGCCACGCGGCTGAATTTTATGGGGCCTCATCTGATGTAGGGCGGAGCCGGAGTGTGAACTCTTCGCCCTCGCCAAGCAACTGCCGCTTGCCTCGACGCGGCGCCCGAAATAAAACAATCCCAGCCGCCATTGGAAAAGAATTTCGAGACCCAACACATTGCATTCCTCGGCGACTACGTGCCGCGGCGGTGCGGCATCGCCACCTTCACGGCGGATATCTGCGAGGCCATCGCGGCGGAATTTCCCGAGACGCAGTGCATCGTCGGCTCGGTGAACGATCGGGCCGAGGGTTACGATTACCCGCCGCGCGTCCGCTTTGAGATCGACGAGCATGAGTTGGATTCTTACCGCCGAGCCGCCGAATTTCTGAACATCAACAATGTCGAGATCGTATCGGTACAGCACGAGTTTGGCATTTACGGCGGAGCTGCGGGAAGCCATCTGCTCACCTTCCTGCGCGAGGTGCGCAAGCCGGTGGTAACCACGCTGCACACCGTCCTGCGCGAACCCAATGACGATCAGCGGGCGGTAATGAAGCAACTCGACGAACTCTCCAATCGCTTCATCGTGATGGCCGAGCGCGGGCGGCAATTTCTGGAAACCATCTACGGTGTGGCGCCGGATAAGATCGACCAGATCCCGCATGGGGTGATCGACATGCCGTTCATCGACTCGAGCTTCTTTAAGGATGTATTCGGTGTCGAAGGCAAGACGGTGTTACTTACCTTTGGACTGCTCTCTCCTAACAAAGGCATCGAGTATGTGATCGAAGCACTCCCCGATATTCTCGCGCAGCACCCGGATGTCATGTATCTCGTCCTCGGAGCCACCCATCCTCAGTTACTGGCGCGGGAGGGGGAGACTTATCGGGAAAAGATCGAGAAGCTTGCCATCGAGCGCGGCGTCGCGGGTAACGTGATCTTTTACAATCGTTACGTTACCCTCGAAGAGCTGAAGGAATTCATCGGCGCCGCGGATATCTACATCACGCCTTATCTTAATGAAGCGCAGATCACTTCCGGCACGCTGGCTTATACCTTCGGCTCGGGCAAGGCAGTGATCTCCACACCTTACTGGCATGCCCAGGAGTTACTCGCCGAAGAACGCGGCATCCTGGTTCCGTTCCGCGATTCGCGGGCGATCGCCGATGGCGTAAAGCACTTTCTCTCAAACCCGACGCGAATGACCGCGATGCGCAAGCGGGCGTGGAAGGCTGGCCGGGAGATGATCTGGCCGGTGGTCGCTCGGCGCTACATGGAGAGCTTCGAGAGGGCGCGCGCGAGCTTGAGCGTGCCGTCGATCGCGACGGTGGCGGTGCGCACGTTGGAAAATGCGAGTTACCCCATCCCGGCGCTGAAACTCGATCACTTATACAAGATGAGCGATCGCACCGGCATCTTTCAGCACGCGATTTATAACGTGCCGAATTACTGCGAAGGTTACTGCACCGACGACAATGCCCGCGCATTTATCCTTACCGTGCTTCTCCAGCAAGGTGGTGAGTCGCAGCCCGAGGTCGAGCGCTTTGCCAGCAGTTACCTGGCGTTTCTGTGGTATGCGTTCGACGCCAATACGTGCCGTTTTCGTAACTTCATGAGCCACGATCGGCGCTGGCTGGAATTGCACGGCTCGGAGGACAGCCATGCGCGCGCGCTCTGGGCTGTGGGCACCGCGCTGGGTCGCTCCCACAATGAAGGCCATCGCCATCTTTGCGCTCTCCTCTTTCAGCGCGGCCTCCCGCCGGTCGCTCGCTTTAGCTCGCCGCGCGCATGGGCCTTCGCTCTTATCGCCATTCATGAGTATCTTCGCACTCTCTCGGGCGACCGGATGGTAAGTCAGATGCGCGATACGCTGACGGGAATGTTAGTGGATCTATTCCACGCTAACTCCACGCCGGACTGGCAATGGTTTGAGCGCATCGCCACTTATGATAACGCAAAGCTTTCGCACGCCATGATCCTGAGCGGTTACTGGACCTCAAACGGCGAGACGCTCGAGATCGGCCTTTCCTCGCTACGCTGGCTGCTCGACGCGCAGACGGCGGAGGCCGGCCACTTTGCACCCATCGGTTGCAAGGGCTTCTGGCCGCGCGGTGGCGAGCGGGCGCGGTTCGATCAACAGCCGCTTGAAGCCCACGCGATGGTCTCCGCTTGTCTCGAAGCATTTGCCGTCACGCGCGACGAGCTATGGCGCGGGGCCGCGCGCCGTTGTTTCGAATGGTTTCTCGGTCGCAACGATCTCGGGCAACCGCTTTACGATCCGACCACCGGCGGCTGCCGCGACGCGCTTCTGCAAGATCACTTGAACCAAAATCAAGGCGCGGAATCGAGCCTCGCCTTCTACCTTTCCCTTGCCGAACTAACTCTGGCTGGCGACGCGCAGTGGAGTATCCCGCGGCCCGTCACGGCATGATTGCCGCTCTTGCTGCGAGAGCCCTGGCGCCCGCCACTACTTAGTCTGCTCCCATGCATCGCATTCCTCTTCATCCCACCGAGGTTACCTTTCACCCGAACGACGCCCGGGTATTGATCCGCCCATTCATCCCTGTCGATACGGCGCGCATCGTGAACATCATCGGCCGCGCGCTGGCGCTGAGCGACGCGGAGACCGCCGAGCAACTGGACGCGCTCACCGCGGACTTCGGCGACCGGCACACAAACATCCGCGCGTGCTGGCGCCGCCACTTCGAGAAGGTAAAGGCGCACGTCTTTAGCAGCCGCCCGCTCTCCGAAGCCCGCCAGCTCTACATCGGCGCGCTTTTCTCCGGCGAGTATGCGCTCGAAAGCGCGGCGCTCTTCAATCCCTCCATCGTTGCGCACCCGGATCAGTCGGGACTCGGGGAAGGGGAGCTCCGCTTCATCATCAGCCTGCGCGCGACGGGCGAGGGACACATCTCGTCGATCGAATTTCGCACGGGAGTTATCCACGCCGATCACACGATCGCCGTCGATGAACCGTCGCGTTTCGTTACCGCGCCCGAAGCCGATCCTAACCCAACTTATCGCAAGAGCATCTTCCTGCACAAACTCACGGAGATGGGTTTTGAAAACGATTGGTCGCGCTCCGTGATGGAGTCGGTGGGCGATGCCTTTACGCTCAGCGAACTGGAAAAAGCCATGCAACGCGCGGCTCACGGAAAGCGCCCGCTGCCGCGTGAAGTGCAGCGCACCATGGAGTGCGTGCGCTGGCTTGCGGAGTCGAATTACGAAGCGCACTTTGCTCCGTCGGTTGCCGTGTCCGAACGCATCATCTTTCCTGTTTCCTCCAATGAAAGTAATGGAATGGAAGACGCGCGATTCGTTCGGTTCATAGAGGATGATGGCGCCGTGACTTACTACGCCACTTACACGGCTTACAACGGCCGGGCCATCCTTCCACAACTGCTCGAGACCGCCGACTTTCTTAATTTTCGCGCACTTACTCTTAATGGCCGCGCCGTGCAGAATAAAGGCATGGCCTTTTTCCCGCGGCGGATCGATGGGCGCTACGCCATGATCTCGCGCCAGGACGATGAAAACCTCTTCCTCATGTATTCCGATAACCCGCACTTCTGGAGCGACCCGAGCGTATTGCAGCGGCCGCGGGAGCCGTGGGAAGCAGTAAAGATCGGCAACTGCGGCTCACCCATCGAGACCGAAGCAGGTTGGCTGGTGATTACCCACGGCGTCGGCCCGATGCGTAAGTACTGCATCGGCGCCATGCTTCTGGATCTGATGGATCCGTCCAAAGTAATCGGCCATCTCACCACTCCGCTTCTCAGCCCCACCGGCAACGAGCGAGAAGGCTACGTGCCAAACGTCGTCTATACCTGTGGCGCATTGTTACACCGAGACCGCCTTATCCTGCCTTATGGCATGAGCGACACCGCGTGCAGCATCGTCACGGTGGACCTGGATGTCCTGCTCGGGGCGATGCGGAATGATTAGAAGCAGTAGCTGCGACGCCCTCGTCGCAGGAAGTGTCCGCGGCGAGGGCCCTCAGATTGACCAGACCTGGATGCTCCACTTACGATCGGCTTATGCGCGGGCGACTCTTTATTTTGCTGACTGTGTTAGTGCTGATCACGGCCGCGTCGCCGGGTCAGACTTTGCAACAGCCGGCGAAGCTTCCGAGTTACCGGATCGAGCAACTTACTTTCGGGCCCAGGCATCGCTTCTTTGGTTACGATGGCCATGTGGGCACCATCCCATGGAGCGGGGACGGTAAGTATATCCTGTCCCTTGAAACCAGCTTTCACAACCGCGTGCCGAGTGGCTTTGAGGATGCTGCCGACATCATTCTCATCGAAGCGGCCACGGGTAAGATAACGAAGGTCGCCGCGACTCACGCGTGGAATTTCCAACAAGGAACCATGCTTTACTGGAATCCGCTAAAAGCGGACGACGAGTTTTTCTTTAACGACCGCCGCGCCGATAACCGGGTCTTTACCGTGCTCTACAATTGGAAGACCCGGGCTCGCCGCGAATTCCTTTTCTCCGACGCGCCGGTCGCCAACGGGGGCGTGGCGCAGCGGGGTGGAAAGTTTCTCGCCATGAATTACGGCCGCATCGGGCGGGAGGTAGTGAAGTATCCGGGCGCCTTCAATTTTTCCGCCGGCCAGGGTCATCCGGCGGACGATGGCGTGTGGGTCGTGGACGTGGCGAGCGGCGCGGCGAAGCTCATCGTTTCTTACCAGACGATTTATGAGCGGCTCAAAGATACCCATCCGGAGTTAAGCGCGCCGCCCGCCGGTAAGTTCAACCAGTTTTTTCTCAACCACACGCTCTGGAATCGCGATGACTCGCGGGTCTGGTTTGTCGCGCGTTGGTTCCGTGAAGATTCGGACACCGCGTTTCACTCCGCATTTTTCACGGCAAATGCCGACGGCTCGGACTTGCGCCAAGTTACCGAGGATATCGGCCATCCCGATTGGGAGCGAGGCACCCATGTACTTGGCGGT
The DNA here is from genome assembly GCA_038238555.1 of Chthoniobacterales bacterium. Lineage (GTDB taxonomy): Bacteria > Verrucomicrobiota > Verrucomicrobiia > Chthoniobacterales > Chthoniobacteraceae > JANNXQ01. The sequence continues at coordinate 244 of JBBRXP010000271.1, read as the reverse complement.
GGCTTCGGGCGCTCGGAGAAGACCGCGGGCCAGCCGCCGTATGTCATTTACGATCCATTGAAGAGTGAAGTCGTCGAATTTGTCGGCGCGAAGTTTCTTACCAAGGACGGTGAACCGGCATTCTCGCCGGATCTCAATTGGATCGCCACGACCGAACAAAGCACCGACGAGCGGAAGGAAAAAATCCGGCGCGTGGTGCTCTTCAGCCGCCAGGCCGGAGATGGCATCCGCCTGCCGTATTTCC
>JBBRXP010000270.1:0-5961 GCA_038238555.1 Chthoniobacterales bacterium | reverse complement strand
GGCAGCACGCCGGCTTCGCTCGCCATGATCACGAGATCGTCCTTGGTCACGTAGTAACGCGAGGGCCGCAGTCCGTTGCGATCGAGCGTGGCGCCGATCATGGTGCCATCGGTGAAGGCGACCGACGCGGGGCCGTCCCACGGTTCCATGAGGCAGGAGTGATATTCGTAGAAGGCTTTCTTCGCGTCGCTCATCGACTCGTGGCCGGCCCACGGCTCGGGGATCATCATCATCATCGCGTGCGGCAGCGAGCGGCCGCCCATCACGAGGAGCTCGAGCACGTTGTCAAACATCGCCGAGTCCGAGCCGTTGGTATTCATGATCGGCAGCACCTTCTTCATGTCCTCGCCGAAGAGCGGGCTCGCGAGCAGCGACTCGCGCGCGCGCACGCGCGCAAACGCTAGCGGACGTGGCGGTGTCTTCAACATCCGGGATGCGGCAAGATCAGGGTGCCTCGGCGTCTCCCGATGCCGCGACCCGAAAGAGCTTAAAAAACGAATTTGTGAAGACGCAGGAGAACGCCGCGCTGCCGAGTTCCTCCGCTTGCGCACGCTCGGCGACCGCGAGCAACTTGGCGCGCAAGGCCGGCAGCGCATCCTTCAAATCTTCCGATGACACGCGCTCGCGCGGCCTGCCTCGCTCGTGCATGGCCACGCCCCACGGCGCCGCCGGCACCGCGCCGCCGAGCAGCGGGCCGTAGGCTTTCACCAGTCGCGAGACGCCGTCTTCATCCGCGCCATCCGTCACGATCCATCGCACGCCGAGCCGCCGCGCGATGGCTTCCGCTTCCGCGGCGGATGGAGCGAGAAAGAAGCGCGCCGTCTCCATGGTGCCCGGCAGCGCCTCGTGCGAGCTCCCCGCCACGCCCGGCTGTCCCGACCAATACGCCAGCGCCGGCGAGAGCCACCACGGCGCGAGAAATCCCGCGCGTTCGCCTCGCATCGCCGCGGCCACTTCGCGCAATTGCACCCGCTCCGCTCGCGTCTCGACTCGCGCTTTCGCCGCCGCGCCTTCGGGGAAAAGAGCGGCCTCCCAATCCCGCGCCACCGGCCACAGTCCGAGCACGAAGATCAATCCGCCGATCCAGGCCCGCGGCAGCGCGGCGAGTTGCCACGGCAGCGACATGGCATAAGCGAGCGCGAGAAAGTAACTCCAGCGAACCTGCCAGAGCGTGAGCGCCAGCAGCAGAAGCAGCACGGCCATGATCGTCATTTGCGATTTGCGATTTGCCATTCGGAGGAGCAACGGCGTGACCACGCACGTTGCCCCGAGCCAGCGCAGCAGCGTCATCGAGCGCCAATCGAGATGCCGCAATTCCCCGATCGTGGTCTGCCACGCGCGGAATGCCGCGCCGGGCCACGACGCGCGCCATCCGTCGATGAGCGCCGCGGCGCACAGCACCGCGGCAAAGACGATCCAGCCCGCGCGACATTCCCGGGCGGTGAAGCGGCGGCGATCCCCCAGACACCAAAGCAGCAGCACGAAGCCGAGCAAGACTAGCGGTTCATAGAAGGAGACCCACAACGCCAGCGCCCATGCGCATCCGGCGACGATGCCACACGCGCGAGACGCTCCGATTCCCCGCAAGCGTAATTCCCATTCCGCGCCCAGCGCAATGGCGAGCAGCAGGATGAGTAAGGATTGATGATCCGGGCGGCCGAGCACGGTGCCGTGGACCAGGATGGGACTCACTGCGAAGAGAGCGGGCGCCGTCCACGCGCAGCCCACGTCTTGCCGTCGCGCCCACCATGCGATCCACGCACAAGTGAGCGCGCCGAGCAGCGGCGAGACGAGCGCGCCCGCGAGATCCAGCGTTTGCCCGCGGAGGACGCTGGTCTTTCCAAAATCTGAAATCTGAAATCCAAAATCCAAAATTCGCTTTTCCCCGACAATGAGCCAGTCGAGCGGCGCCGTGGTGTGCGGCGTGACGCCGTGCGGGAAATTTTCGAAGTCGTGATGCCGGATCACAAGGCCGCGGCCACCGGCCACCATCGCGGCGCGGGTCATCCGCGAGTAGCAATCCGCGTCCACGAAATAGATGCGCCCGTCCACGAAAACGTCCGCAAGATTCCAGCACCGCGCGACCAGCGCGAGCAGGCAGAGCGCGAGTGGCCAGAGCAGGCGTTTCAAAGCGACGCATTTCATCCCGATTCCCCGAAAAGCTGTCCACCAATATCTTGTGGCCGAGCCCGACGACAGTCCCAAGATTTGGAGAAATCCCTGTGAAAACGGACAAGAAAGCCCTTGTGACCAACTGCTCATTTTCCTAGACTGCAGGCCTCAATTTCTCTCACCAAATATGTCCGATTCCGACGCACCGAAATCCGAAACCGCCTCCAAAAAAGCCGACTACATGGCCGACGATTTGAGCTCCCTCAAAGGGCTCGAAGCGGTGCGCAAAAAGCCCGGCATGTACATCGGCGGCACCGATGAGCGCGCGCTGCACCATTGCATCTCGGAAGTGCTCGATAACTCGGTCGATGAGTTCCTCGCCGGTTACTGCACGCACATCGATGTTACTATTCACGGCGATGGCTCGATCTCGATCCGCGATAATGGGCGCGGAATCCCGGTGGATATTAACAAGGAAGAGAACATGCCGGGCGTCGAGTTGGTGCTTACCCGGCTGCACTCCGGCGGCAAGTACGGGCAGGGTAACTACGAGTACTCCGGCGGCACCCACGGCGTGGGCGCCAAGTGCGTCAATGCCGTCAGCGAATGGTTCAAGGTCGAAGTTACTCGCGACGGTAAGATTCACGCGATGTCCTTCGAGCGCGGAGTAACCAAGCAACCGCTGCATGTGATCGCCGAAGTAAAGTCGAAGAAGCACACCGGCACGCTTATTACTTTCAAGCCGGACTCGGAGATCTTCCTCGAGACCACGGAGTATAGGGCGGAGCGAATCATCGCGCGGCTTAACGACATTGCTTACATCAACGCACCGCTCAGCTTTACTTTCCTCGACGAACGCGTGGAGGGCGCGAAGCCGGTGCAGATCGTGCATCCGAAAGGTGTCGAGGATTTCGTCGCCCACTTGGTCGAGAATAAGACGTTGGTGCATCCCAAGCCGATCATGATCAAAGGGGCGCGCGACAAGGTGATCGTCGAGCTCGGGTTGCACTATACGGATACTTATAACGAGCAGTTACTATGTTACACCAATGCGGTGCCAAATCCGGATGGCGGCGCGCATTCGACTGGCTTCCGCACCGCCTTGACCAAGTCGATCAACCAATACGCGAAGAATAACAACCTCATTAAAGACAAGGAACCGGCGATTACTGGTAACGACGTGCTGGAAGGTCTCGCCGCCGTGGTCAGCGTGAAACATCCGGATCCGAAATTTGAGAGCCAGACCAAGGTCAAACTCATCTCGCCCGAAGTGGAGAGCATCGTCGGTTCGGTAAGTTACGAAGGCTTGATGCTGCACTTCGACCAAAACCCAAACGTCGGGAAGCGCATCATCGAGAAGTGCCTCATGGCCGCCCGCGCCAGAGAGGCTGCGCGCAAGGCACGCGAGACCGTCCGCAAAGGCGCGCTCACCGGCGGCGGCCTGCCTGGCAAGCTCGCCGATTGCTCCGAACGCGATCCCGCGCTCACCGAGCTTTACGTGGTCGAGGGCGACTCCGCCGGCGGCTCCGCCAAGCAGGGCCGCGACCGGCGTTTCCAAGCCATCCTCCCCATCAAAGGCAAGATCATCAACGTCGAGAAAGCCCGTCTCGACAAGGTGCTGCAAAACACCGAAGTGCAGACGCTCATTACTGCCATCGGCACCGGCATCGGCATGGCCAGCGGCGAGAAAGATCAGGAAGGCACTTTTAACATCGAGAAGCTGCGCTATGGGCGCATCATCATCATGACCGACGCCGACGTGGATGGCTCCCACATCCGCACCTTGTTACTTACCTTCTTCTATCGCCAGATGCCCGAGCTGGTGAAGCAAGGTAAGATATTCATCGCCTGTCCGCCGCTGTATCTTATCAAGCGCAAGAAGCGCGAGGAATACGTGGATGACGACGCGCAACTGAACAAGATACTCATCAGCCTCGGCGCCGACGAAGTAAAACTAAAGAACCTAGCCGACGGCAAAGTCTTCACAGCCGCGCAACTCAAGGACATGCTGGAGTTACTCGAGCGCCTCGCCAAGTTCAGCGATTCCATCCGGCGCCATGGCGGCGACTTCGAGGAATATCTGCGAGAGCGCGACCCGAAACACGGCCGCCTCCCCGGTTACATGGTCAAGGTTCGCGAGGGTAACACAGAATGGGCTACTTACTTCCCGGGCGAAACCGAAGTGCGCGCCTTTCACGAGGAAAACCGCGACCTAAATCTCTACGAAGACCCCGCGCCGGAACCCATCGAAGGCGAGACTCCCGTTGCCACGAAGAAGGAAAAGATCGACCCAGCCAATCGCCGCCGCGCCAAACTCATCGAGCTCCACGAATCGGCCACCGTGCAAAAGCTCATCGACGAACTCGCCCGCAAAGGCCTGAAGATCGAGCACTACGCCGACAGCGACACACCCATCTTCGAGCTCATAGAAGGCGAAGGCGACAAAGCCGTGGCTCACGCCCTCTTCGCCATCCCCGAGATACTACAGAAGGTCTTAGAGATCGGTAAGAAGGGATTAGTGATCCAGCGCTTCAAAGGCCTCGGCGAAATGAACCCAAAGCAACTCTACGAAACCACGATGAACCCCGACAAACGCAAGATGCTCAAAGTGGACTTAAACGAAGACAACGCCGTCGAAGCCGACCGCATGTTCACGATCCTAATGGGCGACATCGTAGAACCCCGCCGCCAATTCATCGAAGACAACGCACTCAACGCCCGGCTGGATGTGTAGTTAGCTCTGACAGCGATGGAAGTTTTCACAAGTAGCGAACACATCATTTACTCTGGCGATGCGCCGGAATGCCTGGCCTTGTACATCCCGGATGCCAGTGTCGATCTCGTCGAAGCACGCAACCCGTGGAGATCGCGATGCCCGGGACTTATGATGGCTGCGCTCAGCCAACCATTGAGCAATCGGCTGCTTAACTTGCCGAGACTGTCGTAGTGAGATGCCCAAGCTTTACGAATACTTCGGTCTCTTTGTTTTGTTCTACACCAACGAACACGAGCCGATTCATGTTCACGGCGTCGATGCCGACGGGAACGGGTTGAAAGCTGAGATCATCGTGAAGAATGGGAAAGTGGAGAAGGTTCACTTCGTAAGAGTAGGGAACATGCCGCCGCTTCGTGGCGCGCGGTTGAGAGACTTTAAGACTCTCGTCACGGCTCGCTCATAAGAAATCGTGCAGAAGTGGATCGACTTTTTCGTTTTCAAAAAGCACGTCAAATTGGAAAGGATCACAAAACGCCTCAAATGAGCACCACCTCTCATTACATCTACTTCAGCGACGTAAGGTATGTTGACGGACATCGCCTGCGTATTGCTTTCGACGATGGCGTAGTGCGGGTCGTGGACTTCGCGCCATTTCTCAAAAAGTCGTCCCATCCATCGATCCGTCGCTACCTCGACAAGCGCTTCTTCAAGAAGTTCACGGTCGATCGAAACCATCTTCATTGGAATGATTTCGATCTTGTCTTCCCGCTTGCTGATCTTTACGCGGGCGAGATTTATTAACTCGTCCACACCTCCTTAACTCAACACCCCTAACCGCGGATGTATAACCAAAACGAAAAGCTCGAAAAAGTGAACGTGGCTGAGGAGATGTCGAAGTCGTTCCTCGATTACTCCATGTCGGTTATTATTTCGCGGGCGCTGCCGGATGCGCGCGATGGGTTGAAGCCTTCTCAGCGACGCATTCTTTACGCGATGAACGAACTCGGCGTGCAGCCGAATCGAAAGCATCTTAAGTGCGCGAAGATCGTGGGCGAGACGATGGGTAACTATCATCCGCATGGCGACCAAGCCATCTATCCTACATTGGTGCATATGGCGCAGCCTTGGGCGAT
>JBBRXP010000269.1:0-5967 GCA_038238555.1 Chthoniobacterales bacterium | reverse complement strand
CCTCACCCTCGCCGACAAGCCTGCGAGTGCTGACGCGCTCAAGCGCAGCATCCTCAACACGCTTGCGGGCGCGAGAGGTGCCGCGCCTGTGATGAAGCCGGAGCTTTCGGCCGCGCTGAGCAAACTACTCGATAGTGACTTGAGCGGTTCCGCGCTACCGCTCGCGGCCCAGTGGGACAAGAGCGGAGCGCTCAACGCGAAGGTGGCTGAGCTTTCCACCAAGTTGCGCGCGCAACTCGCCGACGCGAAAGCCGCCGACACGGCGCGGCTCGCGGCGGCGCAGAGTCTCATCGGCATCCGCGGGACGAACGCCGACATTCTTCCCGACATCGTCAAGCAACTTGGCGCGGAGGGGACCGCTGGTTTCAAGCGACAGCTCATCGTCGCGCTCGGCGACGTGGACGATGCATCGGTCGGCAAGGCACTCGTCGCCGCTTTCGCCACACTCCCCGCCGACGCGCAGAGCGTGGCCTTCGAGACGCTGCTCAAGCGCGCCGACTGGACCAATGCGTTGCTCGACGAGATGAAAGTAGGACAGGCGTCCCGCCTGTCATCCGGGAGCACAGGCGGGACGCCTGTGTCACTTTTGGCACCGGCGAATTCTTATCGGTTGCGCACACATCCGAACAAAAAAGTCGCCGAGCGGGCGGCGAAAATTCTCGATGAGCTCAATCCGCTCGCGAAGCAGAAGACCGAAGCCATCGCGAAGCTCGCGCCGATGGTCGAGCAGAAGGGCGACGCGGCGAAGGGCAAGGTGCTCTTCAACACGACGTGCGCGCTGTGCCATAAGTTTGGCGACTTCGGCGCGGACATCGGGCCGGGGCTCACGGGCATGGGCGCGCACGGCGCGGGGGAATTGCTCGCGGCCATCGTCGATCCCAATGCAGAGGTCGATCCGAGCTTTGTCGCGTGGAATCTCGAGACGCAGGACGGCCAGTTTTTCAACGGCGTGATCGCGTCGGAAAATCCGGCGAGCATCACGCTCAAGAGCCTGGCCGGCGTGCAGGAGGTGAAGGTCGCGGCCATCAAGACTCGCGTGAACACGGGCCGCTCGCTCATGCCCGAAGGCTTCGAGGGACTCGGCGGCGAAGCGCTGCGCGACATCATCTCCTACATGCAGAGCGTGGATGGCGGGCGCTTCCGCACGCTCGATCTGCGCGGCGCCTTCACCGCCTCGACGAGCGCGGGGCTCTACAACAAGCAGGATGCGAAGGGCGATTCCTTCGAGTTCCTAAAAACCGGCACGGTGAAAATCGGCGACGTGCCTTTCAACATCGTGGCTCCCGAGAAAGCGGCGCGGAATATCGTGGTGCTCCGGGGCGGGCCGCCGCAGAGCATCGCAAAGACGATGCCTCAGAAGGTGGAGGTGAACGCAGGCGGTTTTAAGGCGAACCGGCTGCACATCCTCGGCGGCGTGACCGGCTGGGGATTCAACGGAAAGAACAACGACACGAGCGACGTGCTGCGCATCACCGTCCACACCGTGCAAGGCCAGCGCGAGACGCTCGTGTGCAGGAACGGCGTGGAATTCGCCGACTACAACGGCCACGTCGAAGTGCCCGGCTCGCAGCCCGCCGAGGGCCTCGTGAAGCGCCATCAACTGCGCTCCTTCACCAAGTCGCTGAGCGGCCCGGTCGAGATCGAGCGCATCACGCTCGAATCGCCCGACAGCAGCGCCGCGCCGACGCTGGTGGCCATCACCGCCGAGCTCGCCGACGCGAACGCGCCGCCGCGTAGCGCGGACGCCCCGTCCGTTTCCCGTCCCGTGGACGCCTCGTCCGCCGAGAGTTTCAAAGCGCAATTCACCGACCCCGTCCCGCAGCCGCCCGCTAGCGCCAAAGGCCCGCGCGTGCTGCTCGTGGGCGGCGGCAGCTCGCACGACTTCGTGAAATTTTTCGGCGCCACCGACAAGGCCACGCTCGCGCCCACGGTGGGCTGGGTGGATTTCACGCAGAACGCGAACGGCATCGCGCCGATCTTGAAAGACATCGACGTGCTGGTGCTCAGCGCCAACCAACCCATCTCCGCCGCGACGAGCCAGGGGCTGCTCGATTTTGCGGCCGCGGGAAAAGGCATCGTCGCGCTGCACCCCAGCACTTGGTACGCGTGGAAAAATTTCCCGGCCTGGAACAAGGAAATCGTCGGCGGCGGCACGCGCGGCCACGACCCGTTCGGCCCCTTCACCGTGAAGGTGACCAACCCCGCGCACCCCGTCAGCAAAGGATTGCCAGCCACCTTCGACATCACCGACGAGCTCTACAACTACGCCGCCGACCCCGCCGGCTCGCCCATCGAAGTGCTCGCCACGACCACCAGCCCGAAGAGCGGCAAGACCTTTCCGCAAGTCTTTGTGGTCAAGCATCCAAAGGCGCGCATCGTCGGCATCACACTCGGCCACGACGAAAAAGCGCACGACCTTCCCGCCTACCAAACGCTGCTGCGCAATGCCGTGGAGTGGGCGACTGGGAAATGATTCCCCGTGGAGAATGTTGCAGCGCATCAGGTCGATTTGCTGGCGGGCATATTCCTCAAAACTCATTTGAAGCGATCCCGGGGACGGCCGGGTTGCCGCTCCGTTTCACATCCGCCGATGCAGGATTTCCAGCGCCAGCACGGCGTAGCTGGTCACGAGCACGGGATCTTTTTCCATCCAGCGCGCCTGGTCGCCGACCCAGGAGCCGTTGGTGTTTTGGAGATTGATGAGCTTGAGGGCGACCTCGCGCTGCCAATCGACTTTGCGACCGTCGGCAGTGACCAGTTCGCGCACACCGGCGGCGGCGAGGCCTTTGGTCAGGAGATGCAGATAGTAGTAGTAACCCTGCTTTTCGAGGCCGGGATTTTCTTCCGTGGTGTAGTGGCGCGTGAGCCAATCGAGCGCAGCGGCGACTCGCGGGTCGTCCTTTTTCACATCCGCGTAAATGAAACTTAGCAACCCCGCGTAACTCATCGTGCCGTAGCTGCGCAGCGCTTTCTTTCCGTTGGCGAGGTCTTGTTCGCCGGCATTGGAGGAGCCGGGGTAATAGAGGAAGCCGCCTTTGTTTGCCGCGTCGTCGCTGGCCCACGGCTGGCCGTTGCTGGTGAGATTCTGGCAGCGGCTCACGAAGTCGATGGCGGCCTGCCAATTCAAATCCTTGCCGGCGGCGAGTTCGGCGGTCGGGCGCGCGGCCTTGTAGGCGCGCAAGGCTTCGAGCGCGATGACTGTGTTGTCGAGATCGGGATGCTGACGCTTGGGGCTGGTGCCGACGGGGCCGTAACCGAAACCGCCATTGAGTTCCGCCTTCGCCATGTTGCCCGCCTGCTGGCCGGCGATGAATTTGCGCGCGGCTTCGACGAGCGGTTCGTCTTTGGGATCGTTGCTCTCGAGCAGCGCGACGAGCACAACCGACGTGTTGTAGTTCGAGAGGCCCTTGGCGTAGATGCCGCCATCGGGCTGCGCTTTGCCGCGGAGAAACGTGAGCGCTTTATCGATGAGCGCGGCGCGTTGCGGCCCGCGCTTTTCCCCTGGTTCGCGAAGAAAGGCGACGAGCGGCAGCGCAGTGAGCGCGGGATGATCCTGCGAGTTCTGCGCATTGTCGGGATTTGCAAACGAGCCGTCGGCCTGCTGCGTGGTGGCCAGCCACGCGAGGCCCTTGTCGATGGCAAGCTGGATTTCATTGCGCAGCGAAGCGCCGGCGTGGCTGCGAGGGAGCGGTTCCTCCGCATGGAGAGCGGGCGCGAGCAATGTGGCGGCGCAAAGGAAGGCGAGGAGTGGTTTCATTTGGGTGTGAGTTGAATGATGACTTCGAGCGGAGTGTCGAGCGGCGGAATGGCCTTTGCGTTGACGGCCCACGCGCGATCGTCGTCGTTGCCCTTGCGCGGGTTATTGATCAAGGCGCCCGGATTGACCACCAATGCCGCGAGGCAGCCCTCCTGCTGCGCGAGAAAGCGGCCCTCGACGAGGAGCGATCCGTTGTAAGTCCACGGCCCCTGCGCCGGCGGCCGTTTTGTGTCCGCATTCAAAAGCCACCCCTCGACCCGCGCGTGCTTCTCGAGGCCGGCTGCGGATTTCCATTTTACAAAAATTTCGACCGCGTCGCCCTGCAGTTTGGGCGCGTGTTTCAGATACTCGGCATCGATCTGCGCCGCGGGCAGCTCGCCGGTCGCGGCGCCAGAGCCCTTCGCGCCGAGGAGCAACATCGCAAAGTGCACGTCCGCCGGCTGCACCGTGGTCACCAGAAGGCTCTCGTGCGCGGGGCCGCGCGAGGTCACGAGCAGGTATTCGAGAAGATCGCGCGCGTCGGCTTTGTTGACCACCGCGGGGAAGCTCACGGTGCGCGCCTCTTGATCGAGCCGAATCGCGCCGAGCGCGTAGATGCCGGGGCTCACCTCGCGCATCACCGGCGCCTCCTGCGCGCTCGCGCACGACAGCGCGAGGGCGAGCAGAGCGAAATGACGAATGACGAATGACGAATGACGAATGACGCACAACCCGAGTGGGAACCACCGGCGCACATTCGTCATGCGGATTTCATTCGTCATTCGTCATTCGTTATTCGTCATTCCACTGTCTTCACCGCGCGGATGTGAAATGCAACGTGTAACGTCCGCGCCGGCGCCGGAGAGACAAAGGCGCATCAAAAGTCTGGCGCAACATCGCCGTCGTGAGCGTGCGCGCCTTTGCTCCCGCGGCGACGATGCGGCCCGCGCGCAGCAGCAGCGCGTGAGTGAAGACGGGCATGATCTCCTCCACGTGGTGCGTCACCAGCAGGAGCGTGGGCCCTCCGCGCCGGCAGCCGAGCCTTTCGATGAAGTCGAGGAAATGCTCGCGAGCCGCCGGATCGAGGCCGGCGCACGGTTCATCAAGGATGAGCAGCCGCGGCCGAGCCATGAGCGCGCGCCCGATGAGCACCCGCTGCCGCTCGCCCTGGCTCAAGACGAGCCACGGGCGATCGGCGAGATATTCCACTTCCACCTGCCGCAAGATGCGCCGCGCCGCCGCGCGCTCGGCCGCCGGCACGCGGCCCCAGTAGTCGATGGTGGCATGTCTCCCACTCGCCACCGTGGTGAGCGCGGACTCGTGCTCGGCCATCATCTGCCGCACGCTGGAGCTCACGAGGCCGACGCGCTTGCGCAGCTCCCGCCAATCGCTCGCGCCAAAGGTCTCGCCGAGCACGGCAATCTCGCCACAGGTCGGGTTTAGGTAGCCTGTCAGCGCGCTCAGCAGCGAGGTCTTGCCGGAGCCATTCGCGCCGAGCACCACCCAGTGTTCGCCGCGCCGCACCATCCACGAGATCGCATCGAGGATGCGCGTGCCGCCGCGGCGGATGGAGAGGTCGCTCACGCGCAGGATTACTTTCACGCGCCCCGAGCCATAGCGGATCGCAGCACCGCAGTCCATGCTGCGGAACGCGGAAGTAAAAATCCGGAAAGCAGAAAAACAGGGAAACAGGAAGAAAGAGAGATCCGCCCGAGGCGGTATTGTCCAGAATCTTTCGCACTCTCAGTTTGGGGTCGGAGGAAGTTTGGCGCTTGTTTTGTGGTTTAGGTTTGTTCTTCTTTTGGTGCTTTTGTCACCCGGCATCGAAGGGCCGGGTGGCAAAAAATTCGCTTCACGCCTCGGCCTCCTGCGGGGCTCCTTTACCTCCCCGGCTTTCGTGGCCAGCCCCCGCCCATAGCTCCCGGCCTGCGCATCGACTTGCTCCGCACTGCGCTTGTAACGCCGCGCCCCGCACAGCGCGTCCGCCTCCGCGTTGAGCAGCGCGTTCGAGGTTTCCTCCACCGGCCTCCAGCACCACTCCGCTCAGGGGCTCCCGGATCCGCCCTTCGTGGATTGCGATGATCTTGCTTTGGCCTTCGGCCTCGGCTCCGGCGCTGCGTGCCGCTTCCTGCGCTTGACTCCGTTACCTCACGGAAAATGTGCGTAACATTTTTTACTTTATCGATTCCCTCCAAAGCTTCCACTGCGGCTATGTCGGCTCTACCGAATTG
>JBBRXP010000268.1:0-6057 GCA_038238555.1 Chthoniobacterales bacterium | reverse complement strand
GTGGTGAATGGTTATTTTGCGTTCGTGCCGACGAACTCCTCGCGCGTCAGCTTGCCGTCGCCGTTCTTGTCGAAGTTTTTGAAACGCGCCTCAAGGTTCGGTTGGTTGCGCAGGCCAATCTTGTATTCCTCGAGCGTCAGCAGGCCGTCCTTGTTTGTGTCCATGCGATCAAAGGCGCGGCCACGATCGGGAGCGCTTTTTTTCGCGCCCGCGTCCTTGGCGGCGCGATCCGCCGCGCTGATGCACGCGGGGTCGGGCTTCGACGGCAGCGTGGCCTTCCAATCGAGCGCGAGTTTCGTGAGTTGCGCGACGACTTCGGGATACTCCCTGGCGCTGTCGGCGGACTCGGCGCGGTCGGCGGGAATGCGGTGCAACTCGGCGCGCTTCGCGTCGTCGGTGAGCACGAGTTTCCAATCCCCATCGCGCACGGCGAGGCGCGGCCACCAGTCGGGCTCGGCTTTTTTTCCAGTCCATTCCCAAAAAATCGGTCGCGCGCGTGCGACGTTTTTGCCGTTGAAAGCGGCGAGCAGGTTCTCGCCGTCGCCGCGATAATCCGCCGGCAACGCGATGCCCGCTGCGGCGCAGAGCGTGGGCAGCAAATCCACGGCGGAGAAAACCGTGGTCTCATTCTTCACACCCGCCGGCGCATGGCCGGGCCAGCGCACAAGGAACGGCACGCGCACGCCGCCCTCGAAGAGACTGCGCTTGCGCCCGCGCAGGCCGCCGGTGTCGCCAATGCTGTAGTAACCTCCGTAGCCGCGGTCACCGGTGCTCTCGTCGCGCCCGCCTTTGTCCTTGTCGGTTCCGGTGGACTCGGGGCCGTTGTCACTGGAGAAAAGCACGATGGTGTTTTGCTCCACGCCCGCCGTCTTGAGCGCGTCGAGCAACTTGCCCACGGCGTTGTCGCCATCGGTGATGACAGCGGAATAGACCTGCTTCTGCTCGTCCAGGTCTTTCCATTTTTCCAAGGAAGCCTTCGTCGGCACGTGCGGCAGATGGCTCTCGTGCAGCCACACATCGACAAAAAATGGCCGGCCCTTGCTGGCGAGAATAAACTTCACAGCGTTGTCCGCCGTGTCGTGCAAACCGGCCGAAGGCAGTTCCGCGGCGCCATTGAAGATGGCAAACTCGTCGAACCCGTAAGCCGTCGGCGGGGGCGCCCCGTGAATGTCGCGGCTCGTGAGATGCCACTTGCCGAAGTGCCCGGTGCGATACCCCGCCTGCTGGAAAAACCGCGCGGCGGTGGGCGCTCGCGGGTCGAGCCAGTCGGGCATGTTGCGCTCGAGATTCTGCGCGGGCGAGGCGAAGTGCTGATGAATGGCGTAGCGCGCGGGATAGTGCCCCGTCATCGCCGCCACGCGGCTGGGCGAGCACACGGGATTGAGCACGTTGAATTGCTGGAAGTCAGTGCCCTCGCGCGCGAGCCGGTCGAGGTTTGGCGTCAGCAACCACGGATGCCCGTGGCACGACAAGTCGCCCCAGCCCCAGTCGTCGGCGAAGATGAAGACGACGTTGGGCCTCTCAGCGCCACGAGCGCTGACGAAGGCGAGGACGAGAAGGAAGAGGAGAAGATTTTTGGAGTTCATTTTGCGATCATGCGATCACTCGCTGGGTTTGAGCTTTTCTCGCACGGCGGACTGAGCGGGGTGCTCGCGCGGTTGCCGGTTCATTTCGTCGAAGGCGCGCTTCAGCCGCTCGACTACCTCTGCGTGCCGAGTCGCCACGTCGTGCTGTTCGCCGGGATCGGTTTGCAGATCGAAAAGCTGCATCGGCTTTGGCGCGTCGCCCGTCATGAGGCCGGGGATCTCGTCGGGCGTCGCCTGCTCGTAAGGCGCAAGGATCGTCACGCCGTCGGGCGCGCGCGGATCGGTCCGGTGATCGCCGGGTTTGTAGCTGGCCACGAGTCCGATGCCCGGCTTGAGCACGTGCAGCTTCCAGCGGGCATCGCGCACGGTCGCGAGCCTGGCGGCTTGCTGGCCGAAGATGACGTCGTGCGGGCTGGCTGCATCGCTCGTGAAGAGCGGGAGGAGGTCGCGCCCGTCGATCGCTCGATCCGACGGCAGCGCGACACCCGCGACCTTCAGCGCCGTCACAAACAAATCCATCATCACCGCGGGCTGCGCGCTGAGGTGTGCCGCCGGGATTTTCCCCGGCCACGACGCAATGCACGGCACGCGGTAGCCGCCCTCGTAGCTGCTGCTCTTCATCCCGCGCAACCCGCCTGTGCTGCCGCCAAAGGTCGCTCCGTTGTCGCTCGTGAAAACCACGAGCGTGTTCTCGGCGAGACCGAGCGTCTTCAACTTTCCGAGCACCTCGCCGACGCTCCAGTCGAGTTCGCCCACCGCGTCGCCGTAAAGACCCCCGCCGCTCTTTTTGTAGAAGTCTTCCGACGCCGCGAGCGGTTTGTGCGGCATCGCGTGGGCAAAGTAGAGGAAGAATGGGCGCGCGCGATTTCGCTCGATGAAGTCGAGAGCGCGCGCCGTATAACGCTGCGTGAGGGTCGCCTGCACGACCGGATATTCCACGCGCCGGTCGCCCTCGAGCACCTGCACGGGCCGCATGTCGTTCGAGTAAGGGATGCCGAGATATTCATCGAAGCCGCGATGTGTCGGCAGCCATTCGGGCTGCGCGTGACCGAGGTGCCACTTGCCGATCATGCCCGTCGCGTAGCCCGCTTGCTTGAGCAATTGCGCAAGCGTGACCTCGCTCTCCGGCAGGTGCAGCCCGTCCGCGTCCGGCCCGCCATCGGGCGCGGGATTTTGATTCATACCGCAGCGGAAAGGATAGCGCCCCGTCATCAGCGACGCCCGCGTCGGCGCGCAATACGCCATCGGACAATTGAAGTGCGTGAGCTTCGCGCCCTCCGCGGCCATGCGATCGAGATTCGGCGTTTTGAATTTCGGATGCCCGTAACCCGAGAGATCGCCGTAGCCGAGATCGTCGGCGAGGATGATGACGATGTTTGGCGGCGCGGCAAATGACGCCTGCCAAAAGCCGATCGCCACGAGGAAGAACACGAGAGGCTTCATGGCGGCGAGTTGAACGGGCAAAGGGGAATCACTTGGTTTCTGCCAACACGCGAACGCCGCTCAGCAATCGGCGACGCGGAGGGTCAAGGTGCGGGCGACCGACAACAGGAGGGCTTTTCACGGAGAGGTAATATCACTTCGCGGAAATTTTCCCTGCGTCCCACTTCACGGCAGCATTGTGTGCATGGCTTGCACCCGCCGCATTCTTGCGGCTTGCTGGCCTGAGACCATGAGCACGCTGACGATCCAGTTACCTGATCTCCCGGACGGCAAGGCGCTGGAATGACGACTGGGACACCAGGCCGCGTGGTGCTCCGGCGCGAGAAGGCGCATCGCGGCGGCAAGACCGTGATCGTGGTCCACGACTTCGCCACGCATATGCCGGCGTCGGCCATTGAGGCGATCGCCAAAAAGCTTCGGCGCTCGTGTGGCTGCGGCGGCACGGTCAAAGAGCGATCGATCGAACTCCAAGGCGATCAAGCGCCCAAGATTCGCGCCGTGCTCGAGCAGGAAGGTTTCCAAGTCGCGGGAGTGACTTGAGCGCCACGAGTTGCGCCACTCAGCTCCCCTTCCCAAAATCCGCCACTCCTCGCATCCCGGCTTTGATGACGTGGTCTTTGTTATCGAGAAGCACTTTTACCCGAAAGCGATTGGAGCCCGCGTCGATCCGCGGGTCGATGAATGAAATCCGGCCGACAAAATCCTTGTCGCCGATGACGGGAAAGCGGACCCGCACTTCCTGCTCGTTTTTGAGCGAAGTCCACAGCTGCGGGTCTAGCCAAAACTGCACATAGACCTGATCGATGTTCACGATATCGACGAGCTTTTCGACACGATCGACCGACTCGCCGTTCTCCTTGTACTTCTTCACCACGATGCCGCTCAGTGGCGAACGCACCGTCTTTTCATTGAGCCGCACCAACGCGGCCTCGTGCTGGATTTTCGCAAGCTCGAGTTCGGTGCCGGCCTTCATCGCCTGCTCTTTGCTCCCCATCTTCTCCTTGAGCAGCGCCTGAAATCCGGTGGCGATAAATTCGTGTTGCTCGACGAGTTTTTCCGTCTGGGCCACCTCGAGCTTTTCCCGCTCGCTGCGCAACTTTACCAGCACCTGCCCTTCGGTAACCGCGTCGCCTTCCTCCACGAGCACCGCCTCGACCACCTCCTGCAATACCGGCGAAGAGACGCTCACGAGCTTGATGGGGATCACCAGTCCCTGGGTATCCGCGGCCCGCGCGAGGCACGGCAGAAGGCAGAAAGCGGCGGGCAAAAGGCGGAGCGTGCGGAGTAGTTTCATTTTTTTGCGATGGAGCGCACAAAACACTGCCGAGCTCCGCGGAAACGATGCAGCCGGAGCGGGGAATGTCACATGGTTTCCGGTCTGCACGCAAAAGGACCGCTGCATTTTCACCTGCAAAAATAAATAACTCCCACGCGATCTCATCGAGATCAGCAACAAGGTCATCTTTGGAAACACGGAAAGACACGGAAGGAATTCATGCTCCGCATTTCTCTCCTTTTCCGTGCCCCTCCGTGTCGTCCGTGGATCTCCAATGCCTGATCCCATCACGCTCGATAGGCTCCATCTCCGGCGCCCTTTCATGCAGCGCACGCTTCGGGAGAAAGAAAAAACAATATGATTACCTCCTTTCTGCTTCCACACCTCGGCGGCCACCTCGGGGGGCGATGGATTGGCGCTTCGAGGGGCACGAAATTTTCCATCGTGAATCCGGCGACGGGCGAAGTGCTCGCTGAGCTCCCCGACATGGGCGAAAACGCGGCGCGCAAAGCCATCGACTCCGCGTTCCGAAGGGTGCCCGCCTGCCGTCGTCGGCTGCGGGGGATCAAGAGCAAACAAAGTCCAAAAGGATTGCCTCGGTTTGTGATTGTCATTTGATTATCACCGTGAAATCACCCGTGCAAACCGTGAAAACAAAACGCGCCCGCGTCGATCCGCTCGTCGGGGGTGCGGATGGGGATGTGGTCCATGACCTGATGGAGTTCGTCCGAGACAGGGGCTTCCACCGGGGGGACCGGATGCCTTCCATCCGTGAGCTGGCGGTCACGCTCGGCCACGGGCCGAATGTGGTCCGCGACGGGGTGCTTCAGGCGCAGTCGTTTGGATTGGTGCGGATCGAGCCGCGGCTGGGAATCTTCGTGCAGAATCCGGAGGCGGTGCGGCTCTCGGATGATCTGAGCCGCTCCCTGCACGGCGCGCTGGCGCGCAAAGATCAGAATGTGTTTCATCTTTTGGAGGCTCGCATCTTCGTGGAGGTGGAATTGGTGGGGAAGGTTGCCCGCGCCAAGCGCCATGAGGATTTGCTGCCGTTGCGAGAGGCGCTGGAAAGGGTGCTGGCGTGCCGTGGCGAGCGGCTGGAATTGATTGAGGCGGACGAGGCGTTTCACCTCGGCATCGCGAAGATCGCGGGGAATCCGGTGATGACGACCTTTCTGCGCACGCTGCTCGGACTCCTGCGGCCGACCAAGGCCATCGTGCTGCTCTCGGACAAGAATCGGAGGCGCGTGGACGGGGAGCATGTGGAGATTTTCCGCTCGATTCTGGAAGGCGATGCGGAGCGCGCGCAGAAAGTCATGCGGAAGCATCTGGAGCTTGGCAGGGCGCTCTTGCTCGAACATCTGCGGTTGTTGCCGGGGCCGGAGTCGGCTTCCGGCAAAGCAAAAAAATAGCGGCCCATTTCCCCTTCCCCCCAAAAAGGACAACTTCCGATGACCACGAACTTCACCTGGATCGACGGCGCTTTGATCGTCGTCTATCTGCTGACGCTCACCGGCATCGGCTTTTATTTCTCGAAGCGGCAGGCGGGGCTGAAGGATTTCTTCCTCGCGGATCGCGGCATGTTCTGGCTGCCAGTCGGCCTGTCGCTCATGGCGGCGCTCAACAGCGGCATTGATTTCATCATGCAGCCCTCGGCCACGATCAAATACGGGCTGGCCGTGCTGTTCTGGCCGGCGTCGTGGCTGTTCCTTTATCCGTGGGTGTCGCGAGTGACGCTGCCGCTCTACCGGCGGC
>JBBRXP010000267.1:0-6068 GCA_038238555.1 Chthoniobacterales bacterium | reverse complement strand
AGGTTGAGTGTTGAGAGTTGCGTGTTGAGTGGAAGAAAAATGCTCCGCGCGATGATGTGGAGCGTTGCGGTGTCCTGAATGTAACGGAGCCTCATGGCGGGAGGTTGTCGGCGGGAGTATGACACCGGGAAAGCGACCGTCCATCTCTGCGATCGCCGCCCCCGCCGGCATCGCCGCCGCCCCGAGGCTGCAAACTTGGCGGCGGCTTCGTTTTAATCTCAAACCATGCGGCGGATGGAACGAACGAATCGAACATACAAGTGCGGTGGCAAGCGCAGCGCGAAACCGCCTACAAAGGTCAGCGCACGCACTTACGCGCAGCATTGATCGGATGATCCTGAAGCTTGAATCCTAAAACCTGCATCCTGAATTACTCCCCGCACGATTACCGCCATCTCGTCCAGCGCTGGCGCGCGCTTGCGGCGCGGGCGGGGTTGCGGATGCGCAAGCTGGCACGCAGCGGCGGGCTCGATCTCTTCGCGTTGGACTCGCCGGCACTGAAGGCGGAGGGCGGTCTCTACATTTCCGCGGGCATCCACGGCGACGAGCCGGCGGGGAGCGAGGCGCTCATCACTTGGGCCGAGGAAAACGCGATGCGTCTGCGAGAGATGCCGCTGCTGCTTTTCCCATGCCTCAATCCCTGGGGGCTCATGAATAACACGCGCGTCGATGGCGAGGGCCGCGACCTCAACCGCATGTTTCATCGTGAAGATGCCCGCGTGATCCGCGACATCCGCAGAGTCGTGGCCGGCCATCGCTTCGCTCTCTCGCTGCAATTGCACGAAGACTATGACGGGCAGGGCTTCTACCTCTACGAGCTCCAGCGCACGCTGCCGTATTGGGGCGAAGCGCTGCTCGCGGCGGCCGGCCGGCACATCGCCATCGAGCCGCGCACGCGCATCGACGGGCGGCTCGCCCGCGCGGGGTTGATCCGCCGACGGGCGGATCACCGGCGCTTCCAGCGCGTGGGTTACCCGGAGGCGATCTGGCTGCACATGGAACACTCGGAACGCACCTTCACGCTCGAGTCGCCCTCCGAGTTTACGCTCGAGCAGCGAGTGCGCGCGCAAGTGGCCGTCATCGACGAGGCGGCGCGGCGAGCGTTCATCGGTGCGAGTTCCCCGCATCGCGAGTGAGTTTTCCATTCACCAGGCGCATGAGGCCACGCGCATTTTCATCGCCGAGTTCGACGGGAAGCGCGCTGGCCGGAAAGTTCTGGTAACACACGGGCCGCGCCCAGCGCTGGATGGCCGCGGTGCCCACGCTCGTGAAGCGCTCATCGGTGGTGGCCGGATACGGTCCGCCGTGGTGCATCGCGGGACACACCTCCACGCCGGTCGGGAAGCCATTCACCACTAGCCTCCCTGCCTTGCGCTCGAGCACCGCGAGGAGCGCGGTGGCGCTTGCGAGATCCTCGGGTGTGCCGTGGAGCGTGGCGGTGAGCTGGCCTTCCAAGGCGCGCGCGACTCGCAGCAGGCCGGCGGCATCTTCCGCATCCACCACGAGCGTGTAGGGACCGAAGACTTCCTCGTGCAATGCGCGGTGGCGCAGAAAATCCGCGGCGTCTGTCGCGAAGACCGTGGGCTCGCCTTGCGTCCGGGCGGGATCGGCCTCGATGTCCGAATTCGCGAGCGGCACCACGCCGGGAATCTTCGCCATCGCATCCACTCCTTCGCGGAACGAGCGGCAGATGCCCGAGTGGAGCATCGTGGCGGGCGCCGCGGCCTGGATGGCGCGCGCAAAATGACCGGTGAATGCCTGCAAGTCCGGCCCGCCAATTCCAAAGACCAAACCCGGCTTGGTGCAAAATTGCCCGACGCCAAGCAGCACGGAATTTTTCAATCCTTCCGCGATCTGCTGCCCGCGTTCGCGCAGCGCGCCGGGCAGGATGAAGAGCGGATTGAGGCTGCTCATCTCCGCGAAGACGGGGATGGGATCGGGCCGCGCGCTGGCCGCATCGAAGAGCGCGCGGCCTGCGACTCGCGAGCCTGTGAAGCCCGCGGCGCGGGCGAGCGGATGCCGCACCAGCGCGACCCCGATCTCCGCGCCGCTGCCGTGCAGCATCGAGAAGACGCCGCCCGGCAACCCGCATGAATCCAAGGCTCGCGCGATGGCGCCGGCGACCAGTTCTCCCGTGCCGGGATGCGCGCGGTGCGCCTTCACGATCACCGGGCAGCCCGCCGCGAGCGCGCTGGCCGTGTCGCCGCCGGCCACGGAAAAGGCGAGCGGAAAATTGCTCGACCCAAAGACAATCACCGGTCCGAGCGCAATGAGCTGGCGGCGAATGTCGGCGCGCGGCAGCGGCTGACGCTCGGGCAGCGCCGTGTCGATGCGCGCATCGCACCACGAACCTTCGCGCACGATCTCCGCAAAGAGCCGCAACTGCCCGACGGTGCGGCCGCGCTCGCCGGCGAGCCGGTCCAGCGGAAGCCCGGTCTCGCGATTCGCCCGATCGAGCAGGTCGTCTCCGAGCGCCAGAATTTCCTCCGCGATGTTTTCGAGAAATGCCGCGCGCGCCTCCCCGCTCGCGCGCCGGTAAATGGGGAAGGCATCGTCCGCGAGAACCAACGCGCGATCCACATCGCCGACTGCGCATTCATTGAAGGCCGGCTCGAGCCGCCGCCCATCCCGCGGGCTCACCGCGTGAAAAGTGCGCGCGCTCCCATCGGCGAGCACACCGGCGAGGAGACTTTTTCCGTGGAGGGAACTCATGCGGCAGAGGAGAATGTGACTGGTGACTGGTGAATGGTGGATGGAGACGCGGCGCCTCTTTCCATTCACCAGTCACCAGTCACTATTCACAAGCCCGCAGATAAAACGTGCAGATATAAAGCCCCGACACCATCCGCTCCTCGCGCTCGACGCCCGTCTTCAAGATGCGCCCGAACATTTCCCCCTCCAGCCGCGCCACGATCGGGTAGGCGCGCAGCAGATCGAGGATGGTCGAGTGGTGCTCGACGATCCGCGCCCCGCCGTCCTTGCCCGCAACAAATTCGCTCATGAACCCATCCTGATCGCGCAGCCGGGCGAGCCACTTCGCGCGCGCCGCGAGCGTCTCTCCCTTGAGCTTTGCGGCATATTGTTCCGTCCTTCGCTGGAAGACCACGAGCAGCAATTTCTCGGGCGCAGCCGGCCCGAAAAGTTTCTTTGCCGCATCGAGCAGCACGATGGTGGCCTCGTTGCTCGTGGTAGGGAAAAGCTCGTGCGCGCGATGAGTGAGCCGGTAGAGCATCCGCGGCCTGCCCCGTTCCCGCGGCTCGCGCCACGTGTCGAGCAGCCCGCGCTTTTCGAGATCGAGGCAGAGGTCTTTGACTCCCATGTAACTCATCTTCAGCCGCGCCGCGATGTCCGGCACGGCGAGCCCCTCCGTGCGCTTGAGTTCATTGAGCACTTTGAGCCGGGCACTGCGGCCGACCGTCTGGATGAGGCGCTGCTTCAGAAGGGAGGTGGAGAATTGAGAGTTGAGTGGCGTGCTGCTTCGGATCGAGCGCGCGGGCGCGATGGTGCGCCACTCAACACTCAACTCTCAACTCTCAACTTTTCAGCCCCCACCGCGCCGAAGTGCCGCAAGCCCTCGAGCACTCCCGCGCTGCAATCCGCGCCGGCCACGTAGCCCGCCGCATCGAGCACGGCGTGCTTCACCGCCTCGCATGCATTGGCCGGACACGCCACCCAGCGCGCGAAGCGACCATCGAGCATCGGAATGTCATTGTAATGATCGCCCGCCGCGAAAATCTCCTCGCGATCGATCCCCGCCAGCCGCGCGAGTTCTCCGAGGGCCGTGCCCTTGCTGTAAGCCTCGTGGCAGAAGCGCAGGTAGATGGTATTGCGCATGAAGTTGAAACCCGGCACGCGCACCCGTTCGCGTTCGAGGAATTTGCACACGCTGTCCATCTGCGCGTCGGTCTCCGTCACGATGCCGACCATCCGCTCCCCGTCGAACTCGAAGTGCGCCCAGGGCCGCCGGTCGAATTCCGAGTGGATGTCTTCCAACAGCGGACTTGCTTGCGAGAAGAGCCAGTCGTGATCCTGCGTGCAGCGCTGGTTCCAGTCGCCGTAGTCCTGCCACTTGCCACCCTCGCCCCGGTGAAAGACCTCGCGCTCCGAGGTGAGCACGTAGTCCGGCTCGATCGGAAAATCGAACTCGCGAATGCCCGCCACGATGTGCCAGAGCGCGCGCCCCGTATTGACCGCCCACAACACGCCGCGCGATTGCAACTCGCCGAGCGCCTCGAAGAACTCCGGCGCCACCGCCGGGATCGCGCCGTGTTCGATGAGCGTGCCGTCGAAATCTGTGCTGATCAGTCTGATCATAAAGGGGCGCGACGATAGGCCGGTCCGCCGCGAACGCAACGGCCAACGAGCGCCCGGCCCACCGGCGACGAACGCGGTGTTTTTCGGATCGTTTGCACAGGGCCACCTGGCGCCCGCGCGATCAGGTGACTTGCGGCGGCTCGAAGCCCGTACGGTAGATGCGGGAGACGATTTCTTTGTTCGCCTTGTCGTGATTGGTGAAGCGGCAAGTCGCGCCATTCCAACGCAGCTCCTCGCCCGGATAGCGCGTGGCTTTCACCGCGAGGAGCGCCGGCTCCGTGATGCGCCAGCCGATCGTGAGCGGCGTCCACAACGGCTTCTTCGCACCGAGGCAATTGTCGGCCCAATCTTTCCAGTGGTCGCGCGGCTCGACCTTCGGCAGCGGCTCGTTGTCCACGACTTTGCCTTTGCGGAAGATCGTAATCTTGCCGTCGGCTTGCAGCAGCAGCGTGCCTTCCTCGCATACGACCATCGTGTGATTCGGACCGGCTTTCGTCTCCGGCAAACCCAGCGCTGCAAAGGACGGCAGCAGTCCGCTGTCGTTGTAGTGAACGACGAATTTCTCACGCGCGAATTTTCCGCCGTCGGCGAAAGTGAGCGTGCTCTGGTTATGCCCGGTGTGGCCCGTCGTCGCGGCGCGATGCGTGTGCGTGAGCACGGCCTCGGGCGAGGGCAGGTCGTAGGCGAAGAAGAGCAGATCGAGCAGATGGCAGCCCCAGTCTGCGAGCTGCCCGCCGCCCGTCTCCCAAAACGCGCGCCAACGCCGCGGCGCGAGGTCGGCGCTGTAGGGCAGCTCGGCGGTGAGCGGACCGCGCCAAAGATTCCAGTCGAGCTCCGGCGGCACGGGTTTCGCCGGCGTGTATTCGCTCCACGGCTCGACGAAATATGTCCCACGCTCGACGGCGCCCGTCCACACGTGCGCTTCCATGGGACGCCCGAGTTGGTTCTTGCGCAGGATTTCCACCGCCTGCATGCGGCCCTCCTTGCACGCACGCTGATTGCCCATCTGCGTGATGAGCCCCGGCCGCGCCGCGAGTCCGTCGCGGATCATGCGCAGCTCATCGAGCTGATGCACCAGCGGCTTCTGCCCGTAGAGATGTTTACCGTGCTTGAGCGCCGTGAGCATCATCGGCGCGTGGTGAAAGTCCGGCGTATCGACGATCACCGCGTCGAACTGATCCGCGCGATTCGCAAAGGCTTCGCGGTAATCGGCGAGCGTCCAAGCGCTGGGAAATTCCTTCGCGATTCTGTCGAGCTCGCGCCGATCCACGTCGCAGAAGCCGGCAAACTCGACCATCGGATGACCTTGCAAACCCTTGCGCTGCATCGCGGCGACGCCGCCGACGCCGATGTGGAAGATGCGCAGTTTGCTGTTCTTGTTTGTCTGCGCGCGCGCACGCAGCGAGAGCGAAGCGATGCCCGAGGCAAGCATGGCGCCAGTTTTGAGGAAGCTCCGCCGGGTGACCGGGGAGACGGGGAGAGGAGTGTGTTTGGTTTTCATCAGGAAGTGGGAGGCATCATGCACGGAGGGGGCGGAAGCGTGGTACCCCATTCCGCGCCGTAGGTCGCGTAGGTGAGCGCGATCAGGGTGAGCGACTTGAACCCTAAAGATCCATAGCTTTTCCTCGATTTTTCCGGCTGGGCTGCGATGAACACAAGGACAACCATGGTCCACAACAGCAGAACCGGCTGGCGCTATTGATCGGGAGTTTTAAGCACGACGCCCTCGCGCTCTCTTAAACTGACTTCCGATT
>JBBRXP010000266.1:0-6102 GCA_038238555.1 Chthoniobacterales bacterium | reverse complement strand
GCGAATGTCGGCGTCGGGATAGAGCTTGCGCGCAATGTTTGCCGTGAGCGGGTCAACCTCGATGCCCGTGAGCCGTGAGCGCGCGCTAATATCGTCCGGCATCAGGCCGAGAAAATGCCCGATGCCGAGCGCCGGTTCCAAAACGCGGCCGTGTTTGAACCCAAGCCGCTGCACCGCCTCATACATCGCGCTGACAACCACCGAGGCCGTGTAGTGCGCGTTGAGCGTCGAGGCGCGAGCCGCCTCGTATTCCGATTCCGTGAGCAGACTTTTCAGACGTTCGCGTTCCGTGTCCCAGCCGCTCGACTCGTGCCACGCGAAGACCTGGGGAATACCGCCCCATCCGACAAATTTGACGAGCACGCGCCTTTCCTCATCGGTCGCCGCGCGCTCTTCCGTGTCGAGTTTGCGGACGAGTTCGATGGCTGCGAAATTGTCGCGGCACTTTTGTTTCAGCGAACCCTCGCCAATTCCATCCTCCGCGCGGATGCGATAGTTGCCGGTGTTTAGACGCTCAGGCTCTCTTCCGCTGGAAGGAGAATATACTTCTCCCGGATCATCTCCCATGCCTCGTCGTGCGCCTGCTGCGGCGTCAATTTCTGCTCCGTCTCCAGCTTCCGCGTAAGAGCTTCCATTTCGTCGAGCGTCGTCTCCTGCGCCTCGTAGAGCGCTTCCATTAGCGTGCCCTTTGCCTCCAGTTCCCTCACCATTTGCGGACGAAATTCCGTCCAGTGGCGTTTCGCCATGAGGCCGTAGCCGGTTAGAGGGTAGGTGGTCATCGGATGTGTCCTTTCTGGATGGCAGGAAATCGAACAGGCTCAACTGCTGTTCTGGCTGCTGCGCCGTTGAATTCCCGTTGCGCTTCAACATATCAAATCGTGAGCGACCGGGGAAAGGTTTCCTGTCGCGATGCCGCCTCCTGGCGACAACCCGCCATCACCCGCTCCTTTTTGAATCGGCACGCCACGGCGGCGACGTGCACCGCATCGCGGCTGAAGCCCGGATTCTCGCGGAAGTAGTCTTCCA
The DNA here is from genome assembly GCA_038238555.1 of Chthoniobacterales bacterium. GTDB lineage: Bacteria > Verrucomicrobiota > Verrucomicrobiia > Chthoniobacterales > Chthoniobacteraceae > JANNXQ01. Next base: position 5,076 of record JBBRXP010000266.1, on the reverse strand, counting down.
CCTTCCTTTCGATTTCAGGATCGTTCAAAGCCTCGACGCCCGCGCCAAGCGCCTCCTTCAATTTCCGCCGGTAGAAGTCGTCTGGAATTTCACCTGCCCGCGAAGCTGTCGCGCCGTCGTTATCTGCTTTGCTCGATTGATTGGCCGTTCGTCGGATCACAATCCCCACGATGAACGTAACCGCGGGTTCGACGGCTCCGCCGGTGGAGCAACCTTGCCGCCGGAATCCGTCGCCCCCGATGTGGCCGCGCAACATCGTGGAGCGGCTACATTATTCGTCTTTCGTGGCGGGAGGGGAACAAAGTCTTTTGTCTTTGAAGCGGAGCCGCGGCAGCGATCGCGACGCGGAAAATGCGAAAGTCTTTGTGCGGGGCCGCGGGCGCGGCTCGTCGGAGATCAGACCTTCACACCCGCGGTCTGAGTCTGCTTCGGAGGTGCGGTTGCTCTCATAGTTTGGCGGGCAATCGAGATCATCGCCTTCTCGCGCTGCTCCTCGGGCATGTTTTTTACCATGTTCTGAATGCTCTGCTTCATCTCCGGGTTTTCGTCCAGTTTCCGCATGATGGACTTCTCCATCTTCTGTGTTCTGTCCTCCTTCTGGATTTCCGTGAGGACGAGCGCGCGAGCCATGCGTTCCGGCGTCATGGATTGCACATAGTCCCAATACTTCGGGTTGTTCTTGATGTAGTCGTCGATCTTCGAGTTGACCTGCGGGTTTTCCTTAAATTGCGGTTGCTGACCTTCCTGCCCCGCTTCGCCGGACTCTGGTTTTGGTTTTCCTTTTAGCATGGTAATGGGTTGTTAGGATTGGTCGCAGTTACGCGTGCGCGTGGCGCAAGACGGTGTGGCAATAGATGTCCGCCAAATCGGCGGAGTCCTCTTCGTTCTCCAGCATCAGGGACATGAGGAATTCCGGGCCGGGCGAGTGGCCAAGGCGTTGTCCAATCTCTCTGTCGGCGGCGACGTAGAGCTGATACTTGTCGGGATTTAGTTCGATGGTGGCTTGTTGTGTATTAGGCATGGCTGACTATGGGTTGGTGGTTCTGGAAAAATCCTGCGTTCTACCATTCAGGCTTATCGTCGGTCCGCGCTTTAGTTGCGGGCATGGTTGGTGTTGTCGGCTGTCTCCGAAGCTCCTCTTCAAGCGCATCAATACGCCGCTTGGTCGTGTTCACCTCCTCCTTTAGTTGGGCGTTCTGCACCGCCACTTGTTGAGTCTTTTGTAGCGCGCTGGTGAGTTCGCCGAGTTTCTGCGAAACAACTTGCCCGCCTTGGATTACCGTCTTGGTGGCTTCCTTCTGTCGGTTGAGTTCAGCCATCAGTTCATCACCCACCGGCGTTGTCGTCCTAGCGCTGTCGCGAGCGTGGACGACTGGCCCTAGTGGCACTGAAACCGGCTCGTTAGGATGCAGGTTCCATTTCGCCGTCTTCTCAACGCGGTAGATGCTGTGTCCCTCGTGCATGATCCGCGAGTTGTTCGGATCGACGTAACGACCCAGCGGATACGTCTTGATATTCTCCGCGTAGCGCACGCTCTCGATGCCATCGCTCGGCAAAGTGGTTCCCGGCACGGAGCGGGCAGTCATGTCCACGACGCGGGCGGGCTTCGTCGCGCACGCGACGAGTAGAAAAGGGAGAGAGATGAGCAGGGTGAGTTTCATCAGCGGGTGGTAGGTTGCGGGGAAAAGACATTCGGAATGACCGAACGAGATGCGCCGCCCGGCTCCGTGGCGGGCACCGTGAGGCGTTGCAGATTCCTGCGAAGGCGGACCAATGGATCGTTCGGGTCTTCCTTCTCGTCGTTCCCGCCTTTGATCGCCGCGATCCGCGTTCCGCCGATGATGGCTTTCGACCGGTCCAAAGTCTGCGTCACGTAAAGGTAAAATTGTTTGCCCGCCGCAACGCGGACGTAGAAGCCGTCGCGCTGGATCGTTTCGAGGATCTGCTTGGCGTAGGTGTTGAGCACTTGCTGCGCGCCGACGAGCGGTGCGTTTTGCAACGAGGGCACGGTCTGGCTGCCGAAGATGGTTTGCTCTTTCTCGGTCAGCCCGCTCGCCGCGCCGCTCAGGAATGTTGCGGCGAAAAGTTTGATCTCCGCGAGGTCGTCGCTCTTGAGCAACTCACCTCGCAACCCCGCACTGCCATCCGTGATACCCCAGCCCGTGCCGTCTGCCTGCTTCTCGCGGTCGAGCGCCAGGCCATTGACGGTGAGTTCTTCTCCGCCCTGCCAAACGAGTGTCCAGTTTCCGCTGCTCGCTATGCGCTCGCGCACCCGGTCCACCTTCGCTGTGCCGTGGACTTCCGTGCCCGCGGGAATGATGAGCCGCCCATTGTGCCAGATGTCATCGGTCACGAGGCCGATGATCGGCGTATTGATCGAGGACGAATCGACGGTCACGATCAACTCGCATTGCACCAGCCGACCAAACGGGGCGTAGTCGCTGCCAAGTGTTTCCATCGGCTTCTCGGTGCTCGCCGCTTCCGCGTAGAGACTGATGGGCGGCAAGCCCTGTGGTTCTGCCTGCTTCTTTCGTTCCGGCGCAGGCGCTGGCGTTACAGGGGCCGGTGTCTCCTTTGGGGGATTGAAAGCCGTCATGTCACGAGTCACTGTCTCGACTACTTGCGACTTCCGGTCGGACTTCTCCGGTCCTTTCACGATCGGCTTAACCAACGCGCTCATATTCGGAGCGTTCAGGCCATTCACGAGGAAGCAGCCAATCCCCAGCAGCAGTAGAAAGAGCAGGAGTGCTCCGGTGCGACTGCGGAAGAAATTGATCGCACTGCGGGGCGTCATTTCGCGAACCCTCCCCTGAATTCACGCGGCGCACTTTGCACGGGTTTCGCGTTCACCGCATCGGTGGTCGAAACAATGACGGTGAACTCGTTCTTGGTCGATACATCGTTCCGACCGCCGGAGGGCGTTCCCGTGATTGCGAAGTATGCCGGGGTGTCGCTCTTCGGCGGCATCACGCCGCTCGCATCGCTAATCGACTGTGAGTAAAGGCGCTCGCCGATGCGCAGCGAAAAGCCATGCGGCTGATAGCGGATTTCTTTGCCCGTCTTGTTTCGCAGCACAATGCGAAAGACGAGCGTGTCCTGTGGATCGAACCGGAAAACCTCCTCCAGCCGCACCTCAAAATCGTTGTAATCCATCACCGGCGGCTTGCCGCCATAGGTCACGTAATCCACCTGCTCCACCGCCTCGGGATGGCTCGCTTTCAAAACCGGATATGCCTTCGCCTTGTCGAGCAGACCGACCAGCGAGCTAGGCGTCACCGGCCGCTTTGCGAGCGATGATTTTCCGGTCTCGGCGGGATATTTGAAAATCACCGAAAGCTGCGGGGTCGCGCTGTCCTGCAATTCCAGCACGTAGGTCTTGTTGTTCCAGCGGATGTTTACGTTGGTAGTCGCGCCCTTCACCAAGCTGCGCACTGAGAAGAAGTAGGAGCCTGGCTTGTGCGCGAGTTGGAACAGCCCCGGTATCTTTCCGTCGGTAGTCACGAGCGCCGCATCAATCGCCGAGATCGGCCCCGGAAAACTAATGGTGGTCACTCGCGAGAACGACACAGACACCGTGCAAATGCTGTGCTCATCCAGCTCCACCTCCTGAATCTGCTTGCTCTCGCCCGCCAGCAAACCGGCCTGTGCGGTGAGCAGGCAGCGCGAGACGATCAGGGCTTCAGCGTTCCGTCGGCTTTGGATCGCTGCGTTTCCGCACGCGTGGCCTGCCGGTGTGGTTGTTGGAAAATCTTTCGATCTTCTCCTGCGGCCATTTCAGCACGTTCCAGCAATACAAGTCCGCGAGATCGTCAGGACAAACCGTGGTTTCCAATTCATACTCCATCATGGCCTCGATGCCGGGAGCCTTGCCGGTGCGCCGCTCGATTTCCTCGCTGGCCATCGCAAAGACATCATGCCGGCTGCGGAGGATGTGCAGCGTCACGGTGATTCGGTTTCGCATCGGTTTCGGTTTGGTCGTTGGTTTTTTCATGGGTGTGCAGCTTTGCGTAATGGGCACCCCAAAGATGCTCCGCCCACGGAGCATCTTTTTGCGGGATTTGTGCATTGAGAGTGTGCGGCGTGCGCTTCGCCGAATCTGCGCGGCGAACGGAACACGGGATTTCATGTGCTCGATATAGCCGGTGTCGCGTTGTCGGTTGCGCTCGTTTCGGCGCAACTTGCACAAGGCATTTTTGTTCGTTCTTTTTCATCCCGGCGCAGCGCTCCACCGCTCCAGTGGAACGCTCCTCCGTCACGGCGGAGGGCTCCGCCTTTGCGAAAGGCATGCATTCATCGCGGCGGAGCACGCATTTGTCCCGGTGGAGTGCTCTGCCACCGCGGTGGAGTGCTCCACCATCACGAACCGGGCTTTTTTGCAGCGCCAGAGCGCTCCGGCGAGGCGGAGGAGCCTGCTTTTCAGGCAGCCGCGGGCGGGCGTGAGTCGGCCCTACTCTGTTGCGCGTGTTTTGCCCTTTCCTCCGACCCGGAATCTGCCTACACCCCGCCATGCCGAAACAATCCTACATGCCCACCACCGCCGATGGCATCGGAGCCATGCTCCTTTCCTTCGATACGAACATCAACGCCAACGGCGGAGCGCTCGCCACGAAATACGGCATCGCCGCCGCCGAGCGGACGCGCGTCACGCAAGCCCGGCCCGTCTGGGCGTGGTTTCAGGACGCGCTCACTGCCGCGCGCGACTGGGCACAAAGCCTCACCCAAATCCGCGACACCATGACCAGCGCCCCGCAGTCCGCCGCCGGGCCGCTGCCCGGTGGGTCGGTGCTGCCCGCTGTGCCCACGCTGACCGGCCCGCCGCCCGCGCCCGCACTGCTCGAACCCGGCTTTTTCACCTTCTTCAGCAGCCTCGCCGCGCGCATCAAGGCCAACGAAAATTACGATCCCGCCGATGGCACCCTGCTCGGCATCGAAGGCGCGCAAATCCTCCCGCTGCAGCATCATGCGGTCGGCGAAAGCGGCAGAGCCGGCGATCCAGTGGCGTTCGATGCGGCGCTGCGCATTGGCTGAAATATCCTCGATCAATGCTTCCATCAGCTGGCGCTTGTTGCCGAAATG
>JBBRXP010000265.1:0-6123 GCA_038238555.1 Chthoniobacterales bacterium | reverse complement strand
GTGCTGAACTTCGCCCCACTCGACAATGCGCTGCTGCGTCTCAGTAAGACCGCCAGAGTGTGCGACGCTGCGCAGAGTCGCGCCGCGCAAATCGGCGATGCCCGACTCTCCGAAGCCAACGCATTACTCCGCGACATCGAGCAGACGCTCACGCACGCCGAAGGTTTGCCCGGCCGCGAATGGTACCGGCACATGATCTACGCACCCGGTCTCCAGACCGGCTACGGAGTCAAGACGCTGCCCGGAGTGCGCGAAGCGATCGAGGACCGCCGCTGGGCGGACGCAGAGCGATACACCGGCATCGTCGCCGGAGTGCTCCACGCGTATTGCGATCGGATCGAGAAAGTCGCCGCGTTCCTGAAGGACTCGCGCGCCGTGGCGGAAACGCGCTGAGCGGCGCATTTTCCTGATTCCGTTTCGGGGGACGGCGTGCTCGACTCGATGGCTCGTCCCCCAAACATCGACCTCGCAAGCTTCATGAGCGCAAGAATAACAACCCGTTCCTCGCAACAGTTACCGCACCATCTCCGTGGTTGGATTGCGGCCATCCTACCCTTGCTCCTCGCTTCGTGCGCGCTTCAGGAAAAAGGTCCTCATCTCGACCCATTGGCCGCGATCAATCCGGCGCAAAAATTCAATCCTTTCGCTCCTCAAAGTCCGCTGGCGGCATCGGTAGTTACTCAGTGGGAAAAGGATTTCGCCAAGCCGGGCTTTCTGCAACCCAACGATTACTGGCACACGCGCAAAGGTCGCGATGAACTTACTTACCGACTCATCCTCATGTCGGACTACCGCTTCTCACGTTATGAAGCCGACCTCGTCGCGGGCAAAGCTACCAGGGATAGCTTCATCGACCTGGCTGTGCTCGGCCTTACTTCCGCCGCAACCCTCATGGAACCTGGTCAGGCGACTCGAGTGCTCGCCGCGATCTCGGGCGGTTTGATCGGGTCGCGTGCGACCATCGAGAAGCACTTCTATCAAAACCAGGCGCAGCCTGTTCTCTTGCGCAAGATGAGGGTGCTCCGGCAGCAGAAGCTCTTTGCCATCTCCCATCGCCTGCGCAAATACGACGTGGCTGTGTATCCCACGGAGCGCGCCTTGATCGACGTTCTCGATTACTACAATCGCGGCACCATGCTCAGCGCCCTCCAGGAGATCTCGAATGAAACAGCGGCGCAGGAGATCGAGCTGCGCGGCGGGAAAGTGAGCCGGCCTCCCGCGGAAGGCCAGGACCCGCGCCTGGACGCGATCCCGACCGCCGAAACCCATCGCGCGCCCACGGAGGAGATAACTCAAAAGAAGCCGCCGGAACCGGCGCCTGCGTTACTTTCCGAGCACGAGCGGCGCAAGGCTCTTATCAAAGGTCTTGCTAACTTGTCGGAGGTGCGTGCGATCTCTTTGCTCGGTAAGTTTGCGCCCGCCGGTTTCGATACCTCAGGCGATGCGAGGGTACGGCTACAAGTGCTGATCAGCCAGACGGGCGATCCGAAGTTATCGGAAATGGAAATGGAAATGTCTCATTAAGGGTAACACTACATCCTCGATACTATGCCCGATACTACGTTAGACTTACCCGGCTTACTAAGCCCCGAGGAATTACTCAAGGCTCTGCGCGATGAAGAGGACTTGTTATTCCGCCTTGTCGAAGTGCGCACCCATCCAGACACCGGAGTCAATGTTTTTGGTTTCGACTCGCACTTGGGACAGCCGGAACCGGACGCCGCGAATTATCTAAGTCTCGATCTGTTTCCCGATGCCACTGACGATCCAAAGCGTGCAGTGGTTAGGAAGAACTTTGTCGATTTCGGAGGGGTTATCGTCGTCGATGGGATGTTGAGGATTCGAGGCGAGGACATTTACACAATCGTCTATCGCGGTCCCGAACCGGAATGGCCCCGACCGCACGCTCCATCGCCCAGTCCGCCCCCGCCTCCGGCCCTTCCAGACCACGCGAAGGAGTTATTCGCCGACGGCGAGATTGCCGGCCTTCCGTGGGAGCGCAGCACCACCATCCGAATGCCGCTGGCAGGGATGAAGGATGACACCATCCGTGTATTCAAGGATGCGACGGGTGCCATCGATGCATTCCTTATGATCACCGATGCCGACATCGACACGGATGGCCCCGGCGGCAGCCTGGCGGTCGATCAGTTCTACGCCCCGGAGACCAAGCTGAACTTTCCCGGCGGCGCTTCGTGCGATTCACGGCGCTTTCCCGGCATCGTGCGCTCAGTAAGACTTCGCCAATCGCCGTTAGGGTTACAGATGGGAGACTTCGTCTTCATCTGTTACAAAGGAAAGGCTGTGGCCTGCCAGGTCTATGACCAGGGGCCGGACGATAAGATCGGTGAGATTAGTATTTTCGCTGCAAGGCAGGTCGGGGGAGTGCCGCCGGATATGTCGGAACATCGAGCGGCAACGAAAGGTAACTTCACTTCCGAGTTAGTAACTCTGTGCTTTCCTGGATCGAGCCCGAATAACCAGGCACTAAGTAACTCGGAGATCATCGCGAGAGCCACGAGATGCCTGGAGGCACTTACCAAGCGTTCTGCGAGTGCCGGCGGTAACTTTCCCGAAAGCCGGCCGCTAACGGTCAGCCCCGCGGGGGCCGATCCATCGCCGACGATCCACGCGCGTTCGTCGTGGGGAGCTCTTCCACCGAAGTCGGCTGAGTTTGCGCGCGAACAAGCGCAAGGAATCGTAATTCATAACACGGAAGATACCAACCGCTCGCCCAAGGCCGCAGACGAAGAGTTACGTGCAGCGTTCGAGCTTTCGCGGCGCATTCAGCACAGCCACATGTTTGAGAGAGGCTGGTGGGACGTAGGCCAGCATTTCACCATCAGCCGAGGAGGCATCATCATGGAAGGAAGGGCGGGAACCCTCGACGCCGCGCGCTCGGGCATGGTGGTGCAAGCGGCCCACGCGGGCTCGAATCTTCACAACCGGCGCTGGTGGGGCATCGAGATCGAAGGCGACTTCCGCAAAGACGCAGCTCAAATAACCGACCAACAGCACGCCGCGCTCAATGCACTTTGCGCGTGGCTTTCCTCGTTCATCAAAGGCTTTGATTCCGCGCAGAATATCAAGGCACATCGAGAGGTGAAGGCGGGTAACGGAACCGACTGTCCCGGAAAGCTTCTCGATCCGACGAGTGCGCCGGATTTCCTGGATAGGCTCCGGCTGGCCGTGAACGATGTGCGGAGCGGGCAAGGCAACACAGCGATCGTCTGAAGGGTGCGAATCGAGTAACTACGAGGTGTTGAAAAGGTCAGTTCCGCCCTCTTCCTCAAACTCGAAATTCGAAGTCCGAAGTCCGAAACAAACGCAGCCGTTTTCTTGAAATCCGAGAAACCGCTGGCGGCGTGCAAATGTTTCCTGATTTCCAATTCTTCGGATTTGTTTCGAGTTTCGGATTTCGGATTTGAGCAAGGACGCGCGGCAGGCAAGGATGCCTCGGGCCACGCGCGATCAAGGCCGCGGGCTCGGCTTGGTTTCGGTCGGAAAATCGGCGGGCACTTTCTCCGTCACTCCGCCGGTGGCGGCCCACTCGACGCCGCGCCGAAAAGTGGTGGCAAAGCCCGCGTCCTTGATGGCTTCGAGCGCGTGGCCGAGGGCGGTGTGAAAGACACGGCCCTTGCCGTAGCTGAGCGTCATAAGCATCGGCTCATCCACGCCGGTGCCGCCCTTGGCGGGATCGGAGAAGGCGCTGGCAAGCACCGTGATGTGCTGCGCGGGACCGCGCAGGCTGTCGTAGAGTTCGTCCTTTCCGTGCATCCACTTCGCGGGCAGGCCAGCCATGATGGGATGATCCGGCGCGCGTGTGACGATCAAAAATTCGTGCTGCTGGCCATGATGCCCGCCGGCGCCGGGTGAGGTGTCGGGCGTCCATTTGCCGTCGTGGAGGCGCAGGCGCGGGCCGCTCTTTTCGTTGCGGCCGCCCCAGCCGCCGAGGCCGATCATTTCGTTGTATGCCTTCCACTCGGGGAATGAATTATCCGCCGCGTGAACGCTCACAAATCCACCGCCGCCGTTCACGTATTTTTCAAAGGCCGCGCGGGCCGCGTCGTTCCACATCGGGCCGTTGTAATTGGACACAACGACTTGATGCGCGGCGAAGTCGGGTTGGAAAATGCTGAGCGCTTCGCCCTTTGGCGGCGAGGTCGTCACGGTCACCTGGCACAAGCCGCCGTCTTCGAGGATTTGTTTGAGCACGGGCGAAGTGATTTTCCAGTCGTGATTATTCTGTCCGTCGATGAGCAGAGCTTTGATGGGGGCAGCCGCGAGATTTGCGACGAGTGACTCGGCGACCGCGAGGAGAAGGAGGAATTTCATAGGGTTGAGTGTTTGATGAATTTCAGCGCCGTAGGCGCGCCATGTTTATAGAACCGCAGAAGCCACAGCACCAAGCTCCGTAAGAGCGGCATGTTCTGCCCGGACGGAGAAACATGTCGCTCTTACGGAGCTGGGAGCGCGCGTACCCGTATCGCTACATCACGCACAACGGCGAGATCAATACTCTTAAGACGACCTCGTGATCATGGCGAGCGAAGCCGGCGCGCTGCCCATCGCGCCGGAGCGCGTGGTGCACAAAGGCCGTTTGCAACCGGGCCGAATGTTCCTGGACCATCGAAGAAGGCCGCATCGTCGCCGACGAAGAGATCAAAAATAAAATCGATTCCGGCTACGACACTTATGATCAAGCAGCCTTGCGCTCGGGGTGCCGGGCTTTGGCCCGACTTCGGGGGGCGAGTCTTTTTTTACTTGCCAGTTGGTCATCGGCGCCAGGGCGGTGAGCACGGCGCGCAGGTAGGCTCTCGCCACTTACTCGATGCCCTCACTTACTCCCGCTCATACCACGGCCTCATCCTGGCCCCGCGCAGATCGATCCCATCGGTCAACATTGCCAGCGCCTCTGGGGTAAGCTTTAACTTCACCCGCCTCCGGCTCCATCTTCTTGGGCCAGGAGAAGGTGCCTGCTTCGAGCATCCGGTCTCCCGCACCTTCATCATCTTCCTGTCGAATCGAAATCACTCCACCGAGGTCGGCAGTAACTCGGCGGCCACCAGCGCCTGGCCTCGATCGGCCACCTCCAAATGCGCCCCACCCGGCAATTGCGCACGCAAAGCACCCGCCGCGGCGCTGGCAGTAAGTGCCTTCTCTTTGAGCACCGCCTCCACCCAGCGCAACTTTGTTGCCTCCTGCGAGCACTCGCCAACCTTCAAACCAAGTTCCTTACCGCGCTGCCGCCGCCTTCGGCACCCACCAGGCGAAGGTCTGATACTTTACTCCGATGGCCTCGCAAACTTCGTCCCACTCATCCCGCTTTTTTTAACCATCGAGCAACGCCTCGCGACGCTGCGGCGAATTTTCACCAAGCCAAGGTGTCGGTCCTTAGCACCAATGCTTCGAGTGTCGTAGAGGTCATAGCTCCTACGCTACGACCCTTATGACCCGCTCAGCTAGAGGCGCTCGGCGTGACGCTTCCATTTTTTCGGCTGGGCTGCGATGAACACAAGGACAACCATGGTCCACAACAGCAGAACCGGCTGGCGCTATTGATCGGGAGTTTTAAGCACGACGCCCTCGCGCTCTCTTAAACTGACTTCCGATTCCGCCGCATCAGCAAAATCGTCGCTCCGCCCAGCGCCGATAGCATGGTGCCCGGTTCAGGCACTACCGAGTAGTTATCAAAGAGAAGGGTGTTGCTTCCGTAGTTTGCCACGTTCGGGGCGTTGATATCCCACGTCGCCGCGATGCGCCCAAGATCGGGACCGCCGTTGAGTAACCCAACGGGAATAACGTTTGTAGTGACAGAACTCGAATCGGTGATGAACGCCGAAAACGTATTGGTTCCGAAGTTTCCATCGACTTCAAGATTGTATATGGCGTTGCGGAAGATGCTGAAATTCGCCGCATGCGTTCCGGCACTATCCCTCCAGTCTATGTCCAGCTTATTAACCGGATCGGGATTGATTCCCGTAACTTTCGGATTGAAGTCCACCTCAAAGAGGAAGGCGCCCGTCGTATCGCGAAAGGTCCAGCCAAAGGAATCATTGCTGGGCTGGACGATGTCCGAGGTGGTGATGTCGAACTTTACCTTGAAGGTAAAGTTCCCCTCAT
>JBBRXP010000264.1:0-6196 GCA_038238555.1 Chthoniobacterales bacterium | reverse complement strand
ATCACCGGAGTATTACCGGGGCAGACGGTGCAGATCATCGTGCAGGCCGTCAATGGGAACCTGCAAGGTGTGGCGAGCGAGCCGATCCAGTTCACGGTGCCGCTGCCGATTCGCGAAGAGGCGACGACCAAAGAGCCGGCGACGGCGATGGCTGCATCGAGCGGCAACGGACATGGGAGCCGCGATGGCGCGAAGCGCGCAGCGGCGGGGGGCTGATGCGTGGCGTAGCACGCGCGCCGCGAGGAATCCACCGCGTCGGTCCGGCTTAGCCGGAACGATGCAGTTGGTTGGAAGAGGAAATCACGCAAATGCGCAAAGGCATAGCGCGGCGCAGCAGCAACCAAAGCGCCATCGGCGCTCCCAGGAGTTCCCGGCGCTAACTCGCATGGCATTCGGAAAAATCCTCGCAGAACTCGACGACTTTCAGGGTTTGCACTGCAAAGGGATTGAGGATGCGCGCCCTCGGGCGAGGCGAACCAAATGGTGAGGCGCTCAAGAATCCTTCGTCGCTCCTCTGCTCTGTTTCTTTGCGCCTTTGCGACGAGAACGCGCCGCCGCCGGTGCAGAGGGAGCGAAATTTGCGCTCGTGGCGAATGGGCTGCCGCACTGCCGGAGCACAAGAAAGGACTGGATCGACTCCCGGGCGCAATCCACTCTAGCCGGCTCGAATGAAAACCGTTCTCGTCACAGGTGGCGCTGGTTACAAGGGGTGCGTGCTCGTTCCGAAACTGGTGCAAGCAGGTTACTCGGTGGTCGTCTATGACTTGATGCTCTTCGGCTCCGAGGGCCTGCCTTCCCATCCGCGATTGAAAGTCGTCGAAGGCGACATTCGCGATACCAAGGAATTTGCGCGCTGGGTGGCGGGAACCCAGTGCGTCATCCACATGGCATGCATCTCCAACGACCCGAGTTTCGACCTCGACCCATCGCTAAGTCGCACGATCAATTACGAATGCTTTGAGCCCATGGTGCAGGCTAGCAAGGCCGCGGGAGTCGAGCGCTTTATCTATGTCTCCACGAGTTCGGTCTATGGAGTAAGTGATGCGCCGGAAGTGACAGAGGACCACCCATTCGTTCCACTTACCGACTACAATAAGTTCAAAGGATTGTGCGAACCCGTCCTGCTCCGTTACCAGTCGCCGCAATTCACCACCGTCATCATCCGGCCTGCGACGGTATGCGGTTGCTCGCCTCGGATGCGCTTCGACTTAACGGTCAACATTCTAACCAACCACGCCGTGCACAACGGAGTGATTACCGTCTTCGGCGGCGGGCAGAAGCGGCCCAATGTGCACATCGAGGATATCACCGATCTTTACGTGAAACTGATCGAGACACCCAGGGAGTCGATCGCCGGCGAAGCCTTTAACGCCGGTTACGAAAATCACACCGTCGCGCAACTGGCCGACTTCGTGCGGAAGGTGGTGGAGGAAGAGTATCCCGACAGGGCGCCCATCCAGGTGAAGACAACGACGTCCAACGACAATCGCTCTTACCACGTTTCCTCCCGTAAGATCGCGGACAAGCTAAGCTGGCGACCAAAGCACACCATCGAAGACGCAGTGCGCGACTTATGCCGTGCCTTTAAGGAAGGTAAGTATCCCGACAGCATGAGCAGCGATAACTACGTGAACGTCCGCGCGGTAAAGAAACTCGGTTTGCAATGAACATCGCCGTAGTTACCGGCGGCGCCGGCTTTATCGGCAGCCACATCGTCGATCTGTTATTGGCCGAAGGTTTTCGCGTGCATGTGATCGATAACCTCGCCGGCGGCCGCCTCCAGAATCTCGAACAACACCAGGGTAACTCCAGCCTACTTATCGAGGTGCGCGACATTCGCGAAGTGGAAGCCGGCGATCCGTTATTCGACGGCGCGCAATACGTGTTTCATTTTGCCGGCATCGGCGATGTGGTGCCTTCGATCGAGCGCCCGGTGGACTATGTTTCCACTAACACCATGGGCACTGTCCGCGTCCTTGAAGCCGCGCGCCGGGCGGGAGTAAGGAAGTTTGTCTATGCCGCTTCGTCTTCTTGTTATGGCCTGGCCGATGTGCCGACTCGCGAAGATGCACCCATCCGCCCGCAGTATCCTTACGCGCTGAGTAAATACATGGGCGAAGAGGCCGTGATGCACTGGGGCAAAGTCTTCAAGTTACCGGTCGTCTCCATTCGCATCTTCAACGCTTACGGCATCCGCTCGCGCACTTCGGGCGCTTACGGCGCGGTCTTCGGAGTGTTCCTCGCGCAGAAGCTCGCGGGCAAGCCCTTCACGATCGTGGGCGATGGCACACAGACGCGGGACTTTCTCTACGCCACCGATCTTGCGCGCGCATTCCTGCTCGCCGCGCAATCCGACCGCGCGGATGAAATTTACAACGCCGGCGCGGGCGCGCCGCAGCCGGTGAACCGCCTCGTGGAGTTACTCGGCGGCGGCGAGATCGTGCGTCTGCCGATCCGCCCCTGCGAGCCCGATTGCACCTGGGCCGATATCTCGAAAATCCGCCGCGACCTGGGCTGGGAGCCGCGCATCGGCCTTGCCGAAGGCGTGGGGCGGATGCTTGAAAACATCGACTACTGGCGCCAGGCGCCCGTCTGGGACGAGCAATCCATCGCTCAAGCCACGAGCCAGTGGTTTCAGTATCTGGGAGGTTAGGCAGTAGCTCACGCGCTCTCAATCGAGTAAGCCGAATTCACTTAACAACATGAAGCTTCAATTAGCCCTTTCCTCGGTGCTGGCAGCTCTACCCGTCAGCGCGGCAGACCCTCAACTCTTCGCTCCAATCCGGTTTCAGTTGGAGTCACCACGTTCCGCACCAGTCGCTGTTTCAGAGTTGCCGACCCGTATCATTGGCGTGCGGCTCGACATTCCCGGGCCGCTTTGTGTTGATTACGGCATGCCCCTTCACGCTCATGCCCCGACTGCTTCAAGAAGCTCCTACATCATGGATGCGCCGGGTGTCGGCTACCCGCGAGCAACGCACGCGAGCCAAAGAGCGATGACCGCAACGCACAGGCTCACGGCTGCTGCTTCCCGCAGAGCCCCCCACGCGGCAGCCGCGCCACGCTCCGCCGCCGCTCATGCTTCCCGTGGCCGCCAGTGAAAATCGTGAATTTCAGCGGAAGCGGTTGCGCGCGACTTCGTCGTGCGAAGGTCGCCTCTCGGGAGACTCATCGCTCGACAGACTCGGCCACCTTCACTTCGCCGTCTTGGATATGCGTGAACTACCGCAAGCCGTGAGTCAGTTCACGTAGGCGGCTTCGTTCGCAAAGAGCAGCGCTTGCGCGTAGGTCTCCCACGGGGTGAGCGCCTTGCGCTCGATTTTCGCGCCTTCATTTTGGATGGCTCCGAATTTCGATTCCCGGTAGTTCTTCATCATGTCGGCGGATTCAGGCTTGCTTCCCTTTTTGCCCTTCGCAGCCGAGGCAGAGGCGCTGTTATTACTGAGGCCGCCACCGCCGAGAAATTGGAGGCCATACTGAGTCTCCAGCGGCGTGGGCGAGCGCTGAAAGATCACGCGATAGATCGAGGCGATACGCCCGTAGTCGGCGTTGGCGCCGGCCACTTCGGGGCGCGCCATGATCTTGCGCGCCACGTCCACAGTCATGGGACTGTTCATGAGGAAGAGCGCTTGCTGCGGCACAATGGTGGTGGTGCGCCGCGAGTTGGGCATGTCGGGATCGCTGAAGTCAAAGTTGAGCATGAGCTCAGGCAGGTTGCCGCGGTCGATGTAGCCATAGACCGAGCGCCGATTGCTGTAGGGTTCGTCGGTGAGGTTCACCGGCTTGCCGCCTACGATTGGATCGAGTTGACCGCTGAAGACAAGCAGTGAATCGCGCATCGCCTCGAAGTCGAGCCGCCGGATATTTGCGCGCCACAGCAGGCGATTCTCGGGATCGATCTGCTCATACTCGGCCCGCGTGTGGCTGCTCTCTTGATAGACGTGCGATAGCATCACGACCTTGTGCAGCTTCTTGAGCGACCAACCATTATCGACAAACCATTTCGCCAGGTAATCGAGCAACTCCTGATGAGTGGGCGCCTCGCTCTGCACGCCCAGATCGTCGGGCGTGCGCACAAAGCCTTCGCCGAAGTGGTGCATCCACACCCGATTGACGAGCACGCGCGCGGTCAGCGGATTCTGCGGATCGGCGATGCACTTGGCGAGATCGTAGCGCCCACTGTCTTTTTCGGTGAAAGGCACGGCCTTGCCGCCAAGGGAGAGCACCTCCAGAAAGTGCCGCGGCACGATGGGGCCTTTCGATTCGGACTGGCCGCGGATGAAGACCGGCGAATTCTTGGGCTTGTCCTTGTCGGTCACGATCATCGCGTGCGCGGGCGCTCCGACGTGCGCGGTCTCGAGCGTATTGAGCGCGCCGAAATTGAGCCGCGCGCGGCCTTTCAATTTCACGGGCCAGGGCTGCTGCGCGTCTTCGATCCAGTCGGCGGTCATGAGAGGCGCGGGCACGATCTCAAAGGGGCCGCGCAGGAATTCGACGAGCGCCTCGTCTTCAAATCCGGGCACGCTCACGGAGTTTGCATTCATCATCGCGGGGATGAAGGCCTTGCCCTTGTCGGCGAGGCTGGCAAAGAGTTTCGCATACACGCCGATGGCTTCGCTCACCGTCGTCGCGGGAGTCTTGGCAAAAGCCTCGGCCACGATCCGGTTGGTTCCGGTCTGCATCCGGCTCTTCACCCTGGCCGCGATTTTTGCACCTTTGCCGCCGGCGCCCTGCTCCAGCTTATCCTCTATTTTTTTTCCCATCTGCTCGGCCATTTCAGGGCTGGTGCCGGCGGTGGGCGTAAAGTGTCCGCTGGTTCGGATGTCGTGAAGCGGCATCCATACCGCTGGGTTCAAGGCCATGCCTTTGCCGAGGTATTGCACAAGTTGCTCCTCGAGTTTGAATTTCTTGATGAGGTCGTTGCGCGCGAGCAGCGCTTCCTGTGCTCCGCCCTTGCCTTTGCCGCCGGTGGCCATTGCGGCCTTGAGGTAAGCCTCGGGCGCGCGGCGGAACTCGGCGAGGAAGTGGCCCACGGCGTCGCAGTAGTGCTCCTGCAAATCTTTGAGCACTACATTGTACTTCTTTTGAAAATCCGCCCGCTGCTGCGATGTCGCTTTGATCGACATCTCGGGCTTTTCGTCCGGTTCCCGGATGCTGGCGAAGACACCGTGCAGCGCGTAGTAATCCTTCGTCGGGATGGGATCGAACATGTGGTCGTGGCAACGCGCACAAGTGACGGTGAGGCCCAGGAAGCCTTTGCTCACCACGTCGATGCGGTCGTTGATGATATCGTTCGGGTTCTTAAAGCGCTCGCCGACGGTGAGGAACCCGAGCGCCGCGAGCCGCGGATCGCCGGGCTTCATGTCGGGCAGCCTATCGGCCGCGAGCTGCTCGAGCACAAAGCGGTCATAAGGTTTGTCCTGATTGAAGGACTGGATGACGTAATCGCGGTAAGTCCAAGCGTCCGGGTAACGATACTCGGTGACGTTATTGTTGCGGTCGCCGCCGATCGTGTCGCTGTAGCGCGCCGTATCGAGCCAGTAGCGGCCCCAACGTTCTCCGTAATGCGGCGAGGCCAGCAGGCGATCGACGACTTTTTCAAAAGAGCTCGATGTCTTGTCGCGCAGGAAATCGTCGATCTCCCGCGGCGTGGGCGGCAGGCCGATGAGATCGTAGGTCGCGCGCCGCAGCAGGGTCTCCTTGTCGGCATCCGCCGCGGGCACCATGTGCCTGGCCTCGAGCTTCTGCAGGACAAAGGCATCGACCGGAGTGCGGCACCAACTCTGGTTCTTATTGATGGGGATCGCCGGCTTTTCCTTGATGGGCTGATACGCCCAATGCTGGCGCGCCTTGTCGGTGAGACCGCTGAGCTTGCCACTGCCCACCGCACCGAGTTCGCGCGGATCGGGCGCGCCCATCTTCACCCACTCGCCAAGCACGGCGATCTGCGCATCGGTAAGTTTCTCGCCTTTCGGCGGCATCTGAAGATCGGCGTCTTTGTACGAGATAGCCTTAATGAGAAGGCTTTTCTCCGGCGCGCCCGGTTCGAGTGCCGCGCCATTCTCGCCGCCCTTCTTCCAGCCCTCGCGCGAGTCGAGCGTGAGCCCGCCCTTCGACTTCCCCTTCTCCACCGAGTGACACTTGTAACAATTTTCCGCGAGGATCGGCCGCACCTTGCTCTCGAAAAAATCGAGCT
>JBBRXP010000263.1:0-6254 GCA_038238555.1 Chthoniobacterales bacterium | reverse complement strand
CGCGGCCTGCTGATGCTGGTCGCCCGCCGGCGCAAGCTGCTCGATTACCTCAAGCGCACCGCCACCGATCGCTACAAGAACGTGATCGAGAAGCTCAGTCTGCGGAAATAGCGCAGCACGATTTTGAAACCGGTTCGCCCGCGAAGTTCTCGCGGGCGAACTGTTTCAGCCCTCCCTTCCGTCCGGCATGTCGCCGCGGCGGATTACTAGAAAAACAGCCGGCATCCGTTTCCCACCTCGGGCCTAGTCTTAGCCCCGGGCTTTCACGTTCGTCTTAGGTATCCTTTTCAGTCACTTCCGTCCTTCCGCGAAGGACGCGAAGGACCGAAAGGACACAAACAGGACGAGACCGAGAAAGTCCCGGGCTACGAGCTAGCCGCCTGAGCGGCAAATGGGTGCCAACACCAAACACACCCATGATCCACAACGTCACGGCCCACATCGGGGCCAATCCCATCACCATTGAAACCGGCAAGCTCGCCAACCTCGCCGACGGCGCAGTCACCGTTCGCAGCGCCGAGACCATCATCTTCGTCTCTGCGGTTTCCGCCACCACCATCAAGGAAGGGCAGGACTGGTTTCCGCTCTCCGTCGAGTATCGCGAGAAGGCGGCGGCGGTCGGCAAATTTCCTGGCGGTTACTTCAAGCGCGAAGGCCGGCCCACGGAAAAAGAAGTGCTCACCTGTCGCATGACGGACCGCCCGCTGCGTCCGCTCTTTCCAAAGGGCTATCTCTACGACACGCAGATCATCGGCATCCTGCTCAGCGCCGACGGCGAGCACGACCCCGATGTGCTCATGATGAACGGCGCCAGTGCCGCGCTGATGGTCAGCGACATTCCGTTTGCCGGCCCCGTCGCCGCGGTGCGCGTGGGCCGCGTCGATGGCCAGTTCGTCGCCAACCCCGGTCACAGTCAGCGCGAGAGTAGCGACCTCGACCTCGTGTATGTCGGCACGCAAAACGACGTCATCATGATCGAAGGCGCCGCCAACGAGCTGCCCGAGGAGGAGTTTGTGAAAGCGCTCGCCTTTGCCCACGCCGAGGCCGGCAAGCTCATCGCCGCACAGCTCGAACTCGCCGCCAAAGCCGGCAAGCCCAAGCGCGAGGTGCCGCTCTTCTCGGTCAAGGACGAACTCCTCGAAGTCGCCTACTCGATCGCGGGCGATCGCATCGAAGGCGCCATCTACAATCCGACCAAAGTCGCGCGCTCGAAAGCCATCGACGCCCTGCGCAGTGAAGTGGCCGCGGCCATCGTCGCGAAATTTCCCGAGGCCACCAAGTTCGAAGTCAGCCAGGCCTTTGACTACCTGCAAAAGAAAGCCTTCCGCGTGAGCATCCTCGACAAGCAAGTGCGGGCCGACGGACGCAGCCCCGACGCCATCCGCCCACTCAGCGCCGAAGTCGGCATGCTCCCGCGCTCGCACGGCAGCGCCATCTTCCAACGCGGCGAAACGCAAGCCGTCGCGCTCGCCACTCTCGCGCCCGCCGAGGAGGCGCAAGATCTCGATGGCTACACCGGCGGCGAGACCAGCAAGCGCTTCATCCTGCACTACAATTTCCCGCCCTTTTCCGTGGGCGAGACCGGCCGCACCGGCGGCATGAACCGCCGCGAGATCGGCCACGGCGCACTGGCCGAGCGCTCGATCGAGCCCGTCATTCCGAACGTGCACGACTTCCCCTACGCCATCCGAGTGAGCAGCGAAGTGATGTCCTCGAATGGCTCCACCTCCATGGCCAGCGTGTGCTCCGGTGTGCTCGCGCTCATGGACGCCGGCGTGCCGATTCGCAAGCCCGTCGCCGGCATCAGTTGCGGGCTCGTCACCGAATATCACGGCGATCATCTCGTGCGTTACACCATGCTCACCGACATCATCGGCAGCGAAGATCACTTCGGCGACATGGACTTCAAACTCTGCGGCACTGACACCGGCGTCACCGGTTTCCAGCTCGATCTCAAGCTGCCCGGCATCCCGCTGCGCATGATGGAAGAAGCCGTCTATCGCACGCGCGACGCTCGCATGGTGGTGCTCGAAGCGATGGCCGCCGCGCTCGCCGCCCCGCGCGCCGAACTCAGCAAATACGCGCCGCGCATCGAGACCATCAAGATCAACCCCGAGAAGATCGGCATGCTCATCGGCCCCGGCGGCAAGAACATCAAAGGCATCGTGGCCGAGACCGGTTGCGAGATCAACGTGGACGACGATGGCATCGTGCGCATTTACTCCAACAACCCCGAAGGCATGGCCCGCGCGAAACAAATCATCGACGGCATGTTTGCCGAGATGGAGGTCGGGACGATCTACCAAGGCAAAGTTGTCACGATCAAAGAATTCGGCGCCTTCGTGGAAGTGCTGCCCGGCAAGGACGGCCTCTGCCATATCAGCGAGCTGGCCGACTTCCGGGTGAACCGCACCGAAGACGTGGTGAAAATGGGCGACACGATCTGGGTCAAAGTCATCGGGATCGACGACAAAGGGCGCGTGAAGCTCTCGCGCAAAGCCGCGATGAAAGAGCGCGGCGAAGCCATGGCTCCGGCCCCAGCCACCGCTCACAGGTAAGCGCGGCGGTCGGAGTTCCGGGGAGCGCGCCCCGTCGCGGGCGCTGGTTTCGGCGTCCCGCCGAAACGAACTTCCCGACGCGCTCGAACATCAGCAGCGCTCACCGAATCGAACGCACAACGAAAGACCGTGCTGTAAGGCGAGTGCGTCCGCTTATTCAAAGTCGTACACCACCACGCGGGCACAGTTTGGCTTGAAGGCTTTTTCGACGAACTCGATGTGCAGCGGATGCGCCTGGTAATCGTCCTGCGCCTGCTTCGAGTCGAACTGGAGATTGAGCGCGATCTGGTAGCTTTGATCCACCACATCGCGATGGCTCTTCACCATGCGGCCGATGTGGAAGCTCTTCACGCCGGGGATCGGCCGCAGGTATTGCTCCGCGCCGGCGAGGAGTTTCTCCGCGGCGTCCGGGATTTCGGGCTTGGTCCAAAAAATGACGACATGGGAAAACATGAGACGTGGTTATCCGATGCTCGCGCTTCCCATCAATCCAGGAATCCAATAATCCATTTTTCCCAACGCCAATGCCCACGAAACCCAACTACCGTTTTTGCTTCGGCCCATGGAACCTCAGCGAAGGCCAGGATCCTTACGGCCCGCCCACGCGCCGCCCGCGCGACTTTGAGTGGAAGCTCGCGCAACTCAAGAAGCACGGTTTCGAGGCGATGATGTTTCACGACGACGACGCCGTGCCGGACATCGACGCGAAGTCCGCCATGCAGATCACCAAGGAAGCGAAGGCGCTGCGCAAGCGGCTCGATGACGAGGGCGTCGTCGCGGAGATGGTCGCACCGCGCCTGTGGTTTGCGCCGGAGACGATCGACGGCGCCTTCACGAGCAACGATGCGAAGTGCCGCAAGTACGCCATCGACCGGTCGCGGCGCTCCATCGACATCGCGAAAATCCTCGGCACCGATCTCCTCGTGCTGTGGTTTGCGCGCGAGGGCACCTACATCCGCGAGGCCAAGAGCGCGCGGCGTTCCATGGATTTCCTGGTCGAGGCGCTCGACGCGATGCTCGCGCACGACCGCAAGATTCGCCTCGCCATCGAGCCCAAGCCCAACGAGCCGATGGACCACGCCTATGTGCCAACTATTGGCCACGCGCTCGCGCTCGCTCAGCTCACCCGCGATGGCAAGCGCGTGGGCTGCCTCATCGAGAGCGCGCACGCCATTCTGGCCGGCCTCGATCCGGCGGACGAAATCGACTTTGCCTGCACCTTCTCGAAGCTCTGGTCGCTGCACCTCAACGATCAGAACGGGCTCAAGTACGATCAGGACCGCCCCTTCGGCTGCACCAATCTGCGCAGCGCCTTCGACCAGGTCCGCGCGCTCGAACGCAACGGCTACGGCCGGCGCGGCGAGTACGTCGGCTTCGATGTCCACCCTTTCCGCACGACCAGGGAGGAGCACTGGATGGATCATCTCGTCAACAGCCGCCGCACTTTCCTGCGCCTGGTGGAGAAGGCACGGAGCTTCAATGAGAAAGCCGCGCAGCGCTCCATCGCCGAGCGCAACTACCAGGCGCTCGACCAGATGGTTATCGAGCATTTGCTTGGATGAGTGTGTGCTGGCAACGGCGACGCCCGTTCACCGCCACGGACCTAATTCTTTTCGCGGAAGAGTGGCCGCACCTCGGCGTCCGGCAGCGCGCGCCAGGCTTGCGGGAGCGGGCTCACGCGTTCGAGCACGGCGGCTTCGATCGCGGCGCGCGCGAGTTGTTCGGTGCGGTGGTGGGCGATGTCGGCGGCAGGCGGGAGTTCGGCGCGCGCATCGTCGCCCAAGCTCATGTGGCCGACGGTCCAGGCGTCGCACGCGATGAGCAGCGCTTCTTCGAGGTTGGCGTGCGTGTGTTTGCGGGCGTGGAGCGACTCCTCCATGCGCGAGGTCGAAGTGGCGGTGCCGGAGATGACGCCGAACTCTTCGAAGGCGCGGCCAAAGGCGCCGCCATTGGTGTGCAGCCCTCCATCGTAATCGAGCCGCAGAAAAAGATTCGGCGCGCCGCCGCGTCCGAGCTCCGCAAAGAGCAGACGGGCGAGATAAGGCGGGCCGTAGATTTGCTCGAAGGCGGCTTTGAGCGCGGGGCTCAGCGAGTAAGTCGCGAGCCGGCGCAAAGAGACATCGAAGGCCGAGCGCGCGAAGCCCTCGGTGCTCGCCACTTCGATGGCGGCCATGCGCAGCCGTTCGATGTCGCCGGGATGCCCGATGGAGCCCATCGCGATGCGATCATAGACTTCGAAAATCTTCTGCCGCTCGCGGCTCATGGTGAAGAGCAGGATGCCGTCGCGATACGTGAGCGCCACGATGGGGCTGCCGCCGGCGAGTTGATGCTCGATGTACTCGCGCCGGTTGGCGATGGCTTCGACCCAGCGGTAGGGCTCTTCGATCATTGCACCGTGGCTTTGAAAACTCGCGCGAGTTGTTTCTCCGCGAGCGTGGCGATGCCTTCGCGCTTGATGAGCTTCACGATGGGATACACCCGCCCGCGCCGATCCACGCCGCCGGTGGCTGTGTCGGATTCCGCGGCGGTGTCGAGCGCGCGCAGGGCCAGCACCACGGCGTCGGCTTCGCGCAATTTGCGGAGCGGTTTTTTGCCCCACGTATTTTCGTAGTAAAGAATGCTGCGGATCGCGCCGGAGCCCGAGCCCGTGGCGGCGTAGTCGGCGGCTTCAAATTGCGCGCCCATCGCGTCGTAGAAATATAGCCGCGCCGTGTCGGCCTCGTGATCGTAAGTGCCGAAGATGGGCACCACGACGCCCACGCCTTGCATCACAAATCCGAGATTGTCGCGCAGCAGTTTGGAGAGCGCGCGCACTTTGCCATCGAGGCTCATCTCCTGGAGCTGGCTGCGGCGATAGAACTGGAAGGAGTGCTCGAGCACGCGCGCCATTTCCCACGCGGTGGCCGGCACGCCTGCGATGGCCATCAGCGAATACTTGTCGATCTCGAGCACTTTGTCCGCGCGATCATAGACGACAAGATTTCCAGCCGTCGCACGGCGATCGCCGGCGACGAGCACGCCGTCGGCGAATTTGAAGGCGAGGATGGTGGTGCCCTGCGTGGGCTCGATGCCCGAAGCACTCGCGCTTCCGGCCTTGTGTTCCGGCGGGGCAAAGCCGCGCGCCTTGAGCACCGCCACGAAATCCTCGGGAGCCGCCACGGCCCGCGAGTCCGCCCGATCCATCATTCGCCGGTGCGCTGGCGGTAGCGCTTGGATTGATTGGGATCCACGCGGCGCATGCGCTGGAGGAGATCCTTGGTGTCGGGCTTCTGCACGTCGGGCGATTTCGGCCCGCCGCCGTCGCCCTGTTGCGGGCCCCACGGCGCGGGGCTCGGCGGTTTTTGCGTGCGATCAGGCATGGCGAGGATTTTACGAACGCGAATTGAAAACGCAAGAGCGGTGGAAGCGGGAGCGCGAAATCTTCTCTTACTCTTGCTCTTGCTCTTGCTCTGTCCTTTGACTGAAGCCTGATGAGCAAGAGCAAGAGTAAGAGGTAAGAAAACATCATGCGCATCGCCGCCAACAAAGTGGGCCGCCTCACCACGCGCCTTCTGCCGCCTTCGCAAGCGCTGGTGGTGTCCGTGCACGATGTCTCGCCGCACACTCGCGCGGAGTGCCGCGATATTCTCACCGAATTTCACGAGCTGGGTCTCAAGCTCTGCTCGTGGCTGGTGGTGCCGGACCACCACGGGCATG
>JBBRXP010000262.1:0-6407 GCA_038238555.1 Chthoniobacterales bacterium | reverse complement strand
GAGCGCGAATTCATCACCAAGCAATCCGCCGAAGCCAAGGCCGCACTCGCGAAACAGGAAGTCGCGAAAGCGTGGTCGCTCGTCACCGACTGGCGCTACTTCACCGACATGCGCACCCGCGTCATCCCGATGCGCGCGGCGAAGTGATTCCAGCGGCGCTTGCGCAACCAAGCTTCAAAGCCGCGAGTTACTTCCTTACCGCCTCAAGAGATGAGATCGCAAGCGGCTCACTCGGATCGAGCGTGAACCACCGCGGCACCTCTCCATCGAGCGCGATATAGACATCGTCGAATCCGCCGGTGGGCGCTTTCTCGACAGACAAACACCAGAAGCCCTCCCATTCGCCGCTCGTGTTTGCCTTGGTCACTGTCTCTCGCGCGACCGATACCGTTTGTGTATCGAATGTGCGAACCAGCTTGCCGCTCGGCGCATAGAGCCGACTTAAGCTAGTCTCGCCCGGCGCGTCGCTACTGACGGTAAGCGTGAAATCCGGCGCATCCCCAGGCACACGGAAATAGAACGGCGTCGCCTTGCCCTGCAGGTGGACGCCGCGAGCGTCCGCGTCCGCCGCCAGGGCGTAGGGCGCGCCGCTGAGCTCCAGTTGGTAGGAGGAAGAGCCGCCGCTGATCTCCGCGTAGTAAATTTGCCCCGCGGCGCCGAGGAAATGAATGGGTGCGTCGGGCCGAAGAATGCCGCCCGCGACTTTCTCTCCGGTGGCGGTGTAAGCGTCGCAACGCAGAATATTGCCGCGGCCTGAAATGCTCGTCGGAGTAATTCGGATCTCTTGATCCGCACGCGGGAAGAATAGAAAGCGCGCGGTGCCGCGGAGCGACATCGGTGTCATCGGCCGCTGGTTTGGCAATGACGAAACCCAAGCCGCGCGCAGGGGCGCAAATACCTTGTCTGGTTGCTTCAAGCGGGAAGAGAGGCTGACGCCAAAACCGGGGTGCATGCGATTCAACATCTTATCCACCTCCGCATCGGCCCGATAAAGCGGCGAGGCTTTGTCTTCCAGAAGAAAGCCCTGCGCGCGCAACTGCCACTGCATCACGATTAAGTTGTCGCCGAAAAACTCGAGTCGCGCGCGTTGTGCTGGAGAGGCGGACGCGGCAGCGGCCGTGGCATCGCGATAGCCGGCCTCGGTCTGCGGATAATTCGCGGCGAGCACTTCGTTCATGTAACGCGGGGTGGCGGTGTAATTGGCAGTTAGGTCTTTGTTATAAAACAACTTCACCGCCGCATCGATGCGCTGGTAGAGCGCACGGATGATTTCTCCGGCGGCGTTCCCGTAGGCGCGGCGGTAGAATTCGTCGCACAAGGCACTGGCATCGAGCTCTGGATTCCACGTCATCTTGGCGAGCACGTAGTTATTCACGGCTGCTTGGCTCCATTCCGCCGTTCCGTAAAGGTAAACGCCCTTCATGTGATATTGCTTCAGGCGCGGAAAGGCGAAGTTGAGTATCTCAGGCGCAGGGGGGGTGATCGCGCCGGTGTTACCCCTCAGCCAGTTGAACAAATCGTAATAAGCAATCTGTGTGGTCTGCGCCGACCAGGTCTTCATCAGCATCTCCCAATCTGCCTTCACGGAGTCGCGGTAGAGCTGGTAGCCATAGCTAATACTCGGAGCGATCACGATGAAAAGGTTCGGCTCCAGCTTGGGAATGCCGCCGCTCGGCGGATAAAGGTAACTGGCGTAGATATAGCCCGCGAGTTTGCGATCTGGGAATTCCTTGCCAACGATCTTCGCAACGTCGTTGTAGAACTTCAGGATGAGCGGCGTCACCGAAACTTTGCCGTGCGGATCCTGATCGTAGAGTGCCTTACTCTCCGCACTCGCACTCCAGTTGCCGGAGTCTGTCGGTGACAGCGAAAATACCGTGAGCTTCGGATTGCGTCGAAAGGCATCCATCGCCGTCCGCGCAAAGTGTTGGATCAATTCCGGGTTGGTTGTCTCGACCTTGTAGCGGTCGCCGACCGGGCGGACCCGCTTGCCGCCGATTTCCGCAAACCAGTCGGGATGCTGCTCGTGCAAGGATGCCGGAACCACCTCCTGCCAGTGATGCGAATGCTCGAGCCGCATCGAATAGCCGAGCTTGTGCCGGCTCGACCAACGCTCGACCGCCGGCGCCGTGTTTTGCATGCCCGGCACGCGACGATTCAAAAACCCCGGCCCCTCTGTGCGATCGACGGCGGGGATCGTCACGGTGTTACGCCGCGGCACGTCCTCGCCGAGTTCACCGGGAAGCAGCCAACGGACATCGAGCGCGTCCTCGATGAATGAATACACGCCGTTGAGCGTGCCGTTGCTGGTGCCGCCCTGTGGCGTCGTCGCTTTGTCGGCGGTGTCCGGGCCGATGATGAAAAGATTGCCGCCGCGGCTCACGATGCGAAAACCTTCGAGCGGCGCCTCGCTCGCGTTTACCTCTGCCGCCCGCGCGACCGCAGTGTCGCCTAAGGCAATGAACGGCGAGGCAGGCTGCGCATCGCTCTCGACGATCGAAACCTTGGCCCCGGTGGTCGCCTCGAGGTAATGCTGCAACTCCTTCGCCGCTGTCCGAACCGAGCTGGGAGCAGTGGGGGCGTGCAGGATAACGAACGCGCTGTGTCCGTCCTTAACCAGCGTCACATCGGATTCCGCGGCACGCGCCGAGCAGGTTAGTCCGCATAAACTACACAGACTAACTAGCAGGCTAAGTAGGCTTGAACTTTTCATGAGGATTCTTTGTTTACAGAGTGGAAGAAGAAGTGACACCTGAGCGACCTGTAATCGGCGCATACTTCCGGGGAGAATCGCAAAGTCCCTCAATCCATGGAGAAGCGGATACAGAGTCAAGCCGCCGTGACTGTGGAGTCACAAAAGTTGCTCGCGGCGTGGGGAGCGTTCTGTTTGCGGAGGCGCTTTTCACCGTTCCGGCGCTTGACGCCATCGCGCGCACTCGGACACCGTTTGCAGATGAATCGCCCCTCGGTGTCCGCGCCGCACAGCGTCGCGAAGGCAGCGCGCCGCGGGCTTCGGATTGCCGCCGCGGCTGCGCGCTTCCTTTTCAAGCGCTCTACGGCTTTCGATGACGGAAAAGCATTTCCGGTTCTGCTCACGGCTTGCATGCTCGCTGCCGCTGCCGCGCAGAGTGCATCGGCGGCAGCGACTCCCGCGGGCGAGACGCGGCCAGCCGAGCAGCTTGCTGAACTCCGTCGCGCCACGACGCAGGTGATGGCGCTGTCCGAGCAGGAAGTCGTCGCGCTCGTGCCGAAGCAATCGCGCGGCATCTGCTGGACGACGTGCCCGCACTGCCACAAACGCTCGCGCTCGGCGAAGTGGAACTGGTCCGCGGACCGCCCGCGCCACTGGCAAGGAATTGCTCCCGGACATCGGCTACACGCACAGCCGCTATCGCGCCTGGGCCACCTCCACGATGTCGCACAATACGGTGGTGGTGAATGGCCGCGAGAGCTCGCTGGATCGCGCCCATGCCGGGAATCGGCTCCGAACGTTCGTCGGTGATGGGAAGCACTTCCGGCTGGCGGCGGCCGAAAGCCGATCCGCCTACGCGGGCGCGGCCACTGAGTATTCACGGACGCTGGCCCTGATCGGGAGCGACAGCGCAGATTGCTACCTCGTGGATGTCTTCAACGTGAGCGGCGGCGAGCAGCACGACTACCTTCTCCACGGCAGTGCCGATGAAGATTCCGAAGCAGTCCTCAATGGCGTCTCCTTGGCGCCGTTCACGGGCACATTGCTGAATCCCGGCGCGCGCTTCACTCCACCCGCGCACCAAAACGCGCCGATTGGAAACGCGGAGAGCGCCTACGGTTTTGTGAAAGATCTTCGCCGCGGCGAAAGCGCGGGTTCCACAGCCACCCTCGCACTTGCCTCGAAAGCAACACCACGCGCCGGCGTGCTCACCCATTTGCTCGCGCCCGCTGGCGACGGCTTTTTCCTCGGCGAAGCACCCAGCATCCGCAGAGCCAGTGGCGGTCACCTGAAAGAAGACGAGTCGCAGCTCGACCGTTTCCAGTCGCCGCTCTTCTGCTGGCGGCGACGGGGCGAAAATCTCCGCAGCGAATTCATCGCCGTGCATCAGCCGCTTTCGACAAAGACGCCGATCGCCGCTGTGGAAAAACTGCCTGCATCCGGCGGCGCGCTCGTCGTGCGGATCGCGCGCGGCCAGGCGGGGACCGATTACTTCCTGCGTGCCGGAAATCCAGACTCGGCGGCCCAAATTCAAACGCCCGATGGCCTGCTCTCCTTCCGAGGAGAGTATGCCTGGATTCGTCTCACCGGCGCGCGTGCGAGTGAGGGATGCCTGGTCGGTCGCGGAGAGCTGAGACTCGGCGGCTTCGCTAGAGGAAAGAGCCGGGGAATACAGCGGGAGAATTCGCGCCGTGAACGATGCCGCCGCAGACGCTGTCGGGGCATCCTTCGACGTTGCGGAATCTCTGCCGCCAGCCGCGCATTATTCACCGCTCATCCTGGCCTTCGCCGATGGGACCGAGCGGGCCTGCACGATCCACTCGATCCGACCGCTTCCTTCATCTGCAGGCTCCCGAATCGAGGTGCGAGAGCGAGCGGGATTCGAGCAGGCAGGCGCCGAGCTGCGGCTTCGCTCCTACCCTCAGCGCACGATTGCCGGCCGTGAAATTTCCTATCGGGTCTCGACGTGGCGGAACGTCCCTTGAAGACAGTCCATTAGGAGCGGCACGCTTTCGAGGTTGCAATGCGGGGGCGCAAGAAGTGTTAAGACCAACGCAACCCTGCCCCAGAATGCCTATCCGTTTCCTCCCCGCAATCCCTAGCGCACTCCGTTTCGCCGCCACGGTCTACGCGCAGCTCCCGCGCGAAGTGCTCGACCTTTCCCTCGAGCCGCCCCTCGTCGATACCGTGCCCGGACCGCAATACGACGATGCCGCGCGCGGGGCGAATATGATCATCGGCATCGAGCGCACGCCGCGCGGCCGGCTCTGGGCGTGCTGGGTGGGCAATGGCGATTCGCCGAACGGCTACTTCCTGCTGGCGACTAGCGAAGACGGCGGTGCCACATGGTCGAAGCCCCGCGTCGTCATTGATCCCACCGACCCGCCGGGTGCGCCGACGCGCCGCGCGCTGGTCGGCAATCTCTGGACCGATCCGCTCGGCCGGCTCTGGCTCTTTTTCGATCAAAGCCTGGGCTTTTTCGATGGCCGTAGCGGCGACTGGTTCACCCGTTGCGACGATCCCGACGCCGCCGACCCGCACTGGACAAAGCCCCAGCGTTTCGCCGACGGCTGCACCCTGAACAAGCCGACCGTCCTCGCCCACGGCGACTGAATGCTGCCCGTTTCCCTCTGGACGCGCGACCGCATCCGCCCGCCATCGCTGCAAGCGGAGCACCACGAGCTCGATCCCATCCGCATGGCCAGCGTCTTTGCCTCCACCGATCAGGGAAAAACGTGGACCCGCCGCGGCGGCGTGATGTTTCCCAAAACCGACCTCGACGAGCACATGCTCGTGGAGCTGCGCGACGGCCGCATTTGGATGCTGGCGCGGACGAGCAAAAGCATCACCGAAAGCTTCTCCACCGACTACGGCGCGACGTGGAGCGAGCCGCAGCCTTCCGCGATCCTGAACGTCAGCGCGCGCTTTTTCATCCGCCGGCTCGCATCTGGAAACCTGCTCCTCGTGAAAAACGGCCCCACCGCCGAACGCCTGCCGAAGCGCTCCCATCTCACCGCGTTCCTCTCCGCTGACGACGGCAAGACATGGGGCCAGGGTCTGCTCCTCGACGAACGCGCGACCGTGGCCTATCCCGACGGGTTCCAGGCGCCCGACGGCACCATCCACCTCGCCTACGACTGGAACCGCCACACCGACGCCGAAATCCTGCTCGCGAAATTCCGCGAAGAAGACATCGCCGCCGGCGAGTTCCGCTCCCCCGGCTCCCAAGCCCGGATGGTCGTGAACAAAGCCCTCAAGCCGAAGCCGCCTCGCCCGCCTGCGCCCGACCCAAAGTGAGGCTTTGGGAACGCAAATACCGCAACTCTGTTGCGTGGCGATGGTGGCCTGCTGCCTGCGCCCGCTCACCGCGCTCCGGACTTCGATGTGAGCGGCTTTTCGCCCGAAGTCCGCACGATCCTCATCGCGCTGACACGCTACGGAATGCTGGTCGCCGACAACGGCCTCGATTGGGCCGTCTCCGTCGCGCCGGACGAGCGCATCCCGGACTTTCAGGAGGAACTCCGGCGCGTCAAAGGCGCGGACTTTGAAGTCGTCATCGCCCCGAAATGAAAACGAAAGCCATCAGAGCCATGCAACGCGTCGTCGCGCTCCTGTTCTCCCTAGTCTTCGCGCTTCCCAGCATCGCTGCCGAGCCGGGTGCATCGCACGCGCTCACGATCGACGGCACGCGCTTCCTGCTCGATGGGCGACCGTT
>JBBRXP010000261.1:0-6414 GCA_038238555.1 Chthoniobacterales bacterium | reverse complement strand
CGCCGTAAGAATCTCCGGCGCGAGATGGATGAAAACGGAGCCGAGCGGAAGGCGGCAAACCGACGCGTATTCTACGACTTCACGCTGTCGCCTCCCAAATCCGTTTCCATCGCCGCCCTGGCTGGCAGTGATGAGCGGATCGTCGAAGCACATAGCCGCGCAGTTTCTGTCGCGATGGGTGAGTTGGAAGCATTCGCTTCGACTCGCGTTCGTCGGGCCGGAAGTTTGTCGGATCGGGAAACCGGCAATGTGGTGGGCGCGACCTTTCACCACGACACCTCACGCGCCCTCGATCCGCATCTGCACAGCCATTGCATCATTTTCAACGCTACTCACGATGCCAGTGAAGGCCGATGGAAAGCGCTCCAGAATTACGACATGCTCCGGGCGCAAAAGTATGTTGAGAACGTCTATTACCACGAGCTGGCCCGCGCGTTGATCGGCTTCGGCTACGAAATCGAAAACCATCGGAGAGGGGATTTCGAGTTGAAGGGCATCACGCCGGCACTGCGCGACAAGTTCTCAAAGCGTCATGCTGAGATTGATGAGAAGACGCGCGCTTTCCTCGTGAACCAACCGGAAAAAGCTTTGGGCAACGTTGCCGACATTCGCGAGCACATCGCCCATGCGGAGCGTTCGCGAAAGATAAAGACCGTGGGTCGAGAGAAGCTGCGAAGTCTGTGGAAAGAGCAAATGACGAATGACGAGTGCGCGGAGCTTGTCGGGCTTCGTGCTGGAATTGGGCGGCGTGCAAAGATTCGACCGTCCAGCGCGGACGCGGCGTTGAAATGGGCGGAGGATCACTTGTTCGACCGCCGCTCGGTCGTGAGTGAGCACGAGCTTTGGCGGCACGCGCTGGAATTTGCACGCGGGAGCGAGATGGAAATCGCGGCGCTCAAGGCGATGACGGCGAAGCGCGACTACCTGCGCGATGAAACCGCGCCTCGCAAACTGACGACGCGT
This sequence comes from Chthoniobacterales bacterium, assembly GCA_038238555.1. Lineage (GTDB taxonomy): Bacteria > Verrucomicrobiota > Verrucomicrobiia > Chthoniobacterales > Chthoniobacteraceae > JANNXQ01. Next base: position 5,451 of record JBBRXP010000261.1, on the reverse strand, counting down.
GAAGTGCTCGGTCGCGAGTGGGACATTCTTCAAGTCGCGAAGGACGGGGTAGGGCGGCATCGTCAGTTCAACGCTACCCATGTCGTCGCCGATTCGCTGGACGAGGAGCAGCGCCACGCAGTCGGACAGATTTTGTGCTCGGTGGATTTTCTGACGCTGTTTCGCGGGGCGGCTGGCACCGGCAAGAGTTTCGCTTTGCGCGAGGTGCTGCGGGGCCTCGAAGGCGCGGGACACGCGGTTCACATCATCGCTCCCCAGCGACAGCAGGTGATTGATCTCGACGCAGCCGGATTCGCTGGCACGAAAACGGTCAGCGAATTCCTCACGCGGGAATCCATGAGCCCCGGCGGAGTGGTGATCGTGGATGAAACGGGTCAGCTCGGCGCGAAGCAAATGCAGGCTCTTCTCGGCTACGTGAAGGAAAATGGCGGACGCATCATCTGCTCCGGCGACACGCGTCAGCACGGCGCGGTTGAGGCGTCGGACGCGCTGCGCGCCATCGAAAAGTATTCAGGTCTGAAAGCTGCGGAGCTGACCGCGATTCGCCGGCAAGATCCCACTCGGGCGAAAACGAATGAGGAGCGGAGTTTCATCGAGGAATACAAACGAGCGGTGCAGGAAGCCTCCGTGGGCCTGGCTTCGGAGTCATTCGACCGGCTGGAAGGACACGGTGCGGTGGTGGAGTGCAGGAGAGGGGAGCAACAAGAACGACTCGCCAGTCATTACCTGGAACTCGCCCGCAAGGGCGAGTCCACCGTCGTCGTCGCGCAAACGTGGTCGGAGATTCGGAAGGTGAATGAGAGCGTGCGGGATGCACTCAAGCGGGCCGGTTTGATCGGGGCTGAGGAGCACGCAATCTCGACGCTCGAAGCCGTCGATTTGACGGACGCGCAAAAGCGCGATGCGCGTTCTTACGAAGCTGAAAGCGTGATTGTTTTCAACCGCGACACGAGCGGCTTCCGGAAGGGGCAGCGCGGGCGCCTGGTCGCGATGAGCGACAACGCGATCGTCGTGGAGGCGGGCAACAAGATTCGCGAAATCCGGTTTGCGCAGCTTGAACGGCTCACGGTCTGCCGCGAGCGAGAAACGTCGCTTTCCACGGGGGACCGATTGCAGCTCAAGGCGAACGCGAAAACGAAGAATGGTCGAGCCTTGGCGAACGGCGAACTCGTCACCGTCGCCCGGATCGAAAGTGATGGTCGCATCGTGTTGCATGATGGCCGCGTGCTGGAACGTGACTACCGCCAGTTCGTGCGCGGCTACGCCGTCACGTCCTACGGCTCGCAGGGTAAGACCGTGGACTACGTGCTCTTCTCAGACTCGGCGCTGCAGGCCGCGACTAGCCGGCAGCAATGGTATGTGACCATTTCGCGGGGACGCAAAGGCGTCAGAATCTTCACGGCCGACAAGGAGCAGTTGCGGGAAAACATCACCCGCTCCGGTGATCGCGAACTGGCGCTCGATCTGACAACGCTGCGTCAGCGAAAGCGTCGGAGTTTGCGTCGCAGTCTGGCAACCGGCCTGACACGCGGGCGTCAACTCGCCGCCACGATCTGCCATCGCATCGCCGCGCTTGCGTCACGGTTGAGAGTGAATGCGGTTCGGCGAGAGGTATCCGTATCATGATAAGAACGAGCCAATCGGAGAGTAAATCCACCGAGGCTAGTGCGACAAAGCGAAGCGTTGTGTGTTGGAATGAAGATCCACAAACGCACGCACTCCGGGTCGAGTTGAAGAGCGGGGGCTTTTTCGTGTTCCCCGTATCGCATTTCCTCTCCGCCGAATTCACGCCCGGCGACAAAGGGGACGTGCTCAAACTGCTGTTCACCACGCACGAAGTAACGATCTCCGGGCGGCACTTGCGCGAGGTTGGGCTGGCGCTGCAAAAACTCGCGGTCGAATGGATCAAGGAAATCGCACCGAAGTATGCCAAGCTCGCCGAGCCGAATGCCGCGGTCATTCTTTCCATTGAAATCGCCGCAATTGCCGATTCAGACGAGGACGGGGCAAGCAATAACCCGACTCGGTAGCGCCGCTTTTATCAGCGCGGAAACGTGGCGAGAACCTGCGCGTGAACTCGGGCAAGCTCGTCCGCGTCGATGTGGACTTCGGTAGCGCGTGGATGATCGCGATACCAATTCCCGACTCGCTCCGGCCTCGTCAGGCCGTCGCGAGCGAGAAGTTTGCGCGCCTTTACCACCGTCGATGAAAGGTTGAAAAATGTGATCTTTCCCGTGCTGGCAGCTCGATCCACGGCAAAGCCGTGACTGACGTAGAGCGCATCCGCATAGCACGAGACGATGCGCTCCGCTCGATGCCCGTCGGTGAGGGAAGTCAGCGTAAAACGGAACGCAGTTCGGCGGGCAAAGGTGACTTTGCAGTTGTCCCAATGACACCCGGCGAGCAACTCCAGCATCGCGAATGACTTTTTCCGCAATTTCGGAGCGGATTTTCGCCTCGCAGCGTCTTCTTCCCAACCGCGCCACTGCGCAACATTGCGCCCCGCGCCGTATTGATCTGACTGCTGTATTCCGTAGGAATCCTCTCCAGTATTAGCATTGTCACAGACTCGGTCATTTTCGGCGGGCTTTGCGGGTGCCGTTTTCGGAAGCGGGGGCGTCTTCAAAACTCCTTCCGGCGATGGCTGCTTTACCGAAGCAACGGACGCCTTTGGCTGAATCTTCCTCGGACGGCCGGGCGGACGCTTTCGCTGCTCGATCATGATGGTCGGCGCGATCTTTTCTCCACCGTTACCGAGCGTCGTATAGTTGTGGAGTGGCTTGCTGCGACGGTCGTAGAAGAGAGAGTGCTTGTCGTAGAGGAGCTTCGCTGGATCGGCGACGATAACGCCCCATTTCTTCGCGCCACGCCCGCCCCTGGTTCGCATCTTCGTCTCGAACACTAGCTCTCCGCTGCGGCGCAGTCTCGATAACTCTCGCGTGGTATGCTCACGGCTATAGCCGGTCTTACGGCAAAAGGCACTGAGGTCAATGTCACCCCAAATCGGCGAGCGCGCTGCGACGTTCTCAATCCATCCCTTCAAGCGCGCACGGCACGTTGCAACGTGGCCGCGACGACGGCCACGGCGGCGACAAATACTATTCTCTTCCTTCCGGCATGTGGGCAGATCCCACCCGTTAGAAAAACTCGGCATTTTTCTTGACTCCCGGCAATCGGAAGCCAAGTTTCGTCGCGAATTATTTCGACTCCTTGGCTCCTAACAGCCTTCGGGGATTGGTGAGCGACAAACTCATCAATCCCCGTTTTTTTGGATTTGTGGTTGGTTGTTAGGTGGACATGTTTTTCACCTCCTCGGAGTAGGGGATGGGAGCCGGGGTGTTGCGCCGTGCATGGAGCAACTTTCATTGAAAGGACTGTTGCGATAACGCGATTGCGCCTCGTGCGCCTTGCCCGCGCTCCTGTGGAATTCCGATTCTTGACAGGCAACCCACATTGCTCCGCCCACAGCGCAACCACATTACCAGCACCGCGCTAGCGTGCCGTCCATTATGAGCCAACTAACCTACAAGAATGTGGTGGGGCCGAAGATCAGAAGCCTGCGTATCCAGTTCTCCTGGACTCAAAAATCGCTGGCGAAATACCTGCGGCGTATGGGCTGGAATATCTCGCGCAGCACACTCGCGAAGGTCGAAGCCCGTCTTATCCACGTCAGCGATTCCGACCTCCTATATTTTGTCCGGCTCTTTGAAGTGGAACCGAGATACTTGCTGCCGGAACTTGACCCGGAGGAACACTTAGGGACAGCCGTGCGGCGTCTCCTGGCACGCGAGCACGCAGCTTAGTCAAAGCCCAACGAAATGCCTGACGGCCAGAACAAACCACCGAGCTTGGCGCGAACGATGCAAACCTTCGCGTCGATGCTGTGCATCGTCGAATCGCTCGGGGAGAAAGTGGATAAGATGTCCGCGCAGCTTGAAAAGCTCTACGCGCGGAGCAACCAATCGCAGACTCTCATCGCAAACGGTAAGCGCGAAAAAGAATTCTACACCGTGAAGGAAGTCGCCGAAGCCATCGGCACGAGCGACAAATCCGTGCGCCGACTCCAAAAGCGCGGATTCTTCAAAAGCAGCAGCGCTCTCCGAACCAAGCAAATCCCGCGTTCCGAAATCGAACGCTATAAAACGGAGACGGTCTAGAGCGTGTTCTGGACTTTGGGTTTGTAAATAAGGCTGTACTTTATAATTGCCATTATGCATCACGCTGTGGATGGTAAAAAAGAAGTTCAAAACCGGCAGCGGAAAAACGAGCTATGCTAGCGATGTCACTGACGAGGAGTGGGCGTTCTGCGCACCCTATTTGACGTTGATGAAAGAGGACGCGCCGCAGCGAGAGCACTCGTTGCGGGCGGTCTTCAACGCCGTGCGCTACCTTGTTCGAGCAGGCTGTCCTTGGCACATGATTCCCAACGATTTTCCGTCCGGGTCAATCGTCTACCAGCAAGTTCAGCGCTGGATTGCCGCAGGTTGCTTTGAGACCCTGACGCATGATCTGCGCAAGCTGTTGCGCATGTTGGCCGACAAAACCGCCGAGCCTTCGGCGGCCATTCTTGACGGGCGCACCTTGCAAAGCACACCGGAGAGTGGTGAGCGCGCAGGCTATGATGGATACAAGCGCAAGAAAGGCTCGAAGGTGCATATCGCTGTCGACACGCTCGGCCACCTGCTTGCTTTGAAGGTCACCCCTGCCAACGAGCAGGAGCGCGCCCAAGTCGAGGATCTCCTCAAGGAGGTTCAAGAGGTTACCGAGGGCAGTGTGAAAGCGGCCTTTGTCGACCAAGGCTACACGGGCGCGGAACCTGCCGCCCAAGCCGCCAAGCACGGCGTGGAATTGATCGTCGTCAAACTCGCCGAAGCCAAGCGGGGATTCGTCCTACTGCCAAGACGCTGGGTGGTGGAGCGCTCCTTTGCCTGGGCCAGTCGTTTCCGCCGACTGGCGCGGGACTACGAAAGACTACCGACTTCAGTCGCAGGTCTTCACTGGCTCGCATTCCTTACTCTCATGCTGCAATCTCTCCTCCGCTAAAGTTCAGAATACGCTCTAGGCGGCTTTCGCTCCGCTTTCGAGTGGCAGAACTCGGGGGCCATCGAAAGCTTCAAAGGACATCTTCTCGGCCATTGCGGCGCTGTAGTCCGCCCGCAAATGGCCGTAGGTCTTGGCGACCAAAGTTCCGCCGTCCGAATGTCCGAGCCAGTCGGAGATGACTTTGAAATTGATCCCGCTCTCGATTGCGTTGGAGGCAAAAAAATGCCGCAGGGAATGCACGGAGAACTGTTTCAATCCCGCCCGCTTGCAAGCCAGCTTCATCGCGCCACGAGGGGAGTCGATGTCAAAAACCCGCTCGCTCATGTCGGTTGAGTCGTGAGCGGCGATCAGGCGCACGAGAAGATTTCGCAGGTTTGGAAAAAGCGGGATGACGCGCTCTTGATGATT
>JBBRXP010000260.1:0-6424 GCA_038238555.1 Chthoniobacterales bacterium | reverse complement strand
TGAAAATGCCGCCCGTGGTGATTTCCGTGTGGTCGGATTTTCGCCAGAGCTGGCGGAGCTATTCTCGAAAAGGCATAGTCAAATCGACGAGCAAACGCGGCAATTCCTGGCCGAGCATCCCGAAAAAAGCAGCGGCAACATCAACGACATTCGCGAGTATCTGGCGCGCAGACCACGCTCCCGCAAGATGAGCGACCTGGCGCCGGACCGACTCCACGCGCTGTGGCAAAGTCAGCTCACACCCGCGGATGAACCGTCGTCGCGTATTCCTTCGAGTTCAGAAGAGCGGCAAGCGATCACGGCAGCGGCGGCAGTTGCATGGGCTGAGGAGCATCTGTTTGAGCGGCGGTCGGTCGTCCGGGAGCACGAGCTCCATGCACTGGAGTTTGCGCGCGGCTCGACGCTGACTCTCGCCGATCTCAAACGCAAAACAGCGACGCGTGATTACATCCGGGAAGCGAACCGCAAACTGGCGCGCAAGGACGTACTCGAACGTGAGTGGAGAGTCGTCCAGATGGCGAAACATGGGGCCGGACTGCGCGGAGCTTTTGCCGGAGTCGCGCGTCCAAGAAAGTCCGTCGCAGCGGGACGCCGCGACCAGCGCGCGAGACGCGGCGCGCGCTCCCCAGATCCTTCCCGCCTCTTGTCGCGTGCGAGGCCGCGCGTTAATGTCCGCCCCATGAGCCCGGCCCTCTCCACCCTTCTCGACGACCCGGCGTTACCAGAACAAGTCGCCGCGCTTCAACTCACGCTGGAGACCGAGCGCCAGCGGCGCGAGCGCTTCTACGAGGAAGTGACCGACCAGGAGAAAGCCGAGTTCATCAATGGAGAAGTCATCATGCATTCCCCCACCAAAGCCCGTCACACCGAAACTCGCCAGCGTCTTGAGCGCTTGCTTTCCACTTACTGCGACCTGCGGGGACTCGGCAAAGTTCACACCGAAAAATCGCTCTGCGTTTTCCCGCGTAATGATTACGAACCCGACGTGGTCTTCTTCGGTCCCGAAAAAGCGGCGCTCATCGAACCGATCACCATGAAATTTCCGATTCCCGATTTCATCTGCGAGGTGCTCTCCGATTCCACCGAGCATCGCGATCGCGGCGTAAAATATCGCGACTTCGAAGCGCACGGCGTGGGCGAGTACTGGCTCATCGATGTCGAGCGCGAGATCGTCGAGCAGTATCTCCCGCGCGAGGGCCGCTACGAACTCGCGCTCAAGTCCGGCAGCGGCGAAGTGGCGAGCACGGTGGTCGCCGGCTTTCGCATCCCGATCCGCGCGCTCTTCGACGATGTGGAGAATCTTCGCGTCCTGCGCGCCTTCCTGGCTTGAGCCGCGGTGATCGCGCTTCTTCTCGCGCTCAGTCTGTGCCTCGAGGCGCGCGCCGCCGGGATCGGCGACGTATTCCACGCCGACAAACTCGCGGCGATGGATGCCGCCATTTCGCTCGCGATCGCCGATGGACGCTGCCCTGGCGGCGTGCTGTGGCTTGAACACGACGGGGTCGCGTATCACCGGGCTTTTGGAAATCGCGCGGTCGAACCGGTGCGTGAAGCGATGACCGAGGACACGATCTTCGACGCGGCGTCGCTCACCAAAGTCATCGCCACCACCACCGCGGTGATGCAACTCGTCGAGCGCGGCCGGCTTTCGGAGCGCCGTCCTCGTGCGGCCGAAACGGTGCCGCACGCGGACGGCGGCGCTTCGCTCAATGCGCGGGCCAGCGATTTCATCCCGGAGTTTCGCGGCGCGGGGAAGGAAGCCATCACGCTGCGGCAATTACTCACGCACACCTCGGGATTGCGGCCCGACGTGCCGCTGACGCCCGCGTGGAGCGGCGAGGAGACCGGCATCGCGCTCGCGTGCGCAGAGCCGCTGCCGAATCCGCCGGGGAGCGCGTTTCGTTACAGCGACATCAATTTCATCGTGCTCGGCGAAGTGGTGCGGCGCGTGAGCGGGCAGCGGCTCGACGACTACTGCGCCGCGCAAATTTTCGCGCCGCTCGCGATGCGCGACACCGGTTTCAAGCCGCGCGAGACGAGCCGCGTCGCGCCGACCGAACGCATCGGCAGCGAAGTATTGCGCGGGGTGGTGCACGATCCCACGGCGCGGCGGATGGACGGCGTGGCGGGACACGCCGGCCTCTTCACCACGGCGGCCGATCTCGCGCGTTTTGCCCGCATGCTGCTCGGAGGTGGCGCGCCGGTGCTGCAGCGCGAAACGGTGGCGCTGATGACCAGTGTGCAGACTCCCGCCGCGATCACCGCGCGGCGCGGACTCGGCTGGGACATCGACTCGCCGTATGCCGGGCCGCGCGGCCAATGGTTCCCGCTCGGCAGCTACGGCCACACCGGCTGGACGGGCGGCTCGCTGTGGATCGATCCGGTTTCTCGCACCTTCATCATCTTCCTGTCGAATCGAAATCACCCCACCGAGGCCGGCAGCGTGATCGCGCTGCACCGCACCCTCGGCACGCTCGCGGCGGAGGCGGTGCGCGGATTTGATCTCAAAGGCGCGGAAGTGCTCGCCGGCATCGACGTGCTCGCGCGCGAAAAATTTGCCACGCTGCGCGGACTCAAGATCGGCCTCGTCACAAACCACACCGGCATCGACCGCGAGCGCCGCCCGACGATCGACCTGCTGCACGGTGCGCCCGGCGTCACGCTCGCCGCGCTCTTCAGCCCCGAGCACGGCATCCGCGGCGCGCTCGATGAAAAGATCGCCGACTCGCGCGACGAGCGCACCGGCCTGCCGATTCACAGTCTCTACGGCGAGACGCGCGCGCCGACCGACGCTCAACTCGCCGGACTCGATGCGTTGGTCTTCGACATCCAGGACATCGGCTGCCGCTTCTACACTTACATTTCCACGCTCGGCGAATGCATCGCCGCCACGGCGCGCGCGGGCAAAAAATTCATCGTACTTGACCGACCGAATCCCATCGGCGGCGCGCGCGTAGAAGGCCCCGTGCTCGCCGCTCCTCGCAGCTTCACCGCGTGGCATGAGCTGCCCGTGCGCCACGGCATGACGGTGGGCGAACTCGCGAAGATGTTTGCCGCCGAACGCGCGCCCGGCGTCGATCTCACCGTCGTCGCGTGCGAAGGCTGGACGCGCGGCGCGTGGTTTGACGAGACGCGCCTGCCGTGGGTGAGCCCGTCGCCAAATATGCGCAGTCTCACCGCGGCGACGCTCTATCCCGGCGTGGGGCTGCTCGAGTTTTGCAACGTGAGCGTCGGCCGCGGCACCGAGCGTCCCTTCGAGTTGCTCGGCGCGCCGTATCTCGACGAGCGCGCGCTGGCTGCCGCGCTCGGTGCCGCCGCGCTACCGGGCATGCGCTTCGCGCCCATCCGCTTCACTCCCGCGGCGAGCACCTTTGCCGGAGAGGAATGCCGCGGCGTGCAAATGATCGTCACCGACCGCGAAGCTTTCAGTCCGCTCGATCTCGGCATCGTGCTCGCGACCGTGCTGCACCGCGGCCATCCGCGGGAGGTGAAGATCGAGCGCCTCGCTCGTCTGCTTGCGCATCCACCCACGCTCGCCGCGGTCCAAGCCGGCAAATCGCTCGACGAGATCAAGGCGCTGTGGGCCGCGGAGCGCGAAAAATTCAGCTCGAGGCGCGAGGAGTATCTCATCTATCGTTAGCCGGCTTGACGCCGTTGGAGGATTCGGTGGCACGGAATTGCGGATTTCGCGCTCACGGTCGGCCCCGGCGGCAATGTGCTCGCGATCTGGCAAGAGATGAGCGAGGCCGGTTCGGATGCGCATCAACCGCGTCTTCGATCCGGGCGTCGAATACGTGGAGTCTCGACACGCTGCTCTCGAAGGATTCCGCGCTGAAACGCTCCTTCGCGCCGGCCTCTTCGGCGACGAGTCCTCAAGCTGTGGCCAAAGGACTCGCCCGGCGCGAACCCGCTGGTGTCCGTGAAGGTGAGCTTCGTCAAACCGCGGAGTTCTCTCGCCGCAGCTACCTTTTCCAGATCGGCACGTCGCGTTTCATGCGATCGATCGCCGCCTCGCAGAAACGCAGCGCTTCCCGGCGATGGGCCGCCAGCACGCGCACAAAGAGCGACACCTCGCCGACCGGCACCCAGCCGAGACGGTGGATGAACGTCACTGCACTGCACCGGTGCGCCTCTTCGAGTTCGCAGAAGATGCGGTGCAAGTGTCGCGCGGCCATCGGCTCGTGAGCCTCGTAGCGCAAGCCCTCCAGTGCCCGCTCGCCTTCGATCTCGCGGACGATGCCCAGGAACTCGACGCACGCGCCGATCTCGCGGGAGGGCAGCTCGAGCGGCGGCGGCAGGATGCGCTCTTTAGTAAAGTGGAGATGCACTTCCATCGCTTCCCCTTCTAGCCGGTTCCCATTCCGAGGGAAAGCGGCAGCTTCTTTCCCAACCGTGGGATGGACCGCGCAAGTTTAAGGGTGGTTGCCCGATTAGGCGGGTTCGCCGGGCAATTTAAGGTCTGCCTCGTTCCGCGGCGGAGTGGGTGGGCGGCAGTAAGGCCCCGCGAGGACCCGCCGCGGAACACTAACTCAGTAACTAAAAACCCACCGACGACTTCGGCCTCTTCATTACTCAGCCCGACTCGCGCGGACATTACACCTTCACTGTCGTCGGTCTGCCGCTTGAGGGAGTCGCGCCAAAAGGAGTCTTCACCATCTCGCTCTTTGTCACCGACGCGAGCGGCAATAGCAGCGCGGTGATGCAGCAGCGCGTAATCAGCTTGCCTCCGAGCTTATAACTAATCCGAAAAGGGATAAGAGCCCGGCCGGGGAGTAACTCCTCCGGCCGGGTTTTTATTTCGAATTTCATCTGCGTGAGACTGTCCTGGGCGCCTCCAGATTCTTCGGCCGCCGATCGACTATCCGCTGCTCCTTGAGCTGAGTCCCGACGCCCTGTTTGGCACGCATCTCGTCGGCGGTGTGGAATTCGATACGATTGGGATGAATCTCGGTCTCCCTGGCGAAGTGGCGGTTGATTTCATGGCGAAGTTGCGCGTCGTCGAAGGCGTCGGACTTGGCGACGTGCAACACGAGCTCGTCGAGTTCGTGTGGATCGTCGTGGACTTTGCGCAGCTCGAGCTGCCAGGTGCCGACGTGCTCGACGTTATCGAGCACGTGCTCGAGCTGGTTGAAATCCACGAGCGTGCCTTTGAGCTTGTCGAGATTCATCTCGCGCAATTCGGAGCTGCGGGAAATTTCGCCGACCAAGCGCGGCACGATCGCGCCACAACACGGGCACGGCTCGTGGCAGAGCCCGCCGTCGATGCAGTCGCCGGTGCGGTAGCGCAGCACCACGCTGCCGCGCGCGGCGAGCGGCGTGAAGACGATCTCGCCGGGCTCGCAATCGCCGCGCGGTTCACCGGTCTTCGGATCGACGATCTCGAGGAGCGACAGATCGGGATGCACGTGGTAGCCAGCGGAACCGGCGTCCTCGGCGAATGGACACTCGACCCACGCCTGCTTGGCTTCGGTGAAGCCGTAGGTGCGCAGCACATCGACGCGCTCGGCGCCGAGTTGCGCGGCCAGCGCGCGCAGTTTGCGGCGCATTCCAGCGGGGGCTTTTTCCCCGCCGAGCACGATCAATTTCAAGTTCGGCAATTTCACACCTTCGGCGACGGCGGCCTGGAGAACGTGATATTGAAAGGTGGGCATGCCGATGAGCACGTCGGGCTTGATCTTGCGGAGGAGGCGCAGGTTGCCGTCGGTGCCCATCGTCTTGCCGCCACCGCTGTCGAGCACGAAGACGCCGAATTCTTTCCCCGCATAATGCGTGAGCCAGAAGGCGAGGTGCGGCGCAAAGGGGAACATGTTCAGCATCCGCATCTCGCGATTCGTGGCGCACACGCTCATCACGCGCGCGCCGGCGATCTTGAGATTCTCGATGTCGTGGGCGGTGTAGAGGAAGGGCACGGGCTCGGAAGACCGGCCGGTGGTGCTCGTGAGAAGCAGCGGGCGGAACTCGTGCTCAAACTTTTCCGCGACCGCGGCGCGCCCGTGCAGCAGCGCTCCGGCGATGCTTGTGAAGCGGCGGGCGAGCACCGTCCGGTCCGGCACGAGCACAAACTCGCGGGCGGGATCGGCGTGCTCCGGCGACACGGTGAGATCCGATTTCGTGGTGAAAGGAATGCGCCTCAAATCGTCCGGCGCGCGTAGCGCCGCGGGGTCGATGTGCTGCTCGGCAAAGAGCCGCCGGTAGTGCGCGGAGAAGGGCAGCACGGTGCTGCGCAAGAAAGTGCGCAGGCGGGCGAGCTGCCAGTCACGCAATGACCGGCGATCCGTTGGCCACGGGCTTCGGAGATGACGTGGAGTCATGGGTGGAGGGATGCGCCAGCGCCTTGAGTGTCGTAGCTGCGGCGCCCTCGCCGCCAGAGCCCGCACTCGCGGCGAGGCGCCGCGGGCACTTCCTGCGGCGAGGCGCCGCAGCT
>JBBRXP010000259.1:0-6474 GCA_038238555.1 Chthoniobacterales bacterium | reverse complement strand
TCGCCGAGGTGCCGGGAAAAGTGAGCGCCATCCAGCCGGTCGCGCCGGAAATCGTCGCGGAGCAAGTCCGGCTGCTCTTCGACGCCTTCCCGATCGCCGCGCTCAAGACCGGGATGCTCTACTCGCGCGAGATCGTCGCGACGGTGTGCGACACGCTCGCGGAGTGCTTCGCAAAATGTGAGCGCCGGCCGCCGGTGGTGGTCGATCCCGTGCTGGTCGCGAGCAGTGGCGATCCATTGCTGCAAGAGGATGCGATCGCGCTTTACCGCGAGCGCCTTTTCCCGCTCGCCGTGCTCATCACGCCGAACCTCGATGAAGTGCGCACGCTGCTGGGCCGGCCTGTGGCGAACCTCGAGGAAATGCGGCGCGCCGGCGCGGAACTCACGGCACAGTTCGACGTGAGCTTCCTCATCAAAGGTGGGCATCTTCGGACTCCGATGGCGGTCGATCTGCTTTTTGCCGACGGCGCGGTGTACGAGTTCGCCGCGCCTTTCGTGCCCGGCGTCTCGACGCACGGCACCGGCTGCACCTATTCCGCCGCGATCGCCGCCGGGTTGGGAAAAGGGCTGGCCCTGCGCGATGCCGTGGCGGAGGCGAAACGCTTCACGACCACCGCGATCGCGCACTTTCTGCGCTGGCAACGCGGCGGCTGCACGACCGACGCGCTGCATCACTTCGCGCGCGCGTAGCCGCGACGGAGGCGTGGCTACGTCGGTCGCGCCCGGTGCCAGTCGGTGGATTGCTCGAATGCGTGAGCCACTTGCAGGAGTTGCGCTTCTTGAAACGGCTTGCCGAGCAGTTGCAGCCCGATCGGGAGCTGCCGACCATCGACCGAGGCAAAGCCGCACGGGATGCTGATGCCGCAGATGCCGGCGAGATTCGTGGCGATGGTGAAGATGTCGGCGAGATACATTTTCAGCGGATCGTCGCTGCGGTCGCCGGCCTTGAAGGCGATCTCGGGCGAAGTGGGGCACACGATGGCGTCCACCTTTTCAAACGCCTGAGAAAAATCGCGCCGGATGAGCGTGCGGACCTTTTGCGCGCGGAGGTAGTAGGCATCGTAGTAACCCGAGCTGAGCACGTAGGTGCCGAGGATGATGCGCCGCTTTACCTCGGGGCCAAACCCCTCTTCGCGCGTGCGCCCGTATTGATCGAGCAGCCCCTCGGCGCCCTCGGCGCGGTGGCCGTAGCGCACGCCGTCGAAGCGCGCGAGATTCGCCGAAGCCTCGGCGGTCGCGATGATGTAATAGACGCCGACCGCGTGCTCGGTATTGGGCAGCGAGACTTCCACGATTTCCGCGCCGAGCGATTGGTAATGCCGGAGGGCCGTGCGCACGGCGGCGTCGATCTGCGGGTCGATGCCTTCGATGAAATACTCGCGCGGCATTCCGAGCCGCACGCCTTTCAAGTCGCAGCCAAGCAGCGCGGTGTGATCCGGCACCGGTTCGTCGAGGCTCGTCGAGTCCATCGCGTCGCGCCCGGCGATCGCATTGAGCAGGAGCGCCGAGTCGCGCACCGTCTTGGTGAAAGGTCCGATCTGATCGAGCGATGAAGCAAACGCCACGAGCCCGAAGCGCGACACTCGGCCGTAGGTCGGCTTCAATCCCACGCAGCCGCAGAGCGCAGCGGGCTGGCGGATCGAGCCGCCGGTATCCGAGCCGAGCGCGGCAAAGGCTTCATCCGCCGCGACCACCGCCGCCGAGCCGCCGCTCGAGCCGCCGGGAATGCGAGAAGGATCCCACGGATTGTGCGTGCGTCCGAAGGCGGAGTTTTCCGTCGAACTGCCCATCGCAAACTCATCCATGTTGCAGCGTCCAAATGGAATCGCGCCCGCCGCGCGCAGCTTGCGGATTACGGTCGCGTCGTAGTTCGAGCGGTAAGTTTCCAAAATCTTCGAGCCGCACGTGCACGGCTCGCCCGCGACGTTGATCAAGTCCTTGATCGCAATCGGCACGCCGCCGAGCGGGAGCGAAACATCGGCCGTCTCGGCCTGCGCGAGCGCCGCGTCGAGATCGCGCGAGAGGTAGCCGTGAATATGCGGATCGACCGCGGCGATGCGCGAGTCCAGCGCGCGCAGCACCTCGACCGGCGAGACCTCGCGAGCGCGCAACCTCTGCTGCACTTCGGCGACGGAAAGGGAGTGCAGCTCCATGCGCTACTCGATCACCTTCGGAACGATGAAGAGTTGATTCGCCTGCCGCGGCGCATTGGCGAGCGCCTCGCGCGGCGTGAACCAATCGCGCGGTTTATCGGCTCGGAAAACATTGAAGACCTCGTGCGCGTGCGACGTCGGCTCGACTCCCGAGACGTCCACAGTCTCGAGCTTCTCGACATAAGCGAGCACCTGCGAGAGCTGGACCTGAAACTTCGCGATCTCTTCCTCACTCAAGTGCAAGCGCGCAAGCTGCGCGGTGTAACGGACGTCGAATTGCTCGCTCATTGGGAGGGGAGAGTTGAGTGATCGGAGAGAGGCACTGCGCGCACTTCGTACGCTGCGCAAAGCGCCAAACTTTCAACACTCAACACTCAACTCTCAACACTCAACTTTCTCCCCCGCCTCAGCCGCGGAGGACAAAGTAATACGCCCACGTCATCACTCCCGCGAGGATCGCCACGAGGAAGAAAAACATCAGCTTCCCCTGCGCCCGCTCGCTGCGCAGGCGCGGGCCGGCGGCGGCCACTCGCGCCCGCAACGGCGGCTCGGGACGGTAGCGCGGATCGGGCAGCGCGGTGCGCGAGCCGGGGATGGCGGAGGCGCCGCGCGAGCGCGCTTTGATCAAGGCCTCGCGCTCTCGCAAGGCCCGCTGCTGCTTGATCTCGGGCGCTTTCTCGATGAAGGCCTCGCACCGGCTCATCTGCTCTTTGAGCTTGCGCGCATCCTCCTCGAGATGGCGTTTTCGGGCGTCGAGCGGCGTCGCGGGGAGCTTGGGCTGTTTCACGGGACGACGCTTGGCTGACATCGGAAAAAAATCAGCGATTGAAGATGGCGACGAGCACCACGATGAGCACGATGCCGAGCGCAAAGATGGGGAGGGTGAAAGCGAACCCCGACTTGAGCCAGTAGAGAAAATCTCTGCGATCCGCGCCGGAGTAATCGAGCTGAAAGCCCGCGGAGGCCGCGACGGGATCGCCGCCATCCGTGTCCGACGCCGGCGTGATCTTTGGCAGCGACTTGCTGTATTCCGCCCGCGCATCGTCCACGGCGCTCAGGGCCTTGTTGAGCTCCTTGTTGATGTCGAGGCCCTCCCAGCCTTTCGGATTGATGGACTCGATATTGGCGGCGTGGCTCGCGAAGCATTCGTGGATGCTCTGCAAAAGCTCCACGCGTTTCTGCGCGTCGTAAGTCTCGCGCTCCACCACCACGATGGAGCGGGTGAATTTTTCCAGCATCTCCGTGCGGCCCACGTGGAGCTGCTCCTGCCGGCGCGAGAGTTCTTCGAGCTCGCGCTTTTGTTTTTCCACCTGCTCCTGCTGGCGCTTGAGGGAGAGGATCTGCTCGTGCGCCTTCTGCACTTGCGAGTCGAGATGCTCGCCGGTGAGGGAATCGTCTTCGGGAAGATCGAGAAACGGGTCACTGGAGCGCGCGTGATCGGACATGGTGCGGCGACTCTAGTACGGCGCTTTTAGAACTCCAGATTTTTCACGCGACGCATCGCACTAAAAAGCGGGACCGCCAGCACCACCCCGCTGAGCACCACCGCCGCGACGAAAGCAACCGAGTCCGGGACCGGCACTACGATGCGCGTCACGCGCCGCACGTCGGGCAGCGCGGCCAGCGCCACAAAGAGCGTGATGTAGATGAAGCTCGCCACCAGGCAGAGCGTGCCGCCAAAGCCGCTCACGATCTTCGAGGGATTGTCCTCCTTGAAATTGGGAAACAGCGCCCCGAGCCCGACGGCCAGGCCGCTGAGCGAAGCGCTCATGAGGGCGATCGCCACGCCGAAGAACGCGACCTTTGCCCACGGCAAATGCAGCATCACGCTCGAGGCCACCATGAGCGCCACGGTCACCACCATCGAGCTCAGCGCGCTCATCCAGAATTTTTGCAGCAGGATGCGATGCAGCCCCAGAGGCGCAAAGCCGATGATCCAGAGCCGCCGGCCTTCGAGCGAGAATTGCGGAAAGACAAAGCGCGTGGTGAGCGTCGAGAGCGTGAGGGCGCTCGCGGCGAGATTGAGGTGGCTGATCAAAGTCTCCCAAAACGGGTTCTGCGAATCGAAGGCGACGTTGCGCAGATTGAGCACGTAGATGCAGAGCAGGCCGAAGAAGATCACGAACTGAATCCACTGCGCGGGATCGCGCCAGAAAAGCCGCACGTCCTTGAGCACGAGCGCCGCGCCCGGCCGGGAGAAGCGGCCCAGTGCATCTGCGCCGCGCTCGAGCAGCGAGAGCCCGCGCCGGCGCCTGGCCTCGGCGGCGCGCCCAGTGCGCGAGCTGAGCGCGAGCGTCCAACTGCTGAAGAAAAAGCGGCCCACGATTTCAAATCCGACGAGCAGCCCCATGAGTGCATTGCTCAACAGCAGCAGGAAGAAAAACGTGCCGCGCAACGCAAGCCCGCTGCCCCACGCCATGACACTTTGCGCGAGCCACGCGCTCGGCAGATACGGGTTCATGCTCAGCCGCGTGTGGCGGAGGAGTTGGGCAAAGGAGAGCACGTCCTGCTGCGACGCGGCCTCGGCGTCCGTCACCGGCTTCAGCCCGAAGATCAGCCCGAGCACAAGGATCGCGGCCAGCAGCACCAAGCCCTTTTGCACCCCGCGGCGCGAAAGCACGCGCACCAGGAAGACGATGCTCCACGACCCGAGCAGCGCCGGCAGCACTACGAAAGGCAGATACACCACCGCCATCTGCGCGTAGAAAAGCGGCCGCACTTCCTGCACGCGGCCAAAGGCGATCATCATCGGCGCGCTCAGAAAAATGAGCGCCCAGCTCGACACCGCGAGCGCCTCGAGAAACTTCCAGCGATACACGTCGCGATGCGCCACCGGCAGCGAGAGCAGCCACTGCGTTTCGCGGTTCTTGAAGAGTGTGGCGTAGCCGATGATGAGGTTGGAAAAAACCAGCATCACGAAAAAGAAAGCGAAGATGAGGAAGAGAATGCGCTGCAAAAGCAGCGGACCGACGAGGGCGAAGTGCACCAGGAAATTCAGCCCCGTGAAGAAGAGCCAGTAGCCGACCGCGAGATACCCGAGCACGAACGCCGCAAACATCACGAGCAGCAGCGGCGCCTCCCGCCACCCCGCGCGGAGCCGCGCCGCAAACGAACGCCCTTGCGCCCACAGCAACAGCCGGAAAAGCTGCGCGGTGGAGAGAGGCGGGGCGGGTTCCATCGGCGCGAGCCTGCCACACGCGCGCCCGTCGGGAAAGGTTCCGCCCGTGTCGCGCAGGAGCCTCCGTTCACAGCGCGCTGTCGAAAAAGGTGTCGAGCCGCTCGATGCGCTCGCGGGGCGGCAGTTCGCGGAAGACGCCGAGCTCTGGCCGCGCGGGCTCGATGCCGCGCAGGAAGACATAAAACACGCCGCCGAAGTGCCGCGTGTAGTCGTAGCCCGCGCCGAGCCGCAAGCGCAGGTAGCGGTGCAGCGCGACGGCGTAGAGGTGATACTGCAAGGCGTAATGATGCCGCGCCATCTCCTGCCGCAGCGCGGCGGGGTGATATGCCGCTGAGTCGGAGCCAAGCCGGTTTGATTTCCAGTCGAGGATGAAAAATTTCCCGCGGTGCTCGAAGACGAGATCGATAAATCCGCGCAGCACGCCGCGGCGCGGATCGAACGCCAAGCGCTCGACGCCTGCCTCGCGCAACAAGCCGGAAAGCGCGCGCGGCTCGAGACGCGAGACGGAGTAAAAAAATTCCACCTCCGTGAGACGCGCGCTCATCGTCACGCCCTCCAGGCGCAGGCCGGGCGCGAGTTCGACCCGCAATGTGCGCCGCACACACTCCGCGACCGGGTCGCGCCACTCGGCCGCGTTGAAACCGAATGCCCCGAGCTTCCGTTCGACGAGCGGCGCGATCGCATCGGGCCGCGCAAAGTCGAGCTGCTCGAAGATCGTGTGCAGAAGCACGCCCGCGGTCCGGCCCGCTGGGAATGCGTGGATGCCGGTCGCCGGCGCTTCGGCCACCAGGGCGGATCCGCGATCGTAGTCGGGCTGCTCGGTGTCGCGATGTTCGGCGAGCGAGGTGAAACTCGAGACGCGCCACTCGCGGTCGATCGCGCCCCGAAAGACGCGCGCCGTGACACGGGCGTCCCGCCTGTGCCCGGGGATCACAGGCGGGACGCGTGTGTCACTTTCCAGCGGATCGATCGCGATCGCCTCGGGCGCGCTCTCAGCCAGCGCGGCGATCTCGGCGCGCAGGGCCGCTGGTGAGAGCTCCGCGGCGCCCGGATGCAGCACCCACATCGCCGCGGAGTTCTCGTTCTTTTCCACGCACGCCCACACGAAATGGCATTCCTGCCGCGCGCGCGTGAGGGCGACGTA
>JBBRXP010000258.1:0-6545 GCA_038238555.1 Chthoniobacterales bacterium | reverse complement strand
TGCTGCCGGTGCGGGCGCGGGCGCGGCGCTTGCGCCTTCGTAATTCTCATCCGCGATTTGCAACAACAGCGCCTCGGTCCACTGCGTCTTCTGCTCGGCAAATTCTTTCTTCGCCAGTTCCACATCCGCCTCATTGATCTCGGGCGCGCCATTCCCCCACTCCGAGCGCACGTAGCTCGCCACGGCGGCGATTTTTTTCGAGGAAAGCGTGGTCTCCCACCCGACCATGTTGCCAGCGTAAGAGCCCGTCTTCCCGAGCACCGTGATCGGCCCCACCACGCCCTTGAGCAGAATCGCCAGCAACCGCTTCTCGCCACCTTTCACCCACTCCGATCCCGCCAGCATCGGAAACTGTCCCGCCACACCGAGCCCGGTCGTCTGGTGACACGCCTGGCAATTGCTAAACACTGCCTTGCCCGCTTGCGCCAGCGACAGCGCCGCTTCGGCAGACAGGCCGCCGCCGGCGACTTTCCTCGGATTAGGAAAAAGCGCAGCGGGCGAGCTTTCGTACTCGTTGAAAATGTTGCCGCTCAATCCGCCATTGAAGATGCCAAAGTAAGTCCCCGCCCACACCATCGCCGCCCCGCACACCGCGCTTAGCCACAGCGGCACGGGAGTAACATTGGCCGTCGGCTCCGTGTGCTCGCGTTGGATCGCGGCATGCACTTCGGTAATATCGGAAGTCTCCCGATAATCGATGCGATCGGGATTCTCCGGCGTGTGTGGGTTAGTAGGCTCGCTCATTTTACTTCTTGCAGCGGATGACTCCGGTCGAGGGAAAGTAAGTAAGCCACCAGCGCCTTGGCTTCATTCTTCGGCACCACTTCGTAACCCGCTCCTCCACGCGGTAACACATCGAGCGCATCCGCCGATCGCTGTCCGCTGATTTTCCGCTCCTCAAATAAGTAACGATAAGGCGGCATATTCGATTCGGTAATCACAGTGCGCGGCGCGTAAAGATGGAGTAAGTGCCAGGCACGATCGCGCTTCTTCGGCTTGAGCGTCTCGCCTTCCGGTTCATTGCGCCACTTCGGAGAGCCCACGTTAGCCAGGTCCGGCCCGAGCCGCACGCTTCCTAGGAAAGGCGGTTGCTCAAATAAGTAATCCCGCGCCACCGTGCGCCGCTCGCCCCAGCCGCGCTCGATGTCCGTGCCATTCTGCACATCGCGCACCTGCTGCGAGTGGCAGTAGATGCAACCATTGGCCGCATACACTTCGCGTCCTTTGATCATCCCCGCGTTCTCAATCGGATAGATGTCCGTGATCTTACCTTCGTCCAACGTGGTCTGCGGTTGCAACGCTCCGATCTGCGCCTTCGGCACAATCACCAACGTAAAAGCAGAAAGCGCAAACGACCCGATAACTCCGGCGAAAAGTGGAAGAGAGCGATCCATATTAGTGCGCCTCCTCATCGAGCGGTGCAAACAGCGTGGGCTCACCGCCAGGCTGCCCAATGCGCAGTAACATAAGCAGGAAGTGCAGCGTAAAAATCAAATGCCCAATCACCACCAGCACCAACCCCAGCGTGCGCCCGACGTGGATGTAGTAACCGATCTGCACAATCTGCGAAAACAGCGCCTCCGGATCCCCGAGCGACATCCCATAAGCCAATCCGCCCAGGAAAAGTAACACGATCACCATGCCGCCCCCATAAGCCGCGCCCCAGAAATGCAGGCTGATCATCGACGACGAAAGCCACTCACAACCCACCAGCCGCGGCATGATGTAATAGATGGCTCCAAACATCACCATGCTAAAGAAGGCATACACCACGCACTGCTGCATGGCCGTCGTAGCCTCGGTAAAGTGCAGCACCTTATCCACCGACCGCAACGAGCCCAGTAAGCTCAGCACGCTGGCGACCGAAAACGAAATAGCTCCGAAGAAGGTGAAGCGGATCGTGGGAGAATGATACACCATGTGATACTGCCCCCGCATGGTCAGAACCAGGTTGGCAGTTACCGTCACGATCTGCACGAGGAGTAAGATCTGCGCCGCGATGCTAAAGGTCACCAGCCACGCCGGCACTGGCCCGCCACTTAGGCGGATCGCTCCGGTAAGCGCCGCAAAGACCAGCCACGACCAGAAACCAACCGAAGCAAGGTTATAACTGTGCACCGGTTTGTTGATGACTTTCGGGATAAGATAATACGCCGCCGCGAGTCCCACGCCGGTAATCCAGATACTTAGAAAACTCTGGCTCGCCCAAGCCGCGACCACGTTATGCATCACCCCTTGCAATCCCGCGGACCGATTAGTGAGATAACCGATGCCGAAGATCCACGGCAGCCAAAGAAACGACGCGAGGAGATACCACACCGAGATATAAGCCGGCCCCTGCCGGCGAAAGCCGAATAACACCGCCGCCCACAACGCCACCATGGCATAACCTAGAAACATGATGCCCGCCGCGCCGCCGGGGAGTTCCATCCATTCCACTCCACTGCTCTTGCCGCCGAGGATTTCGAGGGCGCCAAAAGTCAGCCCGATGTTCCAAAAGAGGCCCGCGATCATCAGCACGCCGCCATACTTCACCTCCACCCGGCAAAGGCGAGAAAGGAGCCAAAGCCCCACTCCGATCCCCGCCTGGCTCGCCCACCCAAAGAGCAGCGCGTTGTTAGAAGCCGGCACCACCCGGCCGTAAGTAAGCCACGGAATATCCGCAAGAAACTCCGGCGCGTGCAACTGAATCGACGCAATGCAAGTAAGGAAAGTCGATGCGAGTAGCCACAGCACCGCCGAAGTAAGAAAGAAGATCACCGGCCCTCGCGTCGAGGAGTCGATCTTCGCCCGTTCGAGGTGGAGCCGATATGCCGGAGCAGGCCCCCCTGGATGCGCGATAGGCGGAACAAAAGTGTGGACTGGTGCGGCAGCGGTCATTTCTTTGGCTCGGAGGTTTCGGGCGTTGGGATCGGCGCGGTCTCACTCACCGCGACCGGTGGATCGAAACGAATGATGTCCGCGCCTTGCGGCGACGATGGCAGCGCGGGCGGTGGAGGCTCAACCGCCGCTGGGTCAAATGGCGCAGGCATTGGCAGCGGTGGTTCGACTTTCACTTGCGAAGGCGCGGGTTTCTTCGCGCTAAGTTCCCCGGCTACGAGCTTCATCGCGTCACTCACGGGCAGCCGAACTACACCCTTTGTCTTATCCACCCAATCCACCGTGGTGAGTTGCTCGTGCGCGGCCTTCTCGAGCTTTTCACGCGTCTCGATGCGTTGCTTTGCGCGCTTCTGTTCGACTAACTCGACCTTCGGCTTCGCACCGATCACTTCGCCGAATAAAATCACCACCAGCGCGAGCGCCGCGGCGCTGCCGGCGAAGATCATAAAACCGTTGGGTGAGCGAGTTCTTGGATCGGCCATATCAGTTGGTCAGCTTGAGCGACCCCGCCAGGCGTGGGTCGCGCTTCGGAAAGAGATTGGACTTACCGATCCGCTGGAGAAAGAGCCAGCCCAGCACGCCGAGGATCCCGACGACCGAGCACGCGCTAAAGAATAAGTCACCGAAACGAACGCCAGTCGGATGAAACGCCGGAAGCACGATGACAAAGATGTCGAGTAACTGCATCAAGAGCACCCACACGGCGACGAAGTTAATCAACCCCGTCTTCTTGGTGAACTGGAAGAGCAACACTGGGAACGGAAGCCAGAAACGGCCGATCACGAGGAACTGAGAGAAATACCACCAGCTCTCGGTATTTCGGATGCGGAAGTAGATCGTCTCCTCCGGGATATTCGCATACCAGATGAGCATGTACTGGCTGAAGCCGATGTAAGCCCAGAAAACCACGAAGGCCAGCATCCACTTACCCATGATGTGGTAATGCTCCTTGGTAACTACTCGGAGATAACCCTTCTTCTTAAGCGCCGAAACGATGAGCACCAGCAGCGACATCGAGCTCCCCGCCGCGCCCGCAAAGATATAGACGCCCCACATCGTGGAATACCACTTGTAGTCGAGACCCATCAGCCAATCGACAGCGGCAAAAGTAAGGCACAACGCCACCGCGGGAATGCCGCCGACGCCAAACTTGCGCATGACCAATGTATGCTCCGCCGCGCCGTCGGAGTCCTGCGCGATCGAGCGGCCCCGCAACCGCAGCGCCAGCCAGCTCAGCATGGCAAAGTAAAAGACGGTGCGGAACCAAAAGAACCCATGATTCAGGTAGCCGGCCTTGGCCTCGAGCAGCGCGTCATCCGCCGGGTTAATGTTCCACCAAGTCCACAAGAGCGGCACGCACCAAAAGATCAGCAGCGGCGCAAATACCACGGCCAGCCAAGGAATGAGTCCCGCGACATTCTCCAACAACCGACGCACCACCACCGACCATTCCGCATCGGTGGCGTGGTGCACGCAGATCCAAAAAAGCGCGCCCACGCAAAGTGTGAAGCAGTAAGCAAAGCCGAAGAGCCAGGAGTAAGCGAACTGCTCCCGCGAGATGATAAGCCCCACCAGGCTCCCAAGGATTCCGAGCGCACCGAGACCCACGCAGAGCTTTGGCAGCGCGCCGGCGTCCTTGATATCAAACACCTCCGGTGTGACCGCGGTAACTTCGTGATGGGGATCGCTCATTTCTTTGCCTCGAGTTCTTTCTCCCGCGCGTCGGGCAAGTCGGCAAGCTTTCCCGCCGTCGTGCGTTGCAACGCGCGGATGTAAGTAACAATCGCCCACCGATCCTCCACCGCGATCTGCGGCCCATAAGCGCCCATCGTGTTCTTACCGGCAGTAATCGTCGAGAAAAGCTGTCCGTCCGGCATCTGGCGCACACGGTCGTCGTGCAGATTGGCAATCGCGGGCAAACCAAACTGACTTACAATGCCATTGGCCTGCCCCGACTTCCCGTGGCAGACCGAGCAATTGATATTGAAGCGCTCCTGCCCGCGTCTAATGAACGTCTCGTCGATCGTAAGGTTGGTTGGAAACCCATCGCCATACACATCGCCGATCTTACCCGTGTTATAATAGTCCGGCTGATTGGAGAACCCCTGCGGCCCAGTCGATCCATTCTTCGCACCGACCTGCAGATAAGACCCCGGCATCGTGTAACCGAGCGGAATAGTCTCCTTCACCGGAATGCGCCCCGCCCGCCCGTCGGCAAAAAAGCCGCTCGGATGCTGCGGCTGATACTTAGGCTGATGATCCATATCCGGAAACACCTCAATGGGGGGCACCGTGCTCTTCCTCCCCCGAAACCCCGCAAGCGCGACGATGGCGACGGTAATCAAAATGAAGCTAACAAAAAAGTAGCGGAGCATGGTGCTGGGTTAGTTAAAAATGTGACTCGTTACTCTGCCTTCATTGACTTGGGATATTGAGGACATTCATGCAAATAAAGATAGTCAAATTCTGAGACTGAACCCTTCATTGGTTCTTCTATCGAAGCGCTTAATCCTTCGCGCTGGAGGTAACAATTGCTCCCGATGATAGAGGTCGAGTTAAGGTGATGCACGTTCCAACGTAGGCGCCGTACTGTCGTGCAGCGCGTTTATCTTCCACGCTTGTCGTTTGAAGCATCGCCAATTGGGCCGCCTTGCACGGCGACTAAGACTTTGAAAGAAGTCGATGTCATCGCTCAATCATGAATGAGGGTAACGTGCGTGCCGCCGATGGCTTCAAGCAACTCGCGCGTTCGGGTTTCCGAGAACTTGGGATCGCGGGCTTCGACGATGAGGAAGAAGCCGTCGTCACTAACCCGAGAAAAGCGCTCCCAATTAAAGACGGGATGATACCACTTGGGAAGCTGGTTCATTACCAGGATGGCGAAGACGGTAGTGAAGGCGGAGAAGAGCACCGTGAGCTCAAACATAATGGGGAAGAATGCCGGCAGCGTGCGCCAGTCAAAGGGTTTGCCGTGAACGATGACCGGATAGATGCCAAAGGAAGGGATGCACGTGAGTAACACAGCCGTGAGTAACCCGGTAACGCCTCCAACAAAGACCGGCGCGGATAGCCAGGACTTACCCAAACCCATCGCCTTATCCATCCCATGCACGGGGAATGGCGAATGCACATCCCATCGGGTGAATCCTTGGTCGCGCACCTTCTCGGCTGCCTTGAGCAACGAGCCAGCGCTGTCGAACTCAGCGCCGAGGCCATAGACTTTGCGATACTCAGGCATGGGGATGGGGAGGGTTGAGTGGCGCGGCATCCGGGAACGCAACACTCAACTTTTCCCGATGTGGATCGGCCTCGGGAGTTACTAACTTCACTTCGAAGATGGCGATCATCGGCAGGAAGCGCATGAAGAGCAGGAAAAGGGACAGGAAGATGCCGAAGGTGCCGGCGAAGGTCCATATCTCGACCCAGGAGGGTGTGTAATGGCCCCAGGAACTCGGTAGGAAATCCTGCGCGAGCGAAGTAACGATAATGACAAAGCGCTCGAACCACATGCCGACGTTGACGCACATGCACACGGCGAAGACGACCCAGTAATGGCGCCGCATTTTCTTCATCCAGAAAATCTGGGGCGAAATGACGTTGCAGAACATCATGCAGTAATAAGCCCAGGAATACCAACCGCCATTGCCCATGCCGACGCGGGCATG
>JBBRXP010000257.1:0-6551 GCA_038238555.1 Chthoniobacterales bacterium | reverse complement strand
GCAGCGCCTTCTCGGTCTGCCGCTGGATGCACATCGACCCGTCGCTCCAGGCGATCCCGAAGTGTCCGTTCCCGCCGCCGGAATTGTAACGCAGCACGACGTTCGGCTGGAGCCCGGCCACGCCAGGTGGACTTGCAATCTTGATGCTGTAGCTTGACGTGCCTGTATTGAGCTGCGGCTCAAAGGCATCGCCGAGACCCTCGATCGAACCCGGTCCCGAAGGCAGCGAGATTTTCTCAAGGCCGACGCCGTTCTTATCGCCGGCAAATGCCGTCGCACCGAGCAGGAGAGTAATGCACAAACGGAGGCCTCGGCGCATTGGTCATTTCACCTTTCCTACTTGGCGATCCGCACCGGCCCCATTGGTGGCCCCGGCTCCTTCCTTCCATTGGCGAGCGCCGATTCGAGGCGATCGGGATAGAGCGTCACCGGCACACGTCTCTTCACGGTCTCGACATAGGCGTTGTAAAGGTCGAGCCGTTTTTCGCGTTCGAGCCGTTGCGCAATTTGGCCGCGTGCTTCCTCAAAAGACGAAACCTTCCCGTCGCGCTTCTCCACGAGCTTCACCCAATGGAAACCTTGAGTGGACTCAAACGGGCCTTGTAACTGATCCAGGTTGGCGGCGGCAAAGACTGCATTCACGACGGCGGGCGGATACTGCGGCGCCGGCTGACCCTTGATGATCCAATTTGTCACTCCGCCATTGGCTTGCACGGAAGGGTCGTCGGAAAGCTTCTGCACCGCGTCACCGAAAGCGATGCCTGCGGCCAGCGCATCCTCCACCTGCTTCTTCTTTTCCGCCGTCGCGTCTTCCTTGCCGGCGCGCTTGAGCACAAAGAGCAATTGTGCACGCGCCAAGGTCGGCTGGGTGAACTCCTCTTTGTGCCGTTCGTAATAGACTTTCATCTCGGGATCGGCAGGGCGCGCCTGTTTCGGCAGCTCCGCATCCACTTTTTCGCGCACGAGTTTTTGCACCGCCATGTTCTTGGTGAACTGCCGAATCGCAGGGTCATTCGTATAGCCCAGCTTCTCCGCTTCATTGGCGAGAAGCTCGAGATTTACCGTGTCGCGGAGCGCGAGTTCGGCCCCTTGCTTTTCATTCAGGTTGTAACCGTTCTGTCCCGCCGTCGCTCGGACGGCCTCAAAGGTCACCGCTTCCTTGCCCACGAGCGCCACAGCTTCCTTGGGAGCCTCGGCCGTCTGGCTTGGCGCAGTCGCAGGTTTTCGATTGCATCCCACGAGCAGGAGCGGAATCGCGCCGAGTGTGACTAGAAGCGTGCGCATCAGAAGCTCGGGAACTCCGGTGGGTTGCCGTAGGTGGAGCTAAGGCGGAGCAGGATATCCTTGGTCTTTCTGAAATGGATGGCGTTGCTCGCCGAATTCGGAGTTTTGATGTGCAAGATCCAGTCGGTGGCCCACTGCCGGTTCAGCGCGCGTGAACCCATGATCGCTCCCTTACTGAATCCCAACCTCAACGCGGTAGAAACACGGTTGCGAGCCGTTCGCGTCGTCAAACCAGGTGAACGGCGCGGAAGCCGACGGAGTGACCTGCCCGATCTTTTGCCACGCGGGGGTGAGCAGGCTCGGCGTGCAGTAGATAGAATAAACACGCCCAAGCCGGATGGGGCCGAAGCGAATCGACGTGACGTTCTGAGCACGGGCGATCTGGAGAATGCGCAGCGAACTGTTCGGCGCGGTCGGATCGGTGTCGCTGAGAAATTCCTGGAAGTCGGTCATGCCGTCGCCGTCGGAGTCACGATTCCCAAACGCTGGATTGAGGACCGGGTAGGCTTGAGCCCACATGCCGAATGCCGCCGCGAGGGCCGCGCCGGTGCTGAGGTTTTCCGGCACGCTGAGATTCAGCGAATAGACGACCCCGCGCTGCGAACCCACGGTGCCATTGATCGTCGGTCCCGTGCGCGTCTCGATCGCCTCGTATTCCACGTTGGTGGACGTGTTCTTGAGGAAAATGCGGACGCGCTCGCCGGGCCGGACGGTTCCCGGCACCCGCGGCTCCACTCCGTTGTCGAGCGGCACCGTGAGCACATAAGTGGTGTTACCGAGCGGCACCGCATTCTGCGCGACGATCACGCCATTATACTTCGCCACGACGCTGATCGGAGTTCCCCCTGTGGAAGTAAGCACCTGCCCGCCGTTGTGGGTCATCGTTCCCCACCAGAGGGCATCCGGCTCCGGCAAACGTGCGACGGCGTTCATGCACCAGCACGCGAGGCCGAGTGCGAAAGTAATTCCGAAACGATTCATGGTATGGGTTCCCGAGTTAGAAATTTGGGAACTCCGCCGGGTTGCCGAAGGTGTAGGTGTAGCGAATGACGATGTCTTTGATCCTGCTGAAGTCGATGTTCCGATTGGTCGGGCTTTCGGTGTTGATCCGCAGGATCCAGTTTGTCGCGGCGATCGGGCGGTCAGCGAGGCCGGTGTTGTCGAACTCGCTTGCGGGCCGGCCTCCATTGGCGCCGTTGATGCGCGAAGGGATCACCACAGCAAAGGCGCTGCGGTTTGGGTTATCCACGTAGAAGCGCAGCCGCATTACGTCGTCGGCGTAGGGCGGACTGGCATAGAAGCGCCGCAGACTCACGGTGCCGCTCTGGATGAGGTCGATCTCGGCCACCTGCTTGTCGCTAAAGCCGCTCTCCGAGTAAATGTCCGCGGCGATGCTGGCGATGCGCATATTCCAGCGCGATCCTGTGGCGAAAAAGTAGTTGTTGTCGTCGATCTCCGTGACGAAAGCAATCTCCAGCGAAGGATTGGCGACGTTGTAGTAATTGGCCGTGCGCTTCGTCTCCAGAATGTTGCGGAAGTCCCGGATGCTGTTGTCCAGAGTGTAGCCGCGCGCGGAGTCGGGCTTGAGACCGAGGATGTTTTCGCGGAGCGAAATGGGTTCCGCGCTGATCGGGCCGGAGTGGTTCGGTCCGCGCACGCTCACGACATTGATGCGCCGCAGCTTGCTGTCCCATGCTTTCAGCGCGCCGAGATAGTCGTAACACTCATCGGCCGTGCGGACGAAGAAGAGCGAGTCGGTGTTGGTGAACTTGTCGAAGAGCACGTTCTCCAGCGAGTTCGGTTCGCTGCTGTTGGCGGGAATGCTGACCGGGTTCTTGTAATCCTCCGTCCATTCGTACGCCAGGGTCTTGGCCAGCCGGTAGAGCTTGTCCACGCTGTAGTCGAATCTGCGCCTCCGCGCGGTGCATGGCGGTGGAGACGACGATTTGGAAGGTCGGGTCCTGGAAATACAAACTCGCTGCCGTGTCACGCGCGTGGGCGAGGTCCTCGATGTAACGATCTGCAAGCGACAGCATCTGGTCGAGCTTGAGCTTCTGCTGGTCGTAAACGTTCTTGGCGCGGCGGATGTCGAGCGTCAGATTGGCTACCTCCAACAATGACTTCCGGGTTTCCGCTTCCAACTGAACGTCGGAAATCTGTGCCTGTTGGAGCACCTGAATATCTCGGTCCTCGGCGTTCAAATATCCGCTGGTGATGCTACCCAAGGATGTATTCGTGGATGTTCCCGTGGACGTTCCGATCGACACCCCGAAGTTTTCCCCGTAACTCAGTGTCGTAGTGCCGCTCGTGAACGGATTCCCAAGCGAAGTAGACAGCCCTATACTTACTCCAGCGCTTATTCCCGCGCTCGTTCCCGCGGAGACTGACGTGCTCACCGCATTTGCGTATCCCCGTGCGATGTCGTGAGCCTTTAGGGTCACATTGGCCTGCTGATTGATGAGTTTGATCTCGGCATTCGCCATCTTGGAAATCTCGATCTCCGCTGCTCTATTCTTGAGCCGATTATTCGCCTGAACGATCGCCTGACCGGCGTCGAGGATGGAGATAATCTGATTCCCGAAGTCGCCAAGTCCCGCGGCGTCCGCGTTCGGATAATTCGCCAGCAACGCCTGAATATTCGTTCCGATCGTATTCCGATAGTCGATCCGGTCGTCCACCGTCTTCAAGTCATTGTAGATCGCAGGATCGAGGCCGGTGAGGTTGTAGAGCGGGGTGATGAACTGCGCCCGCTGGCTTTGGAGTTCGTTGCGCAGTTCGGCTTGGTAGGTTTTGTAGAGGCGGGTTTCCTGGCGGGCGTTGATCTCGGCGCTGCGGGCTTCGCTCGCCGCCTCGGTGGCGTCCTGGTAGATGGCGGCGAAGCTTTCGTTCGGGATGAAGCTTCCATCGTTGCCGAGTGGGTTGACGCCGGCGTTGATGTTCTCGAAGAGGTCGCGGCGTTCTTGACGTGGGCGAGCAGGAGGGCGCCTTCGTTGGCCTGGTAATCGCTTTCGGTCTGGCCTGCGGCGAGGAGGGCCATCGCGAGATAAGCCTGGGTGCCGGCGGTCTTGCACTCGGCCTTGGCCTCGGGGAGGGCGGTCGCGTCCTGCGAGGAGAGTCGCCAAAGTTTCTTCGCCTTTTCCACGCGGCCCAGTTCCATGCGCTCAAAGGCGGTGGTGAGCTGCCAGTCTTCGTTCTTGATCGGGATCGGCGCGTCGTGGCTCAGCGTCGGGTCAAGAAAGGTGAGGTAGAGCGGGAACTGCGGGAACGGCTCCTTGCCCAGCTTCGCCTTGGAGCGGAGAATGCCCGTGCCGTAGTCGCGGATCGCCGCCGCGCCGTATTGCGCGGCGGCGTGGTAATCGAGAATGGCGGTGTCAATCGCCGCTGTCTCCTCGCGCGTACCTGCGGGCGGATTGAGCCGGTCCTTGGTCGGGTCCACATCCGCGCTGATGCGCGGATACTTGATGCGCAGAGCTTCGATCAGCCGCTGGTTGGCGATCATCGTCTGGCCTTGCAGGAGTTCGTTGACGATTTCGGCCATGGCCTGCTTGTCGTCGGCCAGCGTCTGCGCAGAGACGTTGGAGTTGAGATCCGTGAAGAGCGTCGTCTGCTGCGTGAAGAAGGCTTTCTCGAAGTGGTGGAAATAGACGTAGTTGTCAATCGGAAAGCCCAGCGAGCTTCCGGTCGCGCTATAAGCCTTCACAATGTCGTCCCAACCGTAAGTCGCGGGAAAGCCGATCCTGTAGGCGCGGCCAAGCGTCAGTTCCCCCGGATTCAGGATCACCCGGAAGACATCCTTCTTCGGCAAGAAAATGGTGTGCGTCGGAGACGTTTGGTCCACCCCCTTGCTGTCTTTGTAAGTCGCGGTGTAAGTCACCGTGAGATCCACATCGTAAATCACTCCCGCGCTAGTTGCGGCGAGCCCATTGCTGGGGTTGGCGGGGATGCTCGGGAACTGCTGCCCGGAGAGTGGAAGGCCGCTCCTTCCGCGCGGGAGGCCGGTGTTCGGGTCGGGATCGCCCTTATTTACTTCTTCATCCCACACCCCGTCTCCATTGAAGTCCCAGCGCCACCCGTCGATCTGGTCGAGCTTCACGGTCGGCGGGCCCGGAACGCGGTCTGCTTCGAGGTAATTGAACACCACCGCATCACCCTCATAGACCTCATAGGGCGCGGCAAAAAAACGCAGCGACTGAGCCTGCGCAGCACAGGTTGGCACCCATACCGCCAAGGCGAAGACAGCGTATCGAATAGAAAGCGCAACGCTCATACTGGCCCGATTCAGTATTTGATGATGTAGTTCACGTAAGCGTTCTTAGACCGCGTTTCAGAACCCACGCGAGGCGTGCCGTTTGAACCATCAGTTATCGGCTCGCCTGTTTGGCCCGATGCATTGGCAACACCGTTGTTGTTTGTTATAAATTGGTTATATGCGCCTGGCCAGGAGCCGCTACCTCCGGGCTGCACAAGTAATGACGATGTCCTTGCATCGTATCCCCCTGAATCGATCCGACGTTCCCGCCACTCGCCTGCCCAGGAAGCAAGGCCGTGCGGCTAGTCATGTTCGGATCCCGTCCAGTACCATCACCGGAAGTCTCCAATCCCCGCAAGAAATAGCCACGCAGGTCGGGAATGTTGAAATCTCTGCCGCCGGCGGGTTGAACATTCAGACCTGCCTGACTCCCATTTCCCCAAAAGATCCCAAGCGCTGCGAAAAGCGCGGGGTATTGGGAGCTGTTCAAGGCCGACCCATCGCAGCGAAGCCAGCCTGCCGGGACGTTTGCGTTGTTAGCCCCCGGAGCACCTCCCCAAGCGACGATCGTTCCCGGCGGCACAAGGCCATCTCCGTGAACAGCGCCCGCCAAGTAGGTGTCGGTGTGTGTGCCGGGCGTGCCGATGCGAATGGTATAGGATTCTCCCGCGACACCTAGGTTCCCGATGTCTATGTTGTAGCTACCTGTCGTAAGGTTGGTCCCCGCCACCGGCCCGACGGCAATGTTACTTATGCCGGTCGTATTATTCTTGAGAGCACTATAACCGAACTCCGTGTTGTAAATACCGGTGGTGCTTGCTGTCAAGGCTTGCGAGCCGACGGCAGTATTCGCCCCATCGGAAGTTGCCGCCGTTAGTGCTAAATACCCTACTGCTGTATTTTCTTGGGCAGTTGTATTTTGTGAGAGCACATAGGCGCCGACTGCCGTATTAGCGCTAGCGTTACGTCTGGGGCGACAAGTAAAGGAGCCGGAATAAGCGAAAAAACGGCTAACAAT
>JBBRXP010000256.1:0-6620 GCA_038238555.1 Chthoniobacterales bacterium | reverse complement strand
GCTGCGGCGAGGTGCTCGCCTGCACGAGGCGTTTGAGGGTGGTGCGTTGCGCGGAATCAACTTCCAAGGCGGTGATGGGTCTGGACATGCCCGGATGGTGGAGACGCCCGGACGTTATGTCCACTCATTTATTGAACACCAAACTAGGATCGCCGTCGTGATGAACAAGCTTGTGCAGCTCGGGAGAAGCCGCCAGCAGTAGCGCCACCACGATTCCCGCGAGCATCGCGCCGACGAGTGCGAAACGGAAAGTGGTGAAGTAACGGCGAAGCACGAACATCGGGCCGAGGTTACACGGCAAACCAAACGGGCGCACCGCCATTTTCTGAATCACTCAACACTCAACTCTCATCACGCAACTCCGCTTCCAGCCACAGCTCTCCATCGTCATCCCCGCTTTTAACGAGGCTCGCCGCCTTCCCCCCACGCTTGAGCGGCTCGCTGCATTCGCGCGCGGGTGCGCGTTTCCGGTGGAGGTATTGATCGTCGTCGAACAGAGCATGGATGCCACCTTCGACATCGCCGCGCGCTTCGCAGCGGGCGAGGCCGGCTTCCACGCCATCGACAACGGCGTGCAGCGCGGCAAGGGCCATGCGGTCCGCAGCGGCATGCTTCGCGCCCGCGGCGAGACCGTCTTCCATATGGATGCCGATCTCAGTGTTCCCCTCGCCGAGGTGCCCGCCTTCCTGCGCCGCTTTGAAGAATGCGCGAGCGTTCACGTCCTCGCCGGCGATCGACAGCACGCCCGCAGCCGCATCACGCGGCGGCAATCCGGCGTGCGCGAACGCATGGGCCAAGCCTTTAACCGCCTCCTCCAATGCTTTGCCCTGGCCGATCTGCGCGACACGCAGTGCGGGTTCAAAGCATTCCGCCGCAAAGCGTGCCGTGAAATTTTCCGCCGCCAGACACTCGATGGCTTCGCCTTCGACGTGGAAGTGCTGCTCCTCGCCCGACGCCTCGGTTACCGCATCGAGAGCATGCCTGTGGAGTGGATCAATTCCGAGGAAAGCAAGGTGCGCATCCTTCGCGACAGCGTGGCCATGTTGCGCGACGCGCTGCGCATCCGCCGCCTCGTCGATGGCAGTCTTCGCGCGACCTGAAAGCCGTCCTTGCCGGCGCGCGGCAGCCCCGTTATTCTCCGCGCTCTTTGCCATGAGCACCAAGTCGATCGCCAAGACAACCGAACCGAAGACAAGCAAGGCCAGCGCTGAGCGCGGGCCGAAGATGAGCGGGGCCGACATCCTCGTCGTCTGCCTCGAACGCGAAGGGGTCGATACTATTTTTGCTTATCCCGGCGGCGCTTCCATGGCCATGCACCAGGCGCTCACCCGGTCGAAGAAAATCCGCACCATCCTGCCGCGGCATGAGCAAGGCGGCGTCTTTGCCGCGGAAGGTTACGCCCGCGCGACTGGCAGGGCTGGCGTGTGCATGGCTACTTCGGGGCCGGGCGCGACTAATCTGGTGACGGGCATCGCCGACGCTTATCTCGACTCGACGCCGCTGGTAGCTATCACCGGCCAGGTGCCGCAGCACATGATCGGCAAGGGCGCATTTCAAGAGACCGATGTCTTCTCGGTGACGGCGCAGATCGTAAAGCACAACTATCTGGTTACCGACATCAACGATCTCGCACGGATCGTAAAGGAAGCCTTTCACATCGCCCAGACCGGGCGCCCCGGGCCGGTGCTCATCGACATCCCCAAGAACATCCAGATGGGCGAGACACAGCCCGTCTTTCCGAGTGAAGTGAACTTACGTGGTTATAACCCCGTGGTGCATTGCAGCGATGCCGAGTTAAACGAGCTCGTGGGACTTATCCGCCAGGCTAAGAAGCCGATGATCTACTGCGGCGGCGGTATCATCTCCGGCGAGGCCGCGGCGGAACTGAAGGAATTTGCCGAGCGCACGCAGATCCACGTGGCGACCACGCTCATGGGTATCGGCTGCTTCCCCGAATCGCATGAACTCTCCCTCAAGTGGCTCGGCATGCACGGCACCGTGTATGCAAATAACGCCGTCAACGAATCCGACCTGCTCCTCGCCATCGGAGTGCGATTCGATGACAGAGTAACGGGTAAGATCAGCGAGTTTGCCAAACACGGCACCATAGTCCACATCGATATCGATAACGCCGAGATCAACAAGAATAAGGTGGTGAAACTACCCATCCTAAGTGACGTGAAATACGCGCTCGGCAGGGTCAATGAAATGCTCGCCAGCGCCGGTTACTCCCGCAAGACCGATGGCTTCACTCTTTACCCGGAGTGGCGGCGGCAGATCGCGGAATGGAAGGAGAGCTATCCCTTCACTTACCAGGATACCGAGGATGCTATCCAGCCGCAGTATGCCATCCGGCTGCTCTACGAACTGACCAAGGGCGAAGCAATCATCACCACCGGCGTGGGTCAGCATCAGATGTGGGCCGCGCAATTCTATGATTTCGAGACGCCGCGCACGCTCATTACCAGTGCTGGCCTTGGCTCGATGGGTTATGGCTATCCCGCAGCCATCGGCGCAAAGGTGGCGCGGCCCGACAAGCAAGTCATCGACATCGACGGCGACGGCTCCTTCGTCATGAACATCCAGGAACTTGCCTGCGCCCGCGTCGAAGGCATCGGCGCAAAGGCGATGGTGCTCAATAACCTGCACCTTGGAATGGTCGTGCAGTGGGAAGATCGCTTCTTCAAGTCCAACC
The DNA here is from genome assembly GCA_038238555.1 of Chthoniobacterales bacterium. Taxonomy (GTDB): domain Bacteria; phylum Verrucomicrobiota; class Verrucomicrobiia; order Chthoniobacterales; family Chthoniobacteraceae; genus JANNXQ01. The sequence goes on along the minus strand of JBBRXP010000256.1, from coordinate 3,925 downwards.
GCGGCCATACCTTCCTCGGCCTCTTTAGCGATGAAGCGAGAGTCATCGCGGATACCAAGACGATCTATCCCGACTTCATGAAAATCTGCGAAGGCTTCGGCATCCCGTCGCGCCGCGTCGAGCACAAGAAGGATCTGCGCGCCGCGATGGAATGGTTCCTTGCGGAGAAAGGCGCGTGCGTGCTGGAAGTCATGGTGCCTTACACCGAGCACGTGTTGCCGATGATCCCGGCCGGCGCGACTTATAAGGACGTGATCTACGAGGGTAAGAAGACACTCAAGGCCGGAGAAGGACTGTAATGGCGAATGACGAATGACGAATCCGCGTTAGCTTCGTCATTCGTCATTTTGAATGTTCGGCATCTACATCTCCTGCCATCGGACTGATTACCGGCTCACCAAGGGCTGCTGCGAGAGCATCCGCTGCTTTGCGGGCGACACTCCGATCTGCCTCATTGTCGATGGTCACTTCTCGACCGCGGGGCTCGAGCGACAATATCACTGCCAGGTCATTCGCCGGGAGGATGTCCGCAACCAGGACCTGCGCACCCGCAGTTTCGGCGGCTGGGGTTACTCAAAATTCATCCCATTTTGGGAAGGTCCTTTCGACCGCTTTCTTCATCTCGACTCCGATACCTTGATGCTCGGGAATGTCTGCCCCTTATCCGAGCAGACCGACGCCGACATTATCATCTCCGCCAATCCCGGCGATACCTTCGATCATGCTGCCATTACCGCTCATTGGTACTCGCCGGAGTTTGTTACCAGGGAATTCCCCGGGTTCCGCGTGGAAGGCCAGCCTTACTTCTGCGCAGGCGTGGCCTTTGGACGCAGAGGAGTCTTCGACCTGGATGAATACATGAACCTACTCGACCTCCAGAAGAAGAACCCAGGCTGCAGCTTTCAATCTGGCGATCAGGGTATCTTTAATTTTCTGGTCTTCCACTTATCGGCCAGCGGACGGTTAAAGTATGCGGTGCGTCAGTTCCAGTCTTATCCTTTATATATGTCCGCCGAGGAACTCAGCGTCCTCAATTCGCACCTTGCGGACTTATCGGATGGGTGGAAGGGCGTACCTAGCGTGCTGCATTATATCGACGTAAAACCGAGCCTTTTCCACGAGGGTGCACTGCGCCGCGCTTTGCAACGCGCGGGTGGGGGATGGCACCCCGCCGAAGGCTGGCCTGTGGCGATGAATCGCTTTCGACTCCGCAGCAGAAGCAATGCGGGCTGGCCTGCCGCGGCGGCCTATGCCGATGTGCTTGCCGAGGATTTGCGATATCACGGCAGCGCTCTGAGAAAGCGGCTCTTGTCGCCGTTCCGATGGACCACCGGCTGAAGGAAACGGCAAGCCGCTGCAATCGTCTTATTTTCCCGTTGGCCTCTGTTTTCGCCTTCTCTTGCTTGGGGCTGCAGGCAGGCATGCGTGCCCCACGCGGCTCAACGCCACTGGTGCTTCGGGTATTTGCGCTGCAGCTCTTGTTTGATCTTCGGATAACTCTCTTTCCAAAACGTCGCGAGGTTCTGCGTGATCTGGATCGGGCGATGATTGGGCGCGAGCACTTGGATGACGAGCGGCACGCGCGCGCCGGCGATGCGGAGTTCACCCGTCACGCCGTAAAGGTCCTGGATGCGCGCGGCGATGGTCGGCGCGCTGCTGGCTGCGTAGGCGATCTTCGCTTTGCGGCCGTTGGGAAGCTCGAGGCGCTCGGGCGCGTAGTCGTCGAGAAGTTGCTGCTGCGCGGGCGTGAGCCACGCCTTCACGGTGGGCCGCACCGCGCGTTCCTTGATCTCTTTGTAGCTCGTCGCGCCGTGGCAGATTTGTTCGATGAGCATCCGGCGGTCGTCCTCGCCGAGCACCGGCAGCTCGAACTCCGGATGCCACCCGGCGAGTTGGTTGAGCCGGAGGATCCATTGATCGACCGAGTGGTCCCACTGCTTGAGCGGGCATGTGCCGGACTCGGCTTCGCGCGCGAGCAAGGCGGCGGCTTGTTCGAGGGGGACTTTGTCGGACTGCTCCAAGTGCAGGATGAGATCGTGGAAGCGCGTTTCTTTTTTTGCCAGCACGCGGCGCAGTGAGGAGTCGAAGAAAACGTCTGAAGTTTGCGCGAAGCCGCTGGGGAAAAGTTCGCGCAGCCATTCCTCTTTGATCGCGGTGGCCAGCGTGAGCAGCGTCTCGACTTCGCCGCGGATTTCCACTTCGCGCACTTCGCTCGCCACGAGCAGCGGCGCGGCGACCACGCTTTCCCGAGCGAGCACGCCGCGGCGGCCGTGCACCAGGGCGCAACGCAGCGTGCCGGCATCGAGCCGCAGCGCGACCATGTCGGGGAAGCCGGCGAGCACGCAGCGCTGGAGTGCTTCGCTGGAAGTGTCGCGCGGCTCGATGTCGAGCCCTTCGTCTTGCGCGATGCGCAGGAATTGCGCGGCGAGCGCGGCGGCTTCTCGCGCGACGTTGCCATTGATGCCGAGCGGACGGCACGCTTGCGGATTGAAATTGCGCTGCTCGGCGAACCGATGCGCGCGCATGAGGATGAAGAAGTCGCTCTCCGCGCTCTCGCCGAGCAGGTCTTCGCGGTCCTGCTGCATCTGCTTGCCCCCGCCGCGCTGGAGGAGATTGCGGCCCTGGGTGAGGGCGGCGATGAGCGCGACGGCGCGCACGCAGCCCGCCTCGTGCGCGGCGAGAAGCATGCGGGCGTAGCGCGGGTGCGCCGGGAAGGCGAGCATGCGGCGGCCAAGCGCTGTGATGGTGGCACAGGCATCCCGCCTGTGATCTTCGGGATTCACAGGCGGGACACCTGTGTCACTTTCGAGCGCGCCGAGATCGGTGAGCAACGTAAGCGCGCGCTCTAGCGAGCGCGCGTCGGGTGCCTCGAGCCAGCGGAACTTTGCGACATCCTCGACGCCGCTCGCCTTGAGCGTGAGCACCACTTCAGCGAGGTCGAGCCGCTTGACTTCGGGCATCTCCTGCACCGGCCGGTCTGCGTGTTCGCGCTCCGTCCACAAGCGCAGGCAGCGGCCCGGTGCGGTGCGGCCGGCGCGGCCCGCGCGTTGCTCGGCGCTCGCGCGGGAGATGCGCTCGACGAGCAATGTGTTGATGCCGCGATACGGATCGAAGCGCACGATTTTCGCCTGTCCGCTGTCGATGACCACCCGCACGCCGTCGATGGTGAGCGAAGTCTCGGCGACGTTGGTGGACACGATCACCTTCCGCTTTTCGTAGCGCGCCACGGCGGCGTCCTGCTCGGGCGCGGGCAGCTCGCCGTGCAACGGCAGCACAATGAAATCACGGCCCGCGCGTGTGTCGCGAATCGCGGAGATGGAGCGCTGGATTTCGTAAGAGCCGGGCATGAAGACGAGCACGTCGCCCTCGGTCTGCCGCGCGAGCCGCTCAAATTCCTCCGCCGCGCAATCCCACACCGGCCACTCGCCAAGCGGCCGATCGAGATACTCGATCTCGACGGGGAAGGTGCGTCCGCGCGAAGTGAGCAGCTCGCAAGGCGCGAGATATTTTTCCAGCACGCCGGCGTCGAGCGTGGCGGACATGACGATGAGCCGCAGGTCGGGCCGCCGCGTTTCCTGGAGATCGAGCGCACGGGCAAGCGTGATGTCGCCGTAAAGATGGCGCTCGTGAAATTCATCGAAGAGGATGGCCGAGATGCCGCGCAGGCCGGGATCGCCGAGCATCTGCCGCAGCAGCACGCCCTCGGTGACGAAGCGAATGCGCGTCCGCTCCGAGCACACACGATCGAGCCGAATCTGGTAACCCACTTCCTCCCCAAGCCGCACTCCGCGCTCGGCGGCCACGCGCGCCGCGAGCATCCGCGTGGCGAGCCGCCGCGGCTGCAGCACCACGATCTCGCCCGTGCCCGCGAGCCCGTGATCGAGCAACATCTGCGGCACCTGCGTGGACTTGCCCGATCCCGTGG
>JBBRXP010000255.1:0-6765 GCA_038238555.1 Chthoniobacterales bacterium | reverse complement strand
ATGCTGCCGGCGTTGTCGCGAGCCAGGCAGCGCGCGACATCGTTCATGCTTTTCACGAGGAGAATGCGGAGCAAATCCGAGCGGCGATAGATTTCGCCGGGCTTCAAGTAGAGCTTGGTGGGCTCGGTCAAAGTGTCGATGGGCTCGACGCGCACGCGGCTCTCGAGGTCGCCCGCTTCGGCCACGATGAGTGCGGTCAGCAGCTTCTGCGTGCTGGCGACCTGCCGCGGCTCGTCGGCATTGAAATCGAAGAGCACCTGCCCCGATTCCGCATCGACCACGAGCGCGGAGCCGGCAGCGATGGCCGGGAGAGCAGCCTCGTCCAGCTCGGCGGGATAAGCTTGCGGCGGCTCCTTCTTGCGCGGCGCGGTCGCGGTCGGCGTAGTTTTCTTCGCCCCCCTTTTTGCAGCCCCGGCATGCGGCGCGAGAGCAAGCGCGATGGCGCAGAAGAGCGGAAGCAGGCGGCGGATCATGGGGCGCGTAGGTAAGTGGATCGGTCAGCACACTTCAAGCCCGCCGGAGATTCGATGCCGACTTGCGACCACTTGCCGTGCGCGCTAGATCAATCCGCATGACTGCCGATCCGATCCGTCAATTGCTGCGCGAGATGCCGTTTGTTCCCTTTGACCTCCATCTGGCAAATGGGAAGGCGATTCACATTCATCATCCCGACTTCGCGAGTCTCGGTCCCGGAGGACGAGTGATGATCGTCTGGGCTCCAACCGGTGATGGCTTCGATCTAATCGACGTGCTGCTGGTGAACAATGTGAGCGTGCCGCCACCCGTCGGCGCCAGTGCTTGAGAGGGAAAGTCACTCCCCGAGGCGCTTCTCCACGTCGGGGTCGCGCGCGGCGCCGAGGTCCAGGGCTTTGTGGTAGTGGCGGCGGGCGAGCTCGATGCCGGGTGGATTTCGCTGGAGATAAAAGACTGCGAGATCGAAGTGCGCCTCTTCGTAGTCGGGCGCGAGGGCGATCGCCTTTCGCATCTCGTCCTCGGCGCCGAGATACCATCCTTTTTTTCCGACGGTGACTCCGAGGAAGTGATGAGCGCGCGCATCCTTCGGCGAGTAGAGGACGGCTTGCGAGAGTGCGGCCAGCGCGGCGTCGAGCTTGTCGGCGTTGTAGTAAATCACGCCGAGGATCAACCACCCGAGACCGTTCTGAGGCTGCGCGGCGGTGACCTTTTTTACGAGATCTTCGGCTTGGGAATGATTGCCCTGGCGGTATTCGATGAGGCCAAGATTGATGGTCGTGGGGATGTTTCCGGGGACGAGCGCGAGGACTCTCTGGAAATCTTTTTTTGCGCCGGCGAGGTCGCCGCGAGTCATCGCGGCCATCGCGCGGCGCGCGATGCTTTGGGCTGCCGCGGGCGAATCGGGGTCTGGCACGGGGCCGAGCTGATTGGGAGGCGCGGCCCGCAAAGTGAGGCCCACAAAGGAAAGGATGAGCAGGAGCGTGAAGCAACGAAAGGCCATCCGGCGGCTAGTTGCTCTTCCCCAACTCGCGCGAACGCTCCGTGGCGGCGCGCACGGCGCTCAGAAAAGTGGAGCGCAGCGCGCCGGCTTCGAGCGCCGCGAGACCGGCGATGGTGGTGCCACCGGGGCTGGCCACTTCGTCTTTGAGCGCAGCGGGGTGGCGGCCGCTCTGCAAGACCATGCCCGCGGCGCCGGCCACGGTTTGCGCGGAGAGCCGCAGTGAAAGTTCGCGCGGCAGGCCCATGAGCACGCCGGCATCGGCGAGCGCTTCGATGACGAGGTAAATGTAAGCAGGCCCGCTCCCGCTGAGACCGGTGACGGCATCGAGCCACTCCTCCTTCACCTGCACGACGATGCCCACGGACCCGAAGATTTTTTCCACCACCGCCGCGTCGTCCGCAGTCGCGGTGGCGCCGAGGGCGTAAGCGGTCGCGCCCTGGTGGATGAGCGCGGGAGTATTCGGCATGACGCGCACGATGCGCGCGCCTTCGCCGGCGGCGGCTTGCAGCGCGGCGATCGGAAGGCCGGCCACGATCGAGATCACGAGCCGCGGGCTCTTGGCGGCTCGCAGCGCGGCGAGCGCGTCGGCGGGTTTCACGCACAGCACGATGGCATTTGCCGCGGCGTGATCCGCCGCCACCGGCACGCCGGCATCGGCGCTGAGTTTTTCGGCCGCGGCGGCGACGATGTCGCTCACGCAAATATCCGCGGGCGGAAATGCGCCGCTCTTTACGACGCCATGAACGAGCGCCGTGGCCATCCTGCCGGAGCCGATGAAGCCGAGAGTCATGCGCGCAGAGTCCGCGGCGGGTGCGGGCATTGGAAGTGGAAAAAGGGCGCGCGGATCTCGGGCAAACTGGAATCCCGTGAGCGGCGCGGCGAGCCCGCGTTTGAAGCAGAGAGCTTGGAAGCTTGTGCCCATCAGCGTCGGATGCATGAGCGTCTTGAAGACGCGCATCTCCCGAGCGTCGGGCACCACGCCATCCCGGAAGTGGAGCGTGCCGAGGCCAGTCATGAAATGATGCTGGTCGGTGTAGCCCGCGAGGCGCAACCCGGCTCGAGCGGCGCGTTCGACGAGGCTCGAGAATTCCACGTGCGCCGTGAGATCGAGCTCGCCTGGCCGCGCGAGCGGATCGAGCTCGATGCGGTGCCGGCTGCGAGCGCGCAGCGTGCCGGTGCGGCGCTCGGGGGCGTAAAATTCTTCGCGCGAAAATCCGTAGTCGATCGTAAGCACCCACCCGCGTTCGAGCCGCGCGGCCACGTCTTGGATCCACGCGAGTGCGTCGAGATTCACCTCCGTGAAGTAACCCGCCGGCACCGCAGGCAGCGTGGCGAGATGCGCGCGCAGAGCATCCAAAGTGAGCGGCCCATCGACGAAGACGAAGCGTTCACCATCGAAATCGACGTATCGTTCGACCCACTCCGCGCCCGTCCACTCCACGAGGTGCACGGGCATCGCATCGAGCAGTTCGTTGGAAAAGTGGACTCCTGTGAAGTGCGGAAGATCGTCCAGACTCGTGTGCCAGCGCGCCTTTTTGCCAAACTCGGCGAGCGCCGATACCTGTTCGGTGCGGAGCGTCGCGATGGGTTCGACAAGAAAATACTGCGCCGCCGCGAAACACGCCGGCGCCGTGTCGCGCAGCGCCTCGAGAACATCCCGCGCAAAATCGCCGCGATGCGCCCCTTGCTCGACGATCGAAAATTGCGCCGGCTCGCCGAGCCGCTCCCACATTTCCGCAAACTGCCGCGCGAGCAGCCGCCCGAAGAGCGGCCCCACGCTAACGTTGGTAAAGAAATCGCCGCCCCGCCCGATGCCCGCGCGGCCCGAGCCGTAGTAGCCTTGCGCGGGATCGTAAAGGGCGCGCGCCATGAATTCGCGGAACGGGATGGGGAGATGGGGAAATTCCAAATTCCAAATTCCAGATTCCAAATAAATTCCAACGAATGGAAATGAGAAAAACGGAAAGGTGAAGCGCGCGCGCTCCGTTTCCTCCATTTCCATTCTTTTGGAATGTTTGTTTGGAGCTTGGAATTTGGAATTTGGAATTTCCGCCGTTTCGTGGGACTAAGGAGCCGCCTTTTTCCACGATCGCCATGTGGGCTCGCTCGCTTCGCCGCAAACCATTCTACCGCCGCGCCGGCTTCCTCGTACCACTCGCGCTCGTGGTGGCGGTGCTCGTTGCCGCGGCGGCGTGGGTCTTTAATGAGAAGGCAAAGTGGGAGGCGCGTGCCGCGGCCTTCGATTACAAGCAACTCGCGGAGATGGAATCGGCCAGCGTGGTCTATGATCGCGACGGTGGCATCCTCGGGCGCATCTTCATCCAGAATCGCGACCGCGTGGCGCTCGACAAAATCTCGCCCGATTTGTCGCGCGCCGTGGTGGCCGCGGAGGACACGCGCTTTTACCAACACACCGGCGTGGATTACATCGGCGTATTACGCGCGGCGGTGAAAAATTTTCGCGCCGGCCGTACGCGCCAGGGCGCGAGCACGCTCTCGCAGCAGCTCGCGCGCAATTCCTTTCCCGACGAAATCCCGAGCACCGATCGCAGCTACGGGCGCAAGCTGCTCGAGACCTTTGTCGCGCGGGAAATTGAGAAGCTCTACGACAAAAACAAGATCCTCGAACTCTACCTCAACCGCGTCTATTTCGGCTCCGGCCTTTACGGCGCGGAGGCCGCGTCGCGCGGTTACTTTGGCAAGCACGCAAAGGATCTCAATCTCTCGGAAGCCGCCACGCTCGCGGGCTTGCTCAAGAGTCCGAACAATCTCGCACCCTGGAAAAATCGGCAGGCATGCCTGGACCAGCGCAACTTCGTGCTCGGCCGAATGCTCGAGCTCGGCCACATCACCAAGGAGACCTACGATCGCACGGTGGCGCAGGATTTGAGCGTGAAGAATCGGCCGTCGATTCATCAGGAATCGTATGCCTTTGACATGGTCGCGCAGCAGGTCATCGCGCTGGTCGGGCGCGACGCGGCCATCGGCGATGGCTACCGCATTTTCACCACCATCGACGGCGAGTTGCAGAAAAAGGCCGAGCGAGCGGTGCGCGATCAGTGCGCGGCCATCGAGCGGCACGCGGGCTTTGCGGGGCAGACTTACGCGCAATACGATCAGCAGTTCCGCGCCTACCAGCGCCGGCTCGCGGCGCCCGATGCGGGCGATCTGCCGCCGCTGCCCACGCCCGAGTATTTGCAGGGCGCGGTGGTGGCGCTCAACAATGCCAACGGCGGTATCCTCGCGATGGTCGGCGGGCGCGACTTTCAACACAGCGAGTACAACCGCGCGCTCTTCGCGCGGCGCCCGGCGGGCACGGCCTTCAAGCCCATAGTGTATGCGGCGGCGTTTGAAAAAGGCTTCTATCCCGGCAGCACGGTGCAGGATGCAGTCATCGACAATCGCCACGTGATGATCGGCGGCACCACCGGAATCCTCGGCGAGTGGGGTCCCGAGCGCGTGGATAACAAATACGAAGGCACCATCTCCGCGCGCACCGCGCTGGTGAAATCAAAGAACGCCGCGACGGTGCGCCTCGGAATGATGACGGGACTCGACCGCGTGGTGCCGCTCGCCAAGCTCGCCGGCATCGCGAGCCCGCTGCGACCGTATCCGGCGACGTATCTCGGCAGCAGCGAAGTCACGCTCACGGAAATGACGCTGGCCACCACGCTTTTCCCCAACCTCGGCGTGCGGCCCGAGAAACCGTTCATCATCCAGCGCATCGAAAACAAGGAAGGCAAAGCCGTTTTCCAGGCGCGGCGCGAGATGAAGAGCGTGCTCAAGCCGACGACGGCGTATGAAGTCCACTCCTGCCTCGCGGAAGTGCTCGAGCGCGGCACGGCGGAGAGCGCTTTTGCCGAGCAAGGGCTCAAGCGCTTCCCGCTCGGAGGCAAGACGGGCACGGCTTACAACTTCACCGACGCGTGGTTTCTCGGTTACTCGAGCGCGGTCACCTGCGGCGTGTGGATCGGCTTCGACAAGCCGCAGCCCATTTATCGCGGCGCCTTTAGCAACGAAGTGGCGCTGCCCATTTGGGTGACTTTGATGAAGACGACTTTCGCCAGTTACAAGCCTCTCGAAATCCCGGAGCCGAAGGGCATCATCAAGTGCGAGATTTGTTCCGCCTCCGGCTTGCTCGCCACCGACAAATGCGTCGAGACCGCGGAGAACAAAGAGACCGGCGAGAAGATTCAGCGGCGCACCACTTACTTTGAAGTCTGCACCGAGGAGCAGGCGCCCAAGGCCGGCTGCGACGTGCACGGCACGGGCAACAAGAGCTTTGTGAAAGTGATCCCCGGCGAGGAATGGCCGCGCGCCTCGCTCGCCGTGGATGTCTCCGCGCATACGCCGGTGGCCATGAAAGCGCTAACGGTGCTCGGCGAGGATCCCTACAATTCCATCCAGGCCGTGAGCAACGTGATTGCGATGAAACAGCTCACCGGCCAGACCGCGCCGCTGGCGAGTTCCGCCGTGATCCCAACGCCCGAGCCGAAGAGCGCCGACGAGCCCGAGGTGCGCCGAGCCGAGCCCGTGCGGCCGCTGGAACAGGCGGGGTCGGCGCCGCAGGTCATCGACACCACCATCAAGATCGACCGGCCGCCGCCGGTGGATTTTTGAATTACGATCGCGCGAAGACTGACTGTTGACACGGTTCGCTCCCTGCCTACTCTCCACGCCCCCGCCGGCACGAGCCGGTGGATTTTTCCAAACAACCAACAAATGGTTCCTCGTCGAGCTTGCGGCTGCGGGCTTGAAATTTTCCGGAGCTCCGGGTCGCGACGAAACCGACAACACGAAATCCAAAATGGCTGATACAGCGACAATCGTAGAGCAACTCAGCGGACTCACCGTCCTGGAAGTCGCTGACCTCGTCAAACAGCTCGAAACCAAATGGGGCGTGAGCGCCGCGGCCCCCGTGGCAGCAGCGCCCGCGGCCGGTGGCGGCGGCGCGGCGGCGGCGCCGGTCGAAGAAAAGACGGCCTTTGAAGTCGTGCTCAAGGAGACCGGCCCCAACAAAATCCAGGTCATCAAAGAAGTGCGCGCATCCGTCCCCGGCCTCGGCCTGGCCGAGGCCAAGGCGCTCGTGGAAGGCGCGCCGAAGACACTCAAAGAAGGCGCCACCAAGGAAGAGGCCGAGGAGATCAAGAAGAAGATCGAATCCGCCGGCGCCAAAGTAGAGATCAAGTAAGCGGAGCGGCGCCCGGCGCGGGGGGGGCGTAGTAGTGCCACAAAACGCCCCGAGCGGTTGGCCACACAGCCCCACCAGGGCGGCGGCGCACCGTAACACT
>JBBRXP010000254.1:0-6871 GCA_038238555.1 Chthoniobacterales bacterium | reverse complement strand
TGGGACAAGGGCTGGCACGTCGATGCCGATCACATCCGGCTCGAGACCGTCGATCGTTTTCTGCCACACTCGGATTTCTTCACCATCGACGTCGCCGATTCCATCGGGCAGCCGGCCGCGCCCGATGCCGTGCAAGCCTTTAAGCCCGCCGACTCGCCCGTGACTACGAAACCAAAACCTCCTCCAGCGCAGCCATGATCTTCGCTCAAGCCTCCAGAATCATGCTCCGCCGACTCGCCAAATGACTTTTTTCACAGCCTCTCAGGCGCAGTCCCGCACCGCCAAACGGCTACTCGAGGCCATTCGCGCGCTGGAGCGCGTCAAAGGAGGCGTGAGGGACACCCGTCTGAATGCGTGATCTCACGTCGCGCCTACGCGGCCATTCGGGACACGTCATCAACGCGAGTTGGGACAAGATGAAATCGGCCGGTTCAATTCCGGGAAATGTGATCGAGGAACAGCTCCCCGATGACATGCTGAAATTCGGGAACAACTCCGCGAACGACGCTTACACGCTGCGTTGCAAAGAGGCTGGAATCCAAATCCACCCGGCCCGCTTCCCCTCCGCGCTTCCCGCCTTTTTCATAAAAATGCTCACCGACGAAGGCGACGTTTGCGTGGATATTTTCGCCGGTTCGAACACGACCGGCGCGACGGCTGAGAAACTGGAGCGTCGCTGGATCGCGATGGAACTGCTCCGGGAGTATCTCGACGCCAGCAAGTTTCGCTTCGCGAACCTATAGCGCACCGCTCGGCACTGCTCGCGCGGATTGACCGGCGGTCGCTCGCTGTATTCTCGCGCGCAAAACGTCCTTGATGATGCGGCGCGCCTATCGAGGACTTAGCAGCAGCCAGGTGCGGTCCGGCTTCCGGCGCACGCCCCCAGCCGCGCGCGCACCGCGACCGGTGTTTCCATCGGCCCGCCCCGAAGCCGGTTCTTGTGCTGTTCACCATGGTTTTCTCCGGCGTCTCGACTGTGACCGTGAGTGCGCCGGTGAGGATGGGATAGAAGTAGCCGCGCACGACGGCGTCGATGAGCGTCGCCACGGTGATTTCGGGATCGACCCACGGCACGACGACCGAGAGGCCCGACTCGTCTGTTCGTTGCAGTCGGAAATCCTCCGCGAACTTGTCGAGCGTGGGCGCGTCCGTGAAAGGCAGCGCCAGTTGCGATTTGTCTTTCACGCCAAAGTAGCCGTCGGGGCAGAAATATCCGCCCCCCACACGATGCGATTTGAAAACGCTGTGCCCCATGAGGACGCGCCTGCCCTCATCGGCCCGGACGGACAACCCGAAGAAAGCATTGGCGCGGCTGGAGCGAGGGATGACGTGTTTGCCCACGCTCCATCGAACCATGCAGCAGCCTGCTTCGCTGGCAGCGCGTGGTTGCCGGTCGCGAGGAAAAAGCGGACACGCAGCACATCTTTCGGCTGACCGCCGCCATCGCGGATAGCCGCATCCATTGCGTTTTGCACGGCTTCGCGGACGAGTGCATCGGCGGGATTCTTGATTGCCTCGGTGGAAAAGAATTCGCCCTGAATCGGGTCGCGCACTTTTTCATCCGGCGCTTTGACGCGGTAATGCCAGCTCATGGGAGGTTGGTGACTACTTCAACCACCCGATCTTGATTTCCTTTTCGAGCGCCTTGAACTCCGGGTCGCCGGTGATGAGCTCGGCTTTGCGTTCCTTTGCCAGTGCGGCGGCGAAGGCGTCTGCGAGGCTGAGTTTGTAGCGGGCTTTGAAGTTTGCGGCCACGTCGGCAAGCGCGCGAGTGGCAGGATGAAACTCGATGGGGAGACCGACGAGGGTGTGCGCGGAATCCTTCCATGCGGCCATGCCGTCCTTGCGGATGAGGGTGTATTTGACCTCGGCGTAGTTCACCTCAGTCATGTGCAGTGGACGGTCGGCGGCGGCGGCCTTGAGCAGGAGGCTTTCGACGAATTCCGCGCCCGGTTCGTTGCGAAAGTAGGCCAGCAGCGCGTGGCTATCGAGAACGACCGGTGCAGCGGGCATACCGGGCTTCCTCCAGCGCGATCTCCGCCGCTTTGTGCTCGGCCCACCATTTCGCAAAGGGTTTTTCGTCGCGTTTGCGCTTGGCGATGCCGCGTCCGCGCTTGATGAGCGCGGCGGTCACCGGCTTGAGCAGGATGCCCTCTGGCGTGGATTGCACGACGGCGCGCGTGCCGTTCTCGATGTGGAACTCGCGCCGCAACCACGCGGGGATGACGACCTGGCCCTTGGTGGTGAACCAGACGGAATCGGGTTTTGATTTCACACTCATCCTGTGAAGTCTTACTTTTCAAAAAAAGTCTGTCAATCGCGTTTCCTGCGACATTCCCCAACTGCGAACTTTGACCTCGATTTTGTGAAGGCCAGGCGAACGCGAGTGGGGGTGATCTCATGGGAGGTTTGATTGCCCCGGCTGCACGCATGAGAAGCGGGTGTCCATTGCACGGCATCCTCCCGTTAGCCCAACCATTTATATCGTGTGGATGCGCGGGAGGCGGAGGCAGCGGCTAGCCATGTTCCGCTTCCAGGTAGGCAACGCCCATGTCTTCGGCGGCGTCTCGCAAGCGCCGATCCAAGGACCAAAGCGGGATGTGTGACAGCGAAGCAGCGAGGAGAAGTTGGACATCCATCCAGCCAACGCCGCGACCAAAGAGACGATGAGTGGTGATGGCCGCGAGGCATTCTTCGAATGTTGCGGTCTTGGCGCGCGGCAGCCTCAGCAGCATCTCCAAAATCGCCTCGCGTTGCCGGAGGTTTCCCGTCGCCAATTCCCCGATCACGACGGGATGCGCGACGACCGCGTTGCTCGCCAGCAAGTGGCTCAGGTGGGCATGTCCCACGCGAAAGTGCTCAATCCAGACCGAGGTATCCGCGAGAATCATGGCCGGCCGGGCCGGCGGCGGGGCGGCACTTTCAAGTTCCGCATTTTTCCGCCCAGCGCGCTCAGCCGGCGGGCGGCGGCGGCCTGAATGAGCGATTCGAGGCCCATGCGCACGAGCTTGGTCTTCTCCGTCTCGCCGGTAAATTCCTGAGCTTTGGCGAGCAGATCATCGTCGATGTTCAGTGTCGTTCTCATGCAGATAGTGATGCGGTTTTATATGCATCGGTCAAGGAGCGAAAGGCGAAGCGGGCGCCGGCATCGTGCTGATGCTTAAGGGCGCCGCAAGCGTCGCCGCGCTGGCCCCTGCCCGATGCTAGCCGCCGGACTTGCGCGAGGCGAGCCCGGCCCCCAACGCGACGAGAAGGAGCAACGCGCCGAAGGTGCAGACGATGGCCGCGCCGGATGGGAGATCGAATTGGAACGAGAGGAAGAGTCCCGCGACACCGCCGACGAGTGAGAGCGCCCAGCCGATGAGCAGGCGGTTGCGGAAGGAGCGGGCGAGATGGATGCCACAAACGGCGGGCACGATGAGGTAGGTGAAGATGAGCAGCACGCCGGCGATGCGGACGAAGCCGGTGACGACGAATCCGAAGGACGCGTAGAAGAGAAAATCCCAGAGCCGCACGCGCAGACCTTGCTGGCAAGCGGCTTCGCGGTCGAACGAGGCGGGCACGAACTTCTTTCGGAAGGCGAAATGAAAGGCGCCGACGAGCGCGAAAAGGGCGAAGCATTTCCAGACGTCGCCGGGTGTCACGAGCAGGATATTGCCGACGAGCATGTTCTTGATTTCCTCGTCGCCCTCCGCCGCGCGACTGAGCAGGAGCACGGCGGCGGCAGCGGCGACGACATAGCTGATGCCGATGACTGCCTCCTGCGGCACTTTGCTTTCGCGCTTGCCGGTGAAGGAAAAGAGGGCCGCGCCGACCAGCGTGAAGCCGAGCGCAATGGCAAAGGTCGCCGGACTTTCCAAATCGAGGCGCAAGAGCACCGCGACGCAGATGCCGAGCGAGGCCATTTGCGCCATCGCGATGTCGATGAAAATGATGCCGCGCTGGACGACGTGAATGCCGAGATAGACGAGCAGCCACGGCAACAATACACAGGCCACGACGGGCCAGAACATGACTTCCCACATGGCTATTTGAGCGCGGCGACGACGCGGGCAACGAGTCCGTCGATGTGCGCGACGTAGCCATCGGTGTTTGGGATCGCGCCCGGAAATTGCGCGGCATCCACGACGTGCGCGCCGGTGGAGGATGCGACTTTCTCCGCAATCTTCCGATTCTGAAACGGCTCAACGAGGATCGCTCGGACGTGCTCCTTCTTCATCCTGCCGATCACTTCCGCGAGATGCGAGGGCGATGGCGGGATGCCTGGCTTTGGCTCGAGGAAGGTCTCGATCGTGAAGCCAAACCGATGCGCGAAATAGACCCACGAATCATGGTAGGCGGCGAGTGGCTGCCCTTTGAATGGCAGCAGCGCGCGGCCCCAATCCTGAAGCTTTGCGTCGATGGACGCCTCGAACTTTGCGTAGTTCGCCTGGTAGCCGGCGGCGTTTGCGGGATCGAGGCCGGCGAAGGCTTGGGCGATGTGTTGAGCGACGGCTTTGGCGATGATCGGATCGACCATGAAGTGCGGGTTCCCCGATGCGTGGACATCGCCCGCGGCGCGCGACAGGGTGGCCGGGACATCGAGCAGGCGGATTCCTTCCGAGGCCACTACGCGCCCCGGCTTGCCTCTCTCGATTTTTGCGTTGCGCGCATTTTGCAGGAGCGGCGGCAGCCAGCCGGCCTCGAGTTCCGCGCCGCCTTCGATGAGCACGTCGGCAGTGCGCAGCTTTACGACGAAGCTCGGGCGCGCATCGACAAAGTGTGGATCTTCGGTCGGCTTTGCCAGCGCGGTGACCTCCACTTTGCCGCCGCCGATTTCGCGCGCCACGGCGGCATAATCGGGCAGCGTGGCAACGACGTTGAGTTTCGCGTGCGCGCTCGGGAGAAAGGCGCTGGCGATGGCAAGGGCGATGGGGATGGATCGGATTTTCACGAGTGGTTTCTGGTGGGTTAAAACTTGTGGGCGCCGTGCGCGCCGAGGGCGAATTCGAGCTGGAGGAAAACGGAATCCACGTCGCGTCCGCCAAGGAAGTGGGAGGCTTCCAGGAAGTCGTGATTGTATTGCAGCCGCAGTTTGGAGAACTCGGACGGGAACCACGTGAGGTCCGCCGAAAGGCGCCACCGGCTCTGCCTCTCCGGATCGTCGGTGATCTGCGATTGGCTCATGTGCAGGTAGTCGCCGCGCACGCCCGCGCTCCAGCCGGTCTTAAAGCCCCAGATGACCTGCGAATACGCGCCCCAGTCGTTGAAGGTCTCGCGCGCGGCGAACGAATCATCTAAGCCGCGGCCCGCTTCAAAGCGGCGAGCCATGGCTTCGCTCTGCCACTTCACATACGGCCAGCCGCCGCCGGCATTGGCCGGCTTCCATTTGTAAAAGGCATCGACCGCGTAAATCTGCGTGTGCGCATTCGCACCGGTATCGTTTGGGCCGAAGGCGGCGGAGACGCCCGTGAGCAGAGTCTTGGTGCTGCCGAAGGCAAACGCACTCTCCCAGCGCGGAATGAAGATGAAATCCTGAATGCCTCGAAGCTGCCGATCGATCGTCTCGCGCCCGGCAAATGTGCCGCCGTCGCCGCGATTGCGAAACGAAAAGCCGGTGCTGCCTTCGCCGTTTTGCACCGCCAGCAGGAGCTGCGAATACCATGGCGTCGGAACGATCCATGAGACTTGCACGCCCACGCCGCGCAACCCATCCGGCCCGAGCAAACGCCCATGCACGAGCGGCGCGTCGATGAAGTCCCATGTGTGCGGATGCATGGTGTTGATGCGGCCAAACGGGGAGAAGAACTGCCCGGCTTTCACTTGGATATTCCACGGCAGGCCCGTCGTCTGCGCGAACGCCTCTTCGACTTCGACCGAGGTCTCGTTCTGCGGATCGAGCTTGAAGACGATGTTGGCGAATCCTTCAAAATACGGATCGACCGCGCCATCAAAGACGAGCTCCGTGTTGCGGGCGTTGAAGCCGCGATGCAGCGGGTCGTGATCGCCCACTTCGATGATCTCCAAGTCTCGCGCCGTGGAAGCGGCGGCGTTGATCAGCACATCGAGGGAAATGTTGAGGTAGGTTTTCCCGCCGCCTGCGAGCGTGATCGGAGGCCCGCCCAAGGTCGGCCCGGCGACGACTGAAGTGTCGATGGTAGGGATCGCATCCGGCGCGGCTGCTGTCGGGCTCGCCGCGACGACGGAGGCGTCCGTGGTGGGGAAAAGCGATTCGGTCGCGGGCGGCATGAGCGTTGACGCGGATTGCGCCGCGCCGGCCGTTTTTTGGAAATCGTCGAGCGCTTTCTGCTGAGCGGCGACTTGCGCCTTCAGCCCTTCGATTTCCCGCGCGTGCTGCGTCTGCATCTGCTGGATGCTCGCCTGCATTTCGAGCATCTGCTTTCGCAGAAGCTGCACGTCGGCCTGCCGATCGGGAGCGGGCGCGTCTTGCGCGACTGCGATGGATGCGCACGCGACGAGCGCGAACGCGGAACGGATTTTGAAAGTCATGAGAATTCTCCTGGTTGAAATTGAGGTCAGAGCGCGCAAGTCCGACGGGACTGCGCGCCACTCCGAGCCAGCGCAAAAATGCGCTGGAAGCGAACTCAGGAAACGAAAGGCGGCGCGTGCTCGAAGACGCTTCCGCTCGCGAACACCGATTCCACCCACGCCGATTCGCCGATTGGCGCCGTTCCAAACAAAGCGGCGGGACACGCCGTTACGCTCAGCGCTTCCGGGGTCGTGTCCTCGCATCCGCCGGCCAGCATCAGCGTGACGAGGCATTGATGACCGCTAGTGTAGTGTTCAGTAAATAAAAGGTCATAATTATTTCGGCGTTTCTGCTTCGATCTTGAGGCGGGCGGCCTTGATCTTGGCCAGAATGGCGGCGCCT
>JBBRXP010000253.1:0-6948 GCA_038238555.1 Chthoniobacterales bacterium | reverse complement strand
GTTGCCGGGGCCCCCATCGGCAATGGCGTTGGGGATATTTTCCAAAAACGTGAACCCTTTGATCGTCTGCCCGTTGATGGGCGCATTAAGGGCAATCTCATCGAAATGCACGATGGTGGCCGCGTTCACCGCCGGAGGTGCGAGCGCCGCCTCGGGAACCACAAACAGGACGGCGCGAGCGGAACTGGCGCTCGCGAGCACCACGGCCTGGACGAAGAGTGCGGCGAGCAACCCGCGCTTTGACACAGTCCCTCCCGGCTGTGCGGAGGGCAGCACAGGCGGGACGCGCTGTGTCACATTCCGACGCCGGCGCAGCGTCCCGCACACGCCGAGGGCGAGCACACCGGCCAGCGCCGTGCCGGGCTCGGGTACACTCGCGGGCGCGAGGGCGCGGAGCTGGAAGCCGTTGACGATGGCAAACTCGCTATTGAAGTATCCCACCTGCTGGCTGGTGCTATTGGCGGTGAAGGTGCCGACGACGAATTGCCCCAGCCCGCCCCCGAAGAAGGTCGTATTCGGGGTGAGAATCGCGATGTTTCCGGCCGAGACAGTGACGGGAAAGCTGGGAAATGCTCCAGGCGCGCCCTCCGAGTCGGAGCTGAAAGAGTTGAAGTCCCGAGAGTCATTCACCCAAGTCTCGAAAAGATAATTCTGTCCCACGGTGAGCCGTTCATCGTGAGCGTCATCTGCTGGCCGGAGCCGGCGGCGGTGTCGAGCAGCGCCTGGTAGCCCGCGGAGAGGTTGGAAAAGGGCGGCGCGGCGAAGCCGGTATTCACTCCGGAGAAGGTGCCCGACGGCACGGAGAGCGTGAAGTTGCCGACCGTATTGGAAGTGGCGCCCACGGGGAATGCCAGGAAGTTCACCCGATTGACGGGCGTGGCAGCCCCGGCAAAATTGAACGCGCCGACGAGAGTGCCCGTGGTGTTCACGTCGCTGTCGCCGGAGATATTGGTGGGCGCGCCAAAGGCGATGACGGCGGCGTGGCCCGAGCCGGCCGTGGCGAGCAGGGCTGCGGGGAGGAGGATGGCGGCGAGCAGGCTGCGGCGGCGGGAGGGAGTCAGTTTCATAGCGGTGGTTTGGGAAAAATTGCGCGCCTTTCTAGCGAAAAGCACCGTAGGCAGTCCAGCGGGAAAAGGGCTGAAACTCCGCGTGGAGTCCGTCCTATAGCCCACCTTTGTGCTGGGTGTTTGCTCTCGCGCCCAATAGGTGACTGCGCCTCTCATGCACGAAGCCCTTCCAACGCCCGAGGTGCGTCCCTGGCAAGTGTTGCGCGGGCCGTTCCTGCGCTACACGAGCGGCGAGGCGGTCTCGATGCTCGGCACGTGGATGCAGATGCTCGCGCAGGGCTGGGTGGTCACTTCGCTTACTTCGAGCGCCTTCATGCTCGGGATGATGAACTTTGCCTCCGGCGTGCCGATGCTCGCGCTCACGATGCTGGGCGGCGTGCTCGCGGATCGTTGCGACAAACGCGTGATTCTTTTTGCCGCGCTGGTGGTGCAGGCCGCGCTCGCAGTGGCCATCGGCGCGCTGGTCGGCTCGGGGCACATCGCGCTGTGGCACGTGATGGCGGCCGGAGTGATGCTCGGCGTGGCCGCGGCCTTCGAGATGCCCGCGGCCGCGGCGCTCGTGCCAGAGCTGGTGGCAAAGCATGAGATCGCCGCCGCGATCGCCGTGGATCGCTCGGTCTTTCACGCCACGCGCCTCGCCGGGCCGGCGCTCGGCGGGCTGCTCATCGGCGCGCTCGGGACGGCGTCGGCATTTTACGCAAATGCGCTGAGCTTCGGCGGGCTCATGCTCGCGCTTGCGACCATCCGCCCGCGCCCGCGCGGCGATGCCGCAGAAGAGGAGAAGCGGCAGACCGGGATGAAAGAAGGTCTGGCCTATGTGCGCGCCGACAAGCCGACTCTCGCGATGATCTCGCTGCTCGCGCTCTCCACCGTGTTCATCTCTCCCTTCTTCATGATCATGCTGCCGCTCTACTCCCGCCACGTGCTTCACGTCGGCCCGCAACAGCACGGCCTACTCATGGCGTCGTCGGGTGTGGGCGCTTTCATCGGCTCCATCTGGCTCATGTCCATCGCGCGACATCGGCGCGGCGCGTGGATGCGCGCGGCTCTCTGCGCCATCGTCGTGGCGATGCTCGCGCTGGCCGCGGCGCCGGGCCTGGCGTGGGCGGCGGTGGCGATGATCTCGCTCACGCTCGGCACCTCCACCATCTTCGGCCTCGCCCACACCATCGTGCAGGAGCGGGCGCCCGATTACATCCGCGGCCGGGTCTCGGCGATCTCGGGGCTGAGCTTTTTCGGCGTGATGCCCTTTGCCGGCCTCCTCTCGACCGCGGTGGCCGATCGCGTGGGCCTGCGCGCCGCACTCGCAGGCGCGGGCGTGTGCTACGGAGTATGCGCCGCCCTGCTCGTGGCCCGCGAGCGCGCCGCGGAGAAGGAGCAAGCGCGCGCTGGTATCGGCAGCCGGAGAGTGTAAGTCAGGCCCATGAAAACAATCGCAGTCCGCGAGATCGGCGCCCGCTGGGCCGAGCTCGAAAAGACGCTCGCCGACCGACGAACTCCTTCGGCGCGATCGTGACGACGGTCTTGGCTCAAAACCGTGAGCCTGTATCTCGACACCAGCGTCCTCCAAAAACTGCTCTTCACCGAGCCAGAATCGGATCGCGCGGGCGAGCTCGTGTCGGTCGAGCCGCAGATTGATGATTTCTACACTCGCGGAATTGGAAGCGCGCGTGCAGATCGAAGGCATGGTCGAGGGCGGACTCGTAACCCGGCGCAGGGCGGATAGTCGAGCGGCGCGATTGGTAGAGATGGTTTCCGAGGAGCCTTTCATCCGCCGGGAAGCGCCGGCAGATTTGATCCGCCTTGCCCGTTCCCAACTGGCGACGGCTTACTGTCGCACCCTTGATCGCCTGCACCTCGCGGCGATGGAGGGGTTGGATCTACGCCGCATTCTTACCAACGACGACCAGCAAGCGCGCGCGGCTCGGGCATTGGGGCTTTGGGGTGGTCATGCCGCGGTGACGGCGGGAGTGGAAGTAAAAGTGAAAAGGCCGCGCGTTTCCACTTTCACCTTCCATTTCTCCGCACCTGCCGGAGAAACGCCTCCCACCGCGGACCGGGCTTTCCATGTTCGAGCAGGATGTGCGGGCAATTTTTCTGGTTGTCGTGAAAGTGATGCTGCGGCCAGTGCTGATGCGGCACCACGTGATCGAGCCGCACACCTGTGTGCCGCATCACGTAGGCCGTGAGCCGGGCTGCGCGGTCGATGGCCGCCGCCTGCCGCGCCGGGTCGCGGAATTCGCAAATCTCAATGCCGATGCTGGTGGTGTTGCCTGGCCCGTCATGATCCGCGTGCTCGCCCTGGATGTTCAACGGCAAACTCTGGATGGCCTGCTTGTCATCCACCGTGAAGTGCCATGTCATGTAACCCGTGCGATTCCATTTCGTCTTCCCGCGAAAGTTCCCGGCCGCCATTCCGCGCGCGTGCTGGAGCGCGGTGCCGCCGAGATTCTCCGTGCTGTGAATGGTGATGTAAGTCGCGCGCAACGGAAACTCAATGTGCCGCCCGACCTTGCCCGGCGGTACGAGCATCTGACTTAGGTTGACCGCCCCGGGAGCCGCGCTCTGGCCGCGCTCGGAGCAATGCGCTTCACCGATGGCCGCGATCGATGCAGCTACAAGCAATGTTATCGCTTTGTGAATCATTCAACGGATCGTAACCCAGTACTCTTGAGCTGCAACGCTCCCATAAATTGATTTCGGCTTGAGGCGCCTCGGCTCATGGCGCAGCCTGCGATTTATCTCATGAAAATCATGCCCCAACTGCTTCCCGCCCTTGTCGTCGCTCTCGCGTTCTTACGCCCCCTTTCCGGTGCTGAGTTATCGGTTCCCGATGATGTGATCTTTGAACGCGGGATCGAATATGCCAATCCCGATAACCAACACCTCCAACTCGACCTGGCGCGACCGAAGGACTTGCAAGGTCCGCTTCCCGCGATCTTATGTATTCACGGCGGCGGATTTCGCGCGGGCACGCGAGATAAGTATGACGCGCTTTGTCTTACTCTCGCGCAACATGGGTATGTCGCGGCCACGATTACTTACCGCCTCGCACCTGCTTACCAATTCCCCGCCGCGGTGCAGGATTGCAAAGCGACAGTCCGCTGGCTGCGCGCGAACGCTGCGAAGTATCATATCGACTCTGCGCGCATCGGAGTAACAGGCGGCTCCGCCGGCGGACATCTCGCGCAATTTCTCGGAGTTACCGCCGGAGTGCGGGAGTTTGAAGGGGAAAGTAACCTCGACCAATCGAGCGCCGTAAGTTGCGTGGTGAATTACTACGGGCCGAGCGACTTTACCCGGAGTTACGGGAAGAGCGTGGACGCGGCTGAAGTGCTGCCGCTATTCTTCGGTGGCAATCTCGAGACGAAGCGCCGCGAACACATCGTCGGCAGCCCGCTTTACTGGGTTACCCCTTCCGCGGCACCCACCCTCTGCATTCACGGCACCAAGGATGACCATGTCGCTTACGAACAAGCCGAGTGGCTTATCGAACGACTCAAAGCCTGCGGAGTCGAAGCGGAGTTACTCACCCTTGAAGGCGCAGGCCACGGCTTCAAAGGCCCCGACGCGCAACGCGCCGAGTTAGCGATGATCGAGTTCTTCGACCGGCATCTCAAACCAGCGATTTCCAAGTAATTTCAAGTTGCTTAGGGAGCGAATTTTCCGCCTCCCATCCCACCGCGGACCGGTCCACGAAGGAATCCATGGACTTCAGTGGTTGAGCATGTTTGCCGGCCAACGCCGAAAAGGAGGCACATAACTCAAACAGCGGAAAACTTAGGCCGCCGGTAACTGCGACAGGGACAAGCTGAAAATATACGGTCGGCCACTTATATGGCCAAAAATCGTCTGCAAAAGGAAGCCGGTAAGCAAGGAAGTCAGTCGCTGCACTGGAAAGCGATGTTACCCGCGGCTGAATCGCCTAACACGATGGATACACTTACCCATCCCACGTTACTCTAAATCCGCTCCGCAATTTGCACGGCGTTGAGAGCGGCGCCTTTTAGTAACTGGTCGCCGGCGACCCAGAAGGCGAGGCCATTATCCAGCGCGCAATCGTAACGCAGGCGGCCTACCTGGCAGTGGTCGCGCTCGGCTACGTTGAGGGGGTGTGGGTATTCGCACTTTTCTGGGTTATCCACCAGATCGAGCCCGGGGGCGGTGGCGAGCACTTCTCGGGCGCGGTCGAGGGAGACGGGCTTTTCAAATTCGGCGCTCACGGCGACGGAGTGCGCGCGATAGACTGGGACGCGCACGCAAGTAACCGATGCCTTGAAGGTGGTGTGGTGCATGATGCGGCGGCCTTCGTTTTGCAGCTTCATTTCTTCCCGCGTGTAACCGGTCTCGAGGAAGTTATCGACGTGCGGCAGCACGTTGAAGGCGATCTGGTGGGGATATACTTTCTTTTCCAGCGGACGGCCCTCGGCGATGGCTTGGACTTGATCGCGCAACTCGGCGATGGCTTGCGCACCGGTGCCGCTTACGGCTTGGTAAGTGGAGGCAAAGATACGCTTGACTCGAAACTCGCGGTGCAGTGGAAACAGAGCCATGAGGGTGATGGCGGTGGTGCAATTTGGGTTGGCGATGATGCCGTGATTTTTTTCCACGTCGTCTCCATTGATCTCGGGCACCACGAGCGGCACGGCCGGGTCCATGCGGAAGCACGAGGAGTTATCCACGACGATCGCGCCGGCCTGCACGGCGATAGGCGCAAAGTCTCGGGAGATGCCGCTGCCGGCGCTGAAGAGCGCGACTTCCACGCCTGCAAACGAAGTGTCTTTGAGTTCCTGCACGGGGATTTCTTCGCCGCGAAATCGCAGCGTCTTCCCAGCCGAGCGCGCGGAGGCAAGCAGGGTAAGCTGGCCGACGGGGAAGCCGCGTTTCTCGAGGGTCTTGATCATCTCGATGCCGACGGCTCCGGTGGCTCCGACAATTGCGACGTGCAGGTTCTTGTTCATTGAAACCTGAAACCTGAGACCTGAAACCTGAGTGTTCAAGCTCGCGCGCAGCGCCTATCTTCAAAGCTCAGGTTTCAGGTTTCTCTTTCCATGCGCATCTGCGTCCGCGTTTCCACCCAGACTCTCGAGTTGCTTGACGATGCCGGCGCGCTCGTGCGCTCTTATCGCATCTCGACTTCGCGCTTCGGCCTCGGCTCAGAAGCCGATTCGCACAAGACGCCGGCGGGACGCTTTCGCGTCGCGGAGAAACATGGCGAGGGAGAGTCGCCAGGGATGATCTTTGTGAGCCGCGCGCCAACGGGGCGCTTTGGGCGGGAAGGCGATGAGCACGATCATGTGCAGACGCGCATCCTGTGGCTCGAGGGGCTCGACGAAGAGAATGCGAATACCTTCGAGCGCTACATCTACATCCACGGCACCAACGCGGAATCGCAGCTCGGCACGCCCGCGAGTTTCGGTTGTGTGCGGATGGGCAATGCGTGCGTGATCGATCTTTTCGATCGCGTGCCGGTGGGGACGCCGGTGGAGATTTGCGGGTGAAAATTCTCCGCGAAGATTTCCGTTGTCATGCCCGGTCCATCGCCCATAGTGCGCGCCCATTGCCCACTGGCAGAGAAAGGGGGGAAAACCAACACACCATGAAATATCTCGCAATCATCGCTCTGGCCGCCATCGCCCTGAGCTTCGGCGCCTGCGCGCATAAGGACACCGGCTCGACTTCTTCGACGACGTCCTCCTCGCACGGTTACAGCAAGTAAGTCTCTCCCGGCCCCCAACGAGGAGATTCCGTTTTAAAGCCAGATCGGTCCTTCGCGGCCGGTCTGGCTTTTTGTGTCTCCATGGGGCGGAGCGCCGCCCGCCACGGGCGGGCGTTAGCGGAACCGCCGCCACAGGACAGCGGCGCGCCAGATGCCCGCGGC
>JBBRXP010000252.1:0-7034 GCA_038238555.1 Chthoniobacterales bacterium | reverse complement strand
GGCGACCAAGCCATCTATCCTACATTGGTGCATATGGCGCAGCCTTGGGCGATGCGGGAGATGCTCATCGACGGGCAGGGTAACTTCGGCTCGGTGGAAGGCGACCCGCCGGCGTCCATGCGATACACCGAGGCGCGGCTGCAACATCTCGGCGCGGCGCTGATGATGGACATGGACAAGGACACCGTCGATTTCATTCCTAACTACGATGAGACGCGCACGGAACCCACGGTGTTTCCGGCGGCGTTTCCTAACTTACTCGTCAATGGGGGAACTGGCATCGCGGTCGGGATGGCGACTAACATCCCGCCGCATAACTTGGGCGAAGTGATTGACGGCGTGTGCGCGCAGATCGACGACCCGGATATTACCATCGAAGGGCTCATGGCTTTCGTGAAAGGGCCGGACTTCCCTACGGGCTGCGTGCTGCAAGGGACCGCGGGCATCAAACAATACTTCGAGACCGGTCGCGGCCAGGTGCGCGTGCGCGGGCGCGTAGGTGTCACGGAAGTAAAGGGTGGGCGCGAGCAGATCATCATTACCGAGATTCCGTACAACGTTAATCGCGCGGAGTTAGTTAAACGCATCGCCGATCTCACTAACGAAAAAATACTTACTGGCATCAGCGACGTGCGCGACGAGAGCGCGGAGGACACGCGGGTAGTGATCGACCTCAAGCGGGATGGCAATCCGAAGGTCATCATCAACAACCTCTACAAGCACACCGCGCTGGAGTCGTCCTTCAGCGTGAACATGCTCGCCATCGACCACGGCAAGCCGAAGCTGCTCTCGCTCAAGGACGCGATTACGAGTTACATCGAGCATCGGCGCGAGGTTATTCTGCGCCGCACGCGCTTTCTGCTCCGGGAGGCGGAGGACAAGGCCGAGCGGCTGGAAGCGCTGCTCATCGCTCTGGCGAACCTTGACGACTTCATCACCATCATCCGCGATTCGCGCGACCGCGATCATGCCAAGGAGCGACTCCTTGCCTTATCGTGGACGCGACGCGCGGTGGAACAACTTGGCATCTTAATCCGCGACGACGCGCGGCTGGTCGAAGGTAAGTATAAGTTCAACGAACGGCAGGTGGTCGCCATCCTCGAACTGCGCCTCTACCAACTTACCGGCCTCGAACGCGATAGCATCAAGAGCGAATACGACGGACTGATTGAGACGATCAAGGACTTACTCGACATCCTCGCAAAGGAGGCGCGGGTCCTTAAGATTATTAAGACCGAGTTACGAGAGCTGCAGAAGAAATACGCCACCGAGCGCCGCACGCAGATCGTTCCCGCCGAGGGTGAGATGAGCATCGAAGATCTTATCGCGAACGAAGGTTGCATCATCACCATCACGCACAATGGCTTCATCAAGCGCACCGCCGTCTCCTCCTTCCGCGCGCAGCGCCGCGGCGGCAAGGGCGTGATCGGCATGACGGCGCGCGAAGGCGCGACCGAGGAGGAAGAGGACGACTTCGTCGAGCATCTCTTCACCGCGACCACGCACGACTATCTTATGTTTTTCACGCTGGATGGCCGGTGTTACGTGGAGCGCGTCTTTGAAATCCCCGAAGGCACGCGCGCTTCAAAAGGCCGCAGCATCGCGAACTTACTCGAGCTTCGGACCGAGGAAAAAATCGCCGCGACCATCCGAATTCAAGGCCAGAGAAATGAAGAGGAGACGTGGACCGATAAGTTGCACATCGTCTTTGCGGCCAAGAGCGGGATTGTGAAAAAGTCGAACTTGAGCGGCTTCAAGAACATCCGCAAAGGCGGTATCATCGCCATCAAGATCGAGGAAGGTGACCGGCTTATCGACGCAAAGCTTACCGAGGGATTGAACGAGATTGTTCTTATTACTCATCAAGGCATGAGCATTCGTTTCAGTGAGGAAGAAATGCGCGACCAAGGGCGTGATACCGTCGGGGTGTGGGGCATCCGACCGGACGCGGGCATCGAGTCGGGAACGGGAGATTACGTGGTCGCCGCGGCGCTGGTGAATAACGACGCCATGCTGCTGGTGGCGGGAGAGAACGGCCTCGGGAAGAGGACTAAGTTTGAGGAATACCGGCTGCAATCGCGCGGTGGAAAAGGAGTTATCACCATGAAAGTAACCGATCGCACCGGGGCAGTTATTGGTGCGCTTACGGTCCGGGATAGTGACGAACTCATGCTTATTACCAACAAGGGTAAGATGGTCCGCACGCGCGTGGCCGAAATCCGCGAAGTAGGTCGCAACGCGCAAGGTGTGAAGCTTATCGACTTGCGCGCCGGCGAGATGCTCCAGGGCATTGCCCCGGTCATCCGCGACGAAGAGGAGGACGTGGCGGAAGGCGCGGAGTAACTGCGCTCAAACGACCTCGAACTGCTGCATGAGCCGAAACATCCGATAACGTTCTTCGATGTCGCCGTGGGTGAGTGTACGCAGGCGTTCGAGGCTGAAGGCTTCCACATTGAAACTCGCAAGCACCGAGCCCCAAACCACGGCACGACGCAGATCGTCGAGCGTCACTGCGCCCGCGCATTTGCTGGCGAGATAGCCGGCGAGGCCGCCGGCAAAGGTGTCGCCGGCCCCTGTGGGATCGTGGATGTCTTCGAGCGGATAGGCGCCGCACGCGAAAAACTCGGCGCCTTCGCCAAAGAGCAGGCAGCCATGTTCGCCTTTCTTCAGCGCCACGTAGCGCGGGCCCATGCCTTGGATTTTGCGGCCGGCTCTGATGAGGCTGGTTTCTTTGGTGAGCTGCCGGGCTTCGCTGTCATTGAGGATGATCATGTCCACGCGAGCCAGCAGCGCCTTGAGGTCGGCGAGGGCGATGTCGATCCACAGGTCCATGGTGTCGGCGATGACGAAGCGCCGGCGCTGCATCTGGTCGAGCACGTGGCTTTGCAAGGCCGGCGCGATATTTGCCAACAGCACGAAGGGCGTGTCGCGATAACCCTCGGGCAGCACCGGCGTGAAGTGCTCGAAGACGTTGAGTGCGACGCTGCGGGTCTCGCGAGTGTTGAGATCCCACATGTATTCGCCGGACCATCGGAAGGTTTTCCCCGGCACGATCTGGAGGCCGGCGAGGTCGATCTTGCGCGTGCGAAAGTAGTCGATGTGCGCTTTTGGAAAATCATCGCCCACCACGCCGACCATGTTCACAGGGCTGAAAAAACTGGCGCTCACGCTGGCGTAGCTGGCGGAACCGCCAAGAAGATCGGCGTGCTCTTCCACGGGAGTCTTTACGGTATCGAGCGCGATGGAACCAACGACGAGAACGGACATGCGGCGGATTATGTTGAGAGTTGAGAGTTGAGAGTTGAGAGCCGCGCCTTCACGTCGCGGCAGTAGTGCTCGATGTCGGCGGCTTGCAAAATGCCGGAGACGATGACCACACGGCGGGCGCCTGCGTCGAGCACTGCGTCGAGATTTTCGCGCTTCACGCCGCCGATGCAGAAGATCGGAATGCGCACGGCTTCGTGGACGCGGCGGATGTCGGCGAGTCCGATGGCTGCGCGCCCCGGCTTGGTGGGCGTGGGAAAAAGCGGGCCGAACCCGATGTAGTCGGCGCCTTCCGCAGCAGCGGCCACTGCTTGTTCGAAGCTGTGTGTGGACTTGCCGACGACGGCCGCGTCACCCGCGCGCCACCGGGCATCGGCCACGGAGCGATCGTGCTGGCCCACGTGCGCGCCGGCGGCGCCGACGGCCGGGACCAGCTCAGCCCAGTCGTTAATAATGAGCGGCACACCCGCCGCCTCGCACACCGGCGCGAGGCGCAGCCCGAAGGACTCGATTGATTCCTCCGAAAAATCTTTTGCGCGAAGCTGCAGGATATCAATTCCGCCGGCGCACATTTTCTCCGCCACGCGCTCGATGGATTCCGGCGCGACATAGCCGAGATCGACGATGCAGTAGAGGAGTGGAGTGTTCAAAGAATCCCGGCGGGCCGGCGCTCTGGTGGAGAGGTGGAGGGCATCAACTCTCAACGCTCAACCTCTCCCTCACTCCGCCTTGATGAGGTCCGGGTTATCCTTCTCCACGCCGTTATTCCACACGCTCTGCATCACTTCGACCGGCGGCAATTCCAGCGGGCGCACGAGGCGGAAGCCGAGGAATTGCGCGTCGGTGTGATACCAGATGCTCTTCGGGAGCTGCGGATCCTGGCGCTTCCACTCGGCGCTCGATGCCCGGCGCGCGGCGCAGCGCAGCAGGGCGGGTTCCTCATCGTCCCACGAACCTCCGCGAGCCACGTGCGGATAAGGTTTCGTCGCGCGGAGCCACGGATTGACCGGCGCCATGTTCGCGTACGCGTTCGGGTCGTACGCATCCAGGCACCACTCCGTCACGTTGCCGAGGATGTCGCAGAGGCCCCAAGGGTTCGGCTTTTTCTTGCCGACTTTCTGATACTTGAAGTCCGCGTTCTTCCCCCACCAGCAGTACTCACCGATGGTCTGCGGGTCGGCGCTGTCGCCCCAGAAATAAGCCGTGGTGGTGCCGGCGCGCGCGGCGTATTCCCACTCGGCCTCGGTCGGCAGGCGGTAAAAGTGGCCGGTCTTCGCGCTCAGCCACTGGCAGTATTTGTTGGCCGCGTGCTGCGTCATGGAGATGGCCGGGAAGCCGTCGGTGCCCATGCCGAAGCTCATCTCCACGTAAGGCTGCGTGGGATGCGCGGTTGCGTCGGTGAGAGTGTTGAGGAGTGCCGGCAGCTTCTTGGTCTCGCGGATTTTCTTCTCCTCGTCGGGATACATGAAGAGGTGAAACTCATTCCAGGTGACTTCGCACTTCCCCATCCAGAAAGGCGAGAGGGTGACTTCCGTCTGCGGGCTTTCGTCGGGCTTGTGGCCAGGCTCCGCCTCGGGGCTGCCGATTTTGAATTTGCCGCCTGGGATCGGCACCATGTCGAAGCTGATCTCCGAGCCCGGAATGAGGGTGGAGTAAGCTTTCATCTCCGCCGCTGTCTTTTCCCGGCTTGTCTCAGCGATGCGTTTTGCGATGTCCGCCACGAGTTGCGGTTCCTTGTCTCCGCCAGCGCCGGCGGCTTCTTTTTTGCGCGCGATGAGCTTGGCTTTCTCGGGCCATTTCGCGCCCTCGTCGATCCACGCCTTGAGGATCAAGGTCTCCGCGGTGGTTAGCCGGTCGAGCGCGTTGGTCACCTTGTTGCGGGGCGGCATGAGTTTCTTGGCGTCGTCGGGCAGCACCGTGGTCGTGTAGAGTCTGCTCTTGGTCGCGTCGCCCTCGACGATCGTCGATTTCGATTCCGTGGCGGTGGCGTGTGTCGAGAGGTCGAGGTCGGTTTTGTTTTCCTCAAAGTCCGTGCCCTTTGGATTGTGGCAGCGCACGCAATTGGTCTCGAGGATCGGCCGGATCTCCTTTTCGAAATCAATCGCCCCGCGCGCGGCAGAAACGGCGAGCAGTGTGACGAGCGAGCTGGCGAGGAATGGCGGCGAAGTTTTCATGAAAGGGTGCGGAGTGTTTTACAAAAGCGGAGAGCGTGTCAACAGCACGTCGGAAGTGACAGGTGCAAGTGTCAAGTGTCATGGCGTTGCTGTGCCATGACCACTTGCACTTGTCTTCTGCCTTCGGGAAAGCGCAAACCCTCTGGCGGTCCTCGCTGGTCGTGCCGGCCACGCGGACGATTTATGTGACCGAAGGCGAGACTGACGCAATCTCCCTCGTGGATGCCGGCGTCGAAAACGATGGCGTCGAGACCGTCGTCGTGGCGCTGCCGGGCGCTGCGATCATCCGGGCGGATTGGTCCGCCCTCTTCACCGGGCGCGAGGCGATCCTGTGTTTCGACGCGGACGAAGCCGGCCAGCAGGCCGTGGAGAAATTCGCCGTGCTGCTCGGACCGCACGCCGCGAACGTGTCGAAGTTCAACTGGAACGGAAAGGAGGCTGCATGAGCACGACCGTGAAAGACATCAGCGACCTGCACGCGCAGGTCGGTAGGGAAAAGCTCACGGAAATCATCCAGGCGCGCATCGAGCCAATCGCGGCGCCGTCGTCGCAACGTCGCAGGAATCGTGCGCACTCCGGGGAGCCGAGTGGCGATGCGGTGCCGAAGCCGGTTGGCGTGGAGCCGGAGAAGTCAGGCGCGACCGAGGATTGGCTCGCGCACTTCACCGCGGGCACCGTGAGCGCCGCGGAGCTTCACCGGATCAAATTGCCGCACCACGCGCTGTTGCTTGACCGCTGGTTTGCCGAAGGCGACCTGGGCTTTGTCTTCGCTGTGCGCAGCGTTGGAAAAACGCATCTCGGCCTCGGGATGGCGCGGGCGCTCGCCGAGGGCGGGAGCATCGGCCCGTGGTGCGCGTGTGCCGCTGTGCCTGTGCTCTACGTGGATGGCGAAATGAACGCCGAGCAAATCCGCGAGCGCGATGCCGCGTTGGCGAAGTGCGACGGACCTCTCTATTACCTCAATCACGAGTTGCTCTTCGCGCGCACGGAAAAGACGATCAATCTCGCGCTGCCCGAATGTCAGGACGCGCTCACGAAGCTATGTGTCGCGCGCTGCGTGCGTGTGCTCTTTCTCGACAACCTCTCGACGCTGTTTTCCGGCGTCCCGGAAAATGACAACGATGCATGGGAAGCCGTGCTCCCGTGGCTGCTCCATTTGCGGAAGCTCAACATCGCCGTCGTCATCGTTCACCACGCCGGCCGCAACGGGCAAATGCGCGGTGCCTCGCGGCGCGAAGATGCCGCCGCATGGGTGTTGCGCCTCGACGATGCGCTCGACGTGGCGACCGTGAAGCGCGGCGCAAAATTCGTGAGCACGTTCACCAAGCCCTCGCGCCACACGCCCGCCGACGTACCATCGTTCGCTTGGGAATTTTCGCCCGACAAAAACACTGGCCGTTGCGAGGTGACATACCACGAGGCGAGCGGGCTGGAAGTCTTCCTCCAATGGATCCGCGACGGCCTAGGCCGTGTTCACGAATTCCTGATGATGAGAAAAGCGGCGACGAGGCAGACGGCGGCGAAGAAGGTTTTCGCCAGCTTGTCGTAGCGGGTGGCGAGGCGGCGGAATTGTTTGAGCTTATTGAAAAATCGTTC
>JBBRXP010000251.1:0-7108 GCA_038238555.1 Chthoniobacterales bacterium | reverse complement strand
TTCACGGCGGGGTGGGGCTTGGGTGGGGTTCTGGTGGAGCGGGAGAATGAAACTTGCCGGCCTCTAGCCTTGCGGTGCTGCAGTCTTTTTACGAGGCCGGTTGGATTTCGAGGTTTGAAAAAATGAGTTGCAACGCATGCAACTTTTTGTTTTATATGCAATTCCATGAAACCCGTCAACGGCAATTTGCACTTCGCCGAAATCCAGGTGGCCGATCGCATCCAGGAGCTGCGCAAAGACAAAGGGCTCACGCTGCGCCAGCTCGCCGGGCAGGCCGAGCTTTCGCAGGCCTATCTTTCCCGCGTCGAAAATCACAAGGCCGCCCTCCCCATCGCCAGCTTAAGCCGGGTGGCCCGGGCCTTGAAGGCGCCCATGAGCGCATTCTTTGAGGACGACCGGCGCGCCAAACCCATCACCGTGTGCCGTGCCGGCAAGGGAGCGCGCGGGCGGCTGCGTGGACGCGGCGGGCTCGGCTATGAATTGCTGGCCGCGGAAAAGACGGGCAAGCTCATCGAGCCTTTGCTCGTGGACATCGTTTCCGCGCGCAAGCCCAGGGAGCTCCACTCGCACATCGGCGATGAGTTCAATTACGTGCTCCGCGGCTCGTGCCTCTTCCAATACGGCAAGGAGCAGATCGCGCTCGAGACGGGCGACGCAGTTTACTACGACGCCACGGTGCCCCACGCCGTGCGGCTGCGCGGCGCTAGGGAGACGTGCCGCATTCTGGCCGTCATCGCCTCGCGCGATTATCTCTTCCACGGCGACCTCGCCAAGCTGCTCAACGCTTGAAGCGACATGAAGCCCCACGATGATTCCAACGGCCGCGCGCCGCGCTTGGCGTGCGCGGACTTTTCCTTTCCTTTGCTCACGCACGATGTGGCGCTCGACCTCATCGCGGGCCTCGAAATCGGCGCCGTGGACATCGGTCTCCACCAAGGCCGCACGCACGTGCAGCCCTCTGATTTTCTCGGCTCCGCCGCCGCCGCTGCGCGCGAGCTCTCGGCCAAAGTGCGCGATCGTGGCCTCGAGCTCGCGGACATGTTCCTCGTCTCCGGCTCGGACTTTCGCGACCTGTGCGAAAACCATCCCGAGGCTTCGGTGCGCGAAAAATCCCGCGGCCTTTTTCTCCGCGCTTTGGAGTTTGCGGCTCTCTGTGCGGCGCCGCACATGACCACGCTGCCGGGCATCGTGTGGGAGGAAGATGCGGCTGATGAGTCCATGCGCCGGGCCGCGGAGGAACTCGCGTGGCGCGGCGCTCAGGCCGCGGCGGCAGGGGTGAAGTATTCGGTTGAGCCACATCTCTGGTCGGTCGCGCCGACTCCGCAGGCGGCGCTCGAGCTCGTGCGCCGCGTGCCGGGCCTCACGCTCACGCTCGATTACGGGCACTTCACCGCGCAAGGCATCGCCGACCAGGAAATCGAGCCGCTGGTCGCCCATGCCTCGCATTTCCACGCGCGCTGCGCCTGCCCGGGAAAACTTCAGACTGACTTTGCGCACAACACCATCGATCACTCGCGCGTGTTGCGCGCGATGCAGCGCAGCGGGTATTCTGGCTGGGTCGGGCTCGAATACGTGCGCATGGAACTGGAGATCACCGACCGCGTGGACAATCTCGCCGAGACCATCCTGCTGCGCGATCACCTCCGCGAGATCAGCCGAGCGACGTCATGAAATCCGAAGCGATCCAAAAGTTGCGCGGAAAGCTGGCGGCCGGTGAGCCAGTTTACGGGATGTGGATCACGCTCGAGGCGCCGTCGCTCACGGAGATGGCGGTGGCCCTGGGTCTCGACTGGGTGGTCATCAGCGCCGAGCACGGTCATCTGGATTGGAAGGAAATCCTCGAGCATCTGCGGGCCACGGTCCGCAGTCATACGGTGGCTCTCGTCGAGATCGCCGAGCGCAGCACGGTGCTGACAAAGCGCGCGCTCGATCTCGGCGCTGATGGCGTGGTCATCCCGTGGGTGGAGAGCGCGCAGCAGCTCGAGGAGGCCATCCGCGATTGCAGGTATCCGCCCGAGGGCCGGCGCGGGATCGGCGGCGAGCGTGCCACGGTGTGGGGCCAATGTTTCGCCCAGCACACGGCGGAGGCCAACGCCCACGTGCTGGTGATCCCAAAAATCGAAAGCGTGGCCACCATCGCGCAGGTGCCTGCGATGTGCGCGGTCGATGGCGCGGAGATTTTCCTGTTTGGCCCGGCCGACTTTTCCGCCACCGCCGGCCACCTCGGTCAGTGGGAAGGGCCCGGCGTGGCCGACCAAATCCTGGCCGCCAAAGACGTGCTGCGCGCCCACGGCAAACACTGCGGCCTCATCGCCACGAGCCATGAAAATCTCCGGCTGCGGCGCGAGCAGGGCTTTCGGTTCATCGCGCTGGGCACCGACGTGGGCCTGCAAATGCGCGCCATTCGCGAGGCGCTGGCCGTGGTCGGCCGCGACCGGCAGCCCTCGCCCAGCCTCGATCCCCGCGACTCTTTATGAAAACAAACCGCAAATTTCGCGTCGCATTTTCGGCGGACTTCTTTGGCAGCGACGGCCAGCCGCGTTATCGAGACTACGGCCGCGGCGTGCTCGAGGAGTGCGCCGCCATCGAGGTGTCGCACTTCGCGGAGCACGGGCCGGAGATTTTGCCCGAACAAATCGCCGGCCTCCACGGCGTCATCTCCCTCACTCCCCGGGTCACGAGCGCGACGCTTTCCAAGAGCGAGGACTTTCTGTGCATCGGCCGCTTTGGCGTGGGCTACGACATGGTCGATGTCGCCGCCTGCACCGCGGCCAATGTACTGCTGACCATCACGCGCGGCGCGGTGGATTGGTCGGTGGCCGAAGCGATCGTCGGCTGGATGATCGCGCTCTCGCATCACGTGCGGGCCAAGGATCGCCTGCTGCGCGAAGGCCGCTGGCACGAGCGCACGAGCTTCATGGGCAGCGAAGTGCGCGATCGCACGCTGGGCGTTATCGGCTTTGGCGGCATCGGCAGGACGCTTGTGCAACTGCTCTCCGGCCTGCGCATGAAGAAACCGCTCGTCTTTGATCCTTTCCTCGAGGAGAGCGCCGCGGCAGCCGGTGGTGCGCGCAAGGTCGAGCTCAACGAACTCATGGCTGAGGCGGATTTCGTTTCCATCAACTGCCCGCTCAACGAGGAAACACGCGACCTGGTGGGCGCAAAACAACTGGCGCTCATGAAGCCCACGGCTTGGCTCATCAACACAGCGCGCGGCGGTATCGTCAATGAAGACGCGCTCTACGAGGCGTTGCGCGCGGGGCGCATCGCGGGCGCGGCGCTCGATTGTTTCGACAATGAGCCCATCACTGCGCCGTCGCGTTTCGGCTCCTTGGAAAATGTGCTGCTCGCGCCGCACTCGATCGCGTGGACGCACGAGATTTTCCGCGACATCGGCGCGGTGGCCAGCGGCTCGATGATTGACCTCGCGCGAGGCCGCCGGCCGCACGGCGTGATCAACCCCGAGGTCTTCGAGCAGCCGGCCTTTCAGAAAAAATGGGAGCGGCTCAAAGTGATCAGCGAGTGAAGGAGGTTGCCGGGAGCGCCAAGGACTCACCCGCCCTTGAGTGGCTGCCGCCTGAGTTCCTGCCCACCCTTACCCGCTCAATCGCGAGCTAAAACTCGCGCAGGCAAATCGGGTTTTCATAAGGTTGATCTACGGTGGTGGTGTTTCAGTTTCAAGGAGGGATGGCATTCTTGGGCGGTGAGCCTTTGTTCAAGCGGGCTGGCCTTTGGCGGCCAGGACGACAAACGCCAACACGAACAACGCCACGCCGAGGAGCATCCAGAGCCGCGCCGGCCGGCCGGCCTGTTTCCATTCGCCCGTGGCAAAGCCCCAAGCTGTGGACGTCAGCAGCCCGACCCCGCCATAGACCGCCCAACCGTAAACCGTGCCAGCCGCCCCCAGCGCGGCCGTGCAGATCCCGTAGGCCAGCAGCCCGCCAAACCACAGCAAGCCCAGCGACACCGCCCGCACCCAGTCCGCCGTCGTCGCCGCCGCGTAATCGCCCCAGCCCCGCACGCGGCTGATTTTCCACGCGGTCGCCACGAGGTTGACCAGAAAGCCGCCCAACAACACCGGGACCCAGACCGCCAGGCTCACCGCGGCCGGTGCAATCCCCGCCTCACCCGCCTTGGCCATCAACCCTCCGCCATAAGCCAAGCTCGTGTTGAGCAAGCCCGCGAACACGCCGGACAATACCGCCAGCGCAATCCCCACCAGCGATGCCGCGAGCGTCGGTGCCGGCGCGCCGGCCGCGCCCGCGACCCGGTCTCGGAGTATGGAAGCCCACGCGCACAGCGCAATGCCCGCCAGCAGCAAGGCCAAGCCCAACGCCAGGCGCCCGCTCTCGGCGGGACCGATTTTCGCCGCGCCGATGAACAGCGGGCTGAGGCTGCCCACCAGGATCGCACTGCCGGTATTGAGTGCCGCCGCCAGCGCGATGCCCAGCCGCGGAATGGAACCGCCAAACAGGAAGGCACCCAGCCCAAAGGACGCGCCGCACCCGGCCACCACCAGCACCGCGCCGGGATTTGCAGCCAGCACCGCCCCGAACAAGCCCGGCGCAAAGAGCCGCGCAAGCCCCACCGGCAACACGACCCAGGCCACGACGCAAAAGACCAGCCACGTCTGATCCCAGCGCAAGCGCTCAATCTTTTTGGCCGGGATGGCAAAGGAACCAACGCACAGTCCGGCGATCAGGATTCCGAGCCATGCACGGTTCACCCTGCCCTCCCCATCCACCCGGGAGCGCCGCAGACGAAAATGACGTGGCCGATTGCGTTCATGCGCGCAACCTTACCCAATCTCGCGCGCAAAGGGATATGGCAGAACCAGCAAACATTGGTAACATCCCGCCATGCGCAGTTCGCAAAAAAACTTCTTCGATCAACTCGCGGACTTCACGCAAATCCTCGCCGCCCTCGAACACATCCCCGGCGCGATTTTCATGATCAAGAACCTCGACTCGCGCTACATCTACATGAGCCGCGCCCTGCGCGAGGCCATCCATCTGCGGCCCGGTTCCGACGTCATCGGCAAGACCGACTTTGACCTCTTCCCGAAAATCGTCGCCCGCGCCTTCCGCCAGAATGATCTGCTCGTCTTCAAGCACGGGCGAACACTGCTCAACGAAATCCACGCCACCGGTTTTTTCGCGCACGCGATGAAATGGGGCTATTCGAGCAAATTTCCGCTGTGCGACCGGAAGGGCAAAATCATCGGCCTCATCACCATCAATGAGGAATACAACGACGTGATGGGCGAGGACGCCGAGCTGAACCGCCTGCTGCCCGCACTCGATCACATCACCCGCCATTACGCCGATCGTATCACCATCGGGGGACTGGCGAAACGGTGCAGCTATTCCGAGAGCCAGTTCGCGCGGCTTTTCCGTCAGCGCATGAAGATGACCGCCTACGCCTTCATCGAGCAGGTGCGCATGCATCACGCCTTGGACGCCATCAAGCACACCGCCCAAAGCATCGCGCAGATCGCGCTCGAGACCGGCTACTACGACCAGAGCGCCTTTGTGAAGCGCTTCAAGAAATTCACTGGCACCACCCCGCTCCGCCACCGCCGGGCGCATCAGGCCAGGACAAAAACCGAACGCCCGTTCGCCCTGCCAAAGCTCACGCGGGAGGAATGATGATTGTCCCGGCCGCCGCGGCGCCACGCGCGCCGTGTGAGGCGGACAGGCGTCGCCCGGCGACTATGTCGCGATCGGAAGCAATCTTTTTCCGAGAACGTCCTGCCATTTGGGTTGGGCGACCATCACTCAAAAAGTATGAGGATTCGTTTTTTGAACCTTCCACTTTTTGCACGGCCATCTTCACCCTCGGCGCGGCCCTTCGTGCGCTCCAAAGGCTGATAAACGCTTACTTGGCGGCCATCCGTGCGGCGGACACACGCGCAAAACGGGCTGGTGGAAAAAGTGGAAACGGCACGATCCTGCGCGAATTTTTGCCCGCCCTCGCTGCGCCGCTTCACGCGATGAAACTTGACGCGCTTCGCGCTCACGAAGGACGATTTCGGAAAATGCCGACGCGGGTGCGGGGCGATATTCCGACGAGGCCATGACCGTGCGACAGTGGCGATGCGAGAACGCGCCGTTCGACTGCGGAGCGACGATGCTTATGCCGGCGTGCCGATAACAGCGTCAGGCGACGGAGCGATGTGGCGCGTTCTCCGGCGAGACGGGATGAAATCTGCGGCGCAGCTCATCGAGTTCATCATCGGTCAATGCGATGATTGTTGAGCGACCGACCTCGCCGATGGGGCGGATGACGCCCTCACGAAGCGCCTTGAGCATCTGCGATTCCGGGATGTTCAACAGACGGGTGAGTTCGCTCGTGCTCAAGAGCGTGAGATCGTGGCGCGGACGCGGAAGGTGAATGGACATTCGCCGTCGTGCCGATGTCAACGGCAGCACGTTCGAGGACTCGCCGGATGAGGCGCTCGATAATCGGAGCGGTGATTTGCTCTTCCGTCAGCCGCACGACGGACCAGCCGACGAGGAACGCCTCGATGTGTTTCGTGGCGTCGGCGATGAAGGCGGCTGCGCGATTGTGCCGGCCACCGCCTTTGATGAACACGCCGCCCTCGATTTCGAAGATCGTTTTGCTCGCGGCGTGAGCGAAGTCTGCGCGCCATTTGCGTTCCGCGTGAAAGACGAATTCGCGTTGCAGGTCCGGGCCGCTGAGGCCGCGCCAGTAGAGGGCGAACTTTGCTTCGAGCCGCGAGCCGTGTGTCTTTGAGCGAAGGCGTTGCAGTTTCACGCACTGCGCGCCGCGTCAAAGCTCAGAGCAGCTTTTGCTGCCGCGGGTCTTCGACCACGCTCTCGATTTCGTCGCTGAACGTCTTCGAGATGCGGCAGGTGACTTTGAGTTTCGTCGGCGATGCGCCGCGGTCGAAGTTCACTTTGAAACCGATGCCGAATTTGCCGTCGTCGTCCTGGGCGTCCTGCGCTTCGCGCCAGTGCGCGCCCATCAGTTCGCGGATGTGGTCGAGGGCTTTTTGTTGTTCGAGGTCGTTGATGTCGGTGGTCATAGTTCGTTTGCGATGTTGATGATTGGTTGAAGGTCACGTTTGAGTGCGGCGCGCTGCTCC
>JBBRXP010000250.1:0-7114 GCA_038238555.1 Chthoniobacterales bacterium | reverse complement strand
GGAACCGCGCTTCGAGCTTGCTTACGAGCTCTACCAATTCGAGCGCGATGAGCATCTGCGGCTGAAAATTTCCGTCAGCGAAGACGATCTCGCAGTGCCAACCGTGAGCGACCTGTGGGCCACCGCCGACTGGCACGAGCGCGAGACTTACGACATGTATGGCATCGCCTTCACCGGGCACCCCGACCTGCGGCGCATCCTCATGTGGGAGGGCTACCCCTACTTCCCGTTGCGCAAAGATTTCCCGCTCGCCGGCAAGTCGAGCGACACCCCCGGCGTCGCCTTCACAAAGCCGGCGCCGCTCGCGGGAGGGCCGTTTGTGGCAGCGCCGAGCACCCTGCCCGCGCAGGACCGCGAACCGCGCTCCCGAGAAGTGCTCCAGAGCGAGCGTTAAACGGGGAGGCTTCGCCGGAGCGGCGATTTGCAAATTGCCGAACCAACACCCGCCGCGCGGAGCCCGCTCGTAGTATTCGAAAGAGAGAGAACGGGCATTCGTATGCGGGCATGGCAAAAGCCAGAGGAGCAATGGTTCCGCTCCACCTCGGCCCTTTTTGTTTGGTACACGACGGAGCGTCTCCCTCCAGGATTTCACGGCGTCTCCCCGTCCCAAAAGGGACGCGTGGCGGGTGCGCTCACACGCGCAGGAAAATACTGCGCCGGTAAAGAAAGCGCGCAAAGAGAACCACGAGCGCGAGCCCAACGACGGCGATCACGAGGCTACCGCAACCCTGCGCCACATGAGTGTCAAGAAACGCCTTTACGTCGCCGCCAACAAACCGCCCGGCGAGCAGCGGGAAGTTCACCACCTGCGCGGCGACATAGACCACAAGCGCATTGCAGCCAATCCACACGAAGGGCCGGCACCACGCGCGGCGCTGCTTTACATCCACCACGTAGTAGAAGAGGGCGAGCAGCAGCGCGCTCGAGCCGGAGGCGACGAGGATGAAGGACGAGGTCCAGATGCGTTTGATGAGCGGAAACTGGAAGCTCCACAATTGGCCGAGCACGATGCCCGCGACGCCTGCCACCAGCAGCCAGGCGATCTTTCGCCCCGGAGCGACTGTCGGATTTTTCAGCAGCAATCCGGCGAGTGCGCCGAAGAGCGAGAGGGCGATGGAGGGCAGCGTGCTGAGCAGGCCCTCATTGATGTAGTAGGTCTGCGCCTTCGTGCCGGGCAGGTAGAGAAAGTCGATGTAGTTGGTCAGATTGCGCCCTTCCTCATACACGCCGCTCACCCGCTGCGGCACGGCGCCGGCGATGGCATGGGGCGACTGCGACCCGGCGCGCGCGGCGGCCTGGTTCACGATTTTTTTCTCCAGCATCAAGTCGGGAAACGGAATGAAGGTTACCAGCGCCCAGTAGCCGATGAGCAACACGGCGCACGCGACGAGCAGCCCCCGCGCGCTGCGGACGAAAGCGTAGATGAGCGCAGCGCCGAGGTAGCAGAGTGCGATGCGATGCAGCACGCCGCCGAGTTGCACGGCAGGCCACGGCTTGGTGAGGCCGCCGTAGTAGAAGATGGCGATGGCAAAGAGCAGGCCGCTGCGGCGCAGCACGCGCGCGAGCACCCGCGCGCGCCCGCCTTCCGCCAGCGCCCGATCGAGCGAGAAGACCATCGAGACGCCCACGATGAAGAGAAAGAGCGGGAAGATGAGGTCGTAGA
Source organism: Chthoniobacterales bacterium (assembly GCA_038238555.1). GTDB lineage: Bacteria > Verrucomicrobiota > Verrucomicrobiia > Chthoniobacterales > Chthoniobacteraceae > JANNXQ01. Next base: position 5,451 of record JBBRXP010000250.1, on the reverse strand, counting down.
AAGTGAAGCCTTCCCACTGTGAGTGCTTGAGTTGGGTGGCGAGGAAATGGATGGGCGCATTGTCGCTCATCTTTTCCAGAGCCGCGACGATGGCGCCGGCGCCGACGATCCAAAACATGTCGAACCCCCGGAGTGCATCCACCGACACGAGGCGCCCGGCGGGCGCGGGCTTTTCAGGAGCGGGTGCGGTAGCCGCTGCGGGCGTGGGTTGATTCAAGGTTGGAGTCATCGGCGTGTGGAGCACGATTAAATAAGATGAAGTCCACGAAATACACAGAAGACACGAAAAGGAAGACGAAGACAGAGAGAGCAAAACGCGCGGCACCGGACCTGTTCGTGTATTTCGTGGACTGGATCAGCGTTTTCCTTAGTTTCCGGCGCATGTGTTTCCGCATCCTCTGCTGCGTCCTCGCTGGCGCGCTCCTCGCCGGTTGCCAGGCGCCTTACAAAAAGGCCGACGCCGCAGATAAGAAGCCGCTCAAGGACGTGGCGGGCGATCAAAGCTTCCAAGGCTTTGTGGGCCGCCTGCGCATCGCGGCGGCGAAGAAAGATTTGCCGGCGCTCGCGGCGATGATGACGAGCGATTTCGGCTACCGCTGGGAGACGGCGCCGTCGGGCGAGAACGCGTTCACTTACTGGGATGAGCACGGCGTGTGGTCCGAGTTGCGCGCGGTACTCAAGGAAAACTTTGTCCCCAACGATCGCTACATGGTCGCGCCCCCGCAGGTGGCGGGCGATCCGAATTACAACGGTTACCGCGCCGGACTCCGCCAGGTAAACGGCAGTTGGAAGTTTGCCTATTTCGTGCCGGGCGAAGTCGCGCGGTGATGCCGGCCGATCCCGTCGCGCTCGGCCTGCCGCACCGGGAGCCCTTCCTCTTCATCGACGAAGTGATCGAGGCCGCGCCGGGCGAGTCGGCCGCGTGCCGCAAAGTGTTTCCGGCGGAGGAGCCGTTTTTCCGCGGGCATTTTCCGGGCGATCCGCTCGTGCCGGGGGTCATCCTCGCCGAGGCGCTTGCGCAGACCGCGGGCCTCGCCGCGGGCCAGCCGGGCCGGGCGTTCCGGCTCTCGGCGATCAAGACGATGAAATTTCCCGCCGCGGCGCGGCCCGGCGAAACCATCGAGCTGCACGCGCGCAAGCTCGCGGAGGTGGGCGGGCTGTGGCAGTTCGAGGTGATGGCGCGAGTCGGCGAGCGCACGGTGGCGAGTGGGACGGTGGTGCTGAGCGAGGGGTGAGGAAGAGCGATGCGTGGCGCGGGCTTCCAGCCTGCGGAAGTCGCGCAGTCATCCCTGCCTGCACTCGCCGCCATCGTGCCCTGCAGGCTGGAAGCCTGCGGAACAGCCGCAGGCATGGATGCCCGCGCCACGCGTTCAAAGCTCCTCCGCTCCGCGTTCCGCGTTCCGCGTTCCGCGTTCAAAGAAGCTCGCGCGCAATTCCTCCCGCGTGCAAGTGGCCGTTCCAAGCTTGCCCACCACGATGCCGCTGGCGTGATTGGCGATCTCCGCGGCCTCCGGCGGCGTGGCTCCCGCGCACAGCGCGAGCGTGTAGAGGGCGATGGTGGTGTCGCCCGCGCCGCTCACATCGAAGACCTTCTGCGCGCGCGTGGGCGTGTGATACGGCGGTGTATCACGCTGAAAAAGCAGGATGCCCTGCTCGCCCAGCGTGATGAGGAGCTGGTCGCAATTCCAGCGCTCGGCGAGCGTGCGGCCGACCTCGAGCAGCGCGGCGTCTTGCGCGGGATGTTCCGCCGATTCGGTGGGCGCGCGATTGGCGCTCGCGAAGGCCTCGGCCCGATTCGGTTTGATGACGGTGACGTGCTCCCACTGCAGCGGGTTGTGCGGGTTGGGATCGACGGCCAAAATTTTTCCCGCGCGGTTTGCGAGCGTGCAGAGAGCCGCGGCAAATTCCTGCCGGAGCAAGCCCTTGCCGTAATCTTCGATGACGATCGCATCGAGCCGCGGCAGGAGCGCCTCGATCTGCGCGAGCGCGCGGCGGGCCGGCTCGGGATCGAGTGTCAGACGGCGTTCGCGGTCGATGCGCACCACATGCTGCTGCCGCGCGATGAGGCGCGTCTTCACGATCGTGTGCTGCGCCGCATCCGCCAGCAGCATCGCAAGCCCGACACCTTGCGCGCGCAAGATGGCCTGCAACCGCACGCCGTGCGCGTCGTCGCCCACGATGCCGAAGATGCTGGAGTGAGCGGTAAATTCCGCGAGATTGCGCGCCACATTTGCCGCGCCGCCGGGGAAGCATTCCTCGCGCGCCACTTCCACCACCGGCACCGGCGCCTCCGGCGAGATGCGCGAGACTTTCCCCCAGATGAATTCATCGAGCATCACATCGCCCACCACCAGGATGCGGGCGGCGGGGAAGCGATCGACGATCTCAGTGAGTCGGGCCGGGGTCATGTGAAGAGTGATTGGTGACTGGTGAATGGAATGGGGGGCGCGCGGCGAGTCCATTCACCATTCACCAGCCACCGATCACAGCTCTTCCGCCACCGCCGCAAACAACAGCGGCAGCATGATCTCGTGATGGCCCACGATGTAGTAGCCGCGGCCGCCCAGCGCCGTCGGGCGGCGCTGCACGTTTTCGCTCGGGCGATAGTGGCGGATCATGTCGAAGGCCGCGGTGGTGAAGCGCTCGACCGTGTGGCCGAGATTGCGCGCGATGGTCAGCGCCTTGAGAAAGACTTCCGGCATGATGACCGCCGAGCCGACGCTCAACACCACGCCGCCTTCGAGCTGCGCGCACACGGCGGCGAAAGTCTGAAAGTCGCGATACGTGGCCTCGCCGAGCACCGCGCCGCTCGCGGTGGGATGCTGGTGGATGATGTCGGTGCCGATGGCGATGTGCACGGTCATGGGGATGCCGAGTTTCACCGCAGTCGCGAGGATCGAGAGCGGCGCATTTGGCGCGTCGAGCAGCGCCTCGCCGAGCGCGCGGCCCGCGCCGAGGCCGCGCGCCACGCCGGCGGCGAGCGCGGCGTTCATCATGCGGCCCGTCTCCTCGGCCATGCCGAAGCTGCCGTCGTCGAGCCCGCGCTGCACGTCCTCGCTGGTCTCGCTGTGGTAGCAGAGTTCGAAGTCGTGAATGGCCGCCGCTCCATTGCACGCGACCGCCGAGATCGCGCCGCGCCGCATCGCTTCCACCAGGATCGGATTGAGGCCCACCTTGATCGGATGCGCCCCCATCATCAGCACCACCGGCCGCCCCGCGCGCACCGCGGCGGCGACGGCGCGCACCGTGTTTTTGAAATCCTGCGCCGCGAGAAAATCCGGCAGCGTGCCAAGAAAATCGCGGAAGCTCGCGCCCGGCGCGTGCGGTTGCGCCAGCGCGCCGAGCGCCACCTTGTTGGCCCGTTCCGCGACGGGATAAGTGCGAATCTTTGAGAAATCGAGAGGCTCGAAATTCATCCGAGCGGATTGCGAGGGGAATGGCGCACGCGTGTCAATTCCCGATTCGGAGCGCCGCAACCCGGAGCACCGTCCTCCCCCCGTGCGGCGATGGGCGCGATGCTGCCGCACGCGGGCGGTGGCGCTCCGCAGTTCGCCGTTGGCCGCGATCCATCCCTCGCATAGTTTGCGGCAACCCCGTGCAAGACCACCCACCCACCGACGCGCGTCTCCTGCGCCTTCATGCCGCGGACAATGTGCTCACCGTCATCGGGCCCCTCTTCGCGGAGGAGCGCATCGTCGTGGACGGTGAAAACATCGCGGTCGCCGTGGCTTTGCCGATCGGCCACAAGGTCGCCGCGCGCGCAATCGCGGCTGGCGAAAAAATCGTGAAGTATGGCGCGCCCATCGGCTCAGCCACGCGCGACATCGCCGCCGGCGAACACACGCATACGCACAATGTGCGGAGCGATTACCTGCCGACCTTTCTCCGCGAAGATCAGGCGCGCTTCTTCGCGTGCAGCAAGTAACTTGAAACCTGAAACCTGAAACCTGAGTAAGAAATTGCGCGCACGTTCAGGCTTCTGAAACTCAGGGTCTCAGGTTTTAGGTTTCTCTTACATGACCGCCTACCTCCGTGCCGACGGCCGCAAAGGCATCCGCAACGTGACCGTGGTGGTCTATCTCGTCGAATGCGCCCACCACGTCGCGCGCGAGATGGTCCATCCCTTTCACGAGCAGGCCGTGCACCTCCTCGGCTTCCCAGGCTGTTACCCAAATGCCTACGCGCACCGGATGCTCCGCCAGCTTTGCACGCATCCCAATGTCGGCGCGGCCTTGCTCGTGTCGCTCGGGTGCGAGGGCTTTAATCGCGCGGAGCTCCTGCGCGAGATCGAGTCCACAGGCCGATCCGCGGGCACTCTCGTTATCCAGCAGGAAGGCGGCACGCGCCGCACGATCGCCGAAGGACGCGCGTGGATCGAGGCCGCGCTGGGAAAAGTCGCGGAGGTGCCGCGCGCTGCGATGAGTGTGGAAGAACTGGTCGTCGGCACCGTGTGCGGCGGCTCCGATGCCACGAGCGGGATCACCGCCAATCCCGCCGTCGGCCGCGCATTCGATCGGCTCGTGGAAAGCGGCGCGCGCGTGATCTTCGAGGAGACCGGCGAGCTCATCGGTTGCGAGCACATCATGGCCGCGCGCGCGGCCCGGCCCGAGCTCGCGCCAGAGCTCATCGCGTGCGTGGAGAAAGCCGCGCGTTACTACACCACGATGGGCCACGGCAGTTTCGCGCCCGGCAATGCCGAGGGCGGCCTCACCACGCAGGAGGAAAAGTCCATGGGCGCTTACAGCAAGAGCGGCGGCTCCCCCATCGCCGGCATCCTCAAGCCCGGCGACGTGCCGCCGCGCGGCGGCCTCTACCTGCTGGATGTCGTTCCCGATGGCGAACCGCGCTGGGGTTTCCCAAACATCAGCGACATCCAGGAGATCGGTGAACTCATCGCGTGCGGCTCGCACGTTACGCTCTTCACCACCGGCCGCGGCTCGGTGGTCGGCTCGGCGATTTCTCCTGTCATCAAAGTGTGCGCAAATCCCGAGACCTACCGCCGGCTCAGCGAAGACATGGACGTGAACGCCGGCCGCATCCTCGAAGGCGCGGCGACCATCGAAGAAGTGGGCCGCGAAATTTTCGACTGCGTGTTGCGCGTCGCGAGCGGCGGCCAGACCGCGAGCGAAACGCTCGGGCACCGCGAATTTTCGCTCGTCTATAAAAGCTTCGAGCCGCTCGGCCCAGCGTGCCTGCCGGCGTGATGCGGAAAATTCCAAATCCCAAAATCCAAATAATGGGATCAAGGAATGGAAAAGGAGTGAAACGAAGAGGGAGCGCGCCCGGCGTCGTTTTCGCTGTTTCCATCCGCTGGAATTTATTTGGAATTTGGAATTTGGAATTTGGAATTTTCCTTAACCGATGAACCTCGCCCTCTACGGCGGCACCTTCGACCCCATCCACCACGGCCATCTCCTCCTCGCCCGAGAAGCCCTCGAGCAGCTCGCACTC
>JBBRXP010000249.1:0-7191 GCA_038238555.1 Chthoniobacterales bacterium | reverse complement strand
CGAGGCGCCGCAGCTACTTCTCCACTACGGCGACTTCGCGTTGCGCTGGTAGAATTCCGGGTAGCGGCTTTGGAGGGTGTTGAGCGTCTTCTTTGCCTCGGCTTCCTTGCCGGCTTTCTTGTAAGCGGCCACCGCTTTGTCCAGCGCGCGCGGCGTTAAGCTCTCCTCGTCGATGACCAGTGACACGCTCACGTAGAGCTTCGCGGCTTCCTCGAAGTGCCCACGCTCCATTTGGATGTCGCCGGCGACAATGCGCGCCTCGCCGTTGAGCGTGCCCTCGGGCTGGAGCGTGAGCGCCTGATCCACCGCGGACTGCGCGCCGTCGAATTTCTTGAGGCCCATCTCCGCGCGCGCCAGCTCGATGAGGCCGGTGGCGTGCGGCACCGGCTCTTTTGCGGACTTGATGTAGGTCTGCACCGCCTCCGCGGCCTCGGCAAACTTCTCCTGCTTGAGCCGCGCGCGAGCGAGGAAAAGAAAATCGTCCGGCACCACGTCGTTGCGCGGCACGAGCATTTCAAAAAACTTCTCGGCCGGCTCGAAATTTCCATCCTTGAAATATCCTTCGCCGAGCCAGCGCAGGATTTCCGCGGGCACCTCGGTCTTGCCCTCCTTCTTGTAGACATCCACTTCCCTGGCAGTGGCGGCGCGGTCTTCGAGATAAAAGTCGGCGAGCAGCACGCGGAGGCTGGCGCGCTCAAAAAATTCCTCGCGGTCGAGATCGCGCGCCTGCGCGAGATTTTCGGCTGCTTTCTTGTAGCTCTTCGTATCAAAGGCGACGTAGCCGATCCAGTAGTGCGCCTTGGCCGTGGCCGGCGATTCCGGGTACTCCTTGAGCAGGCGCGCAAAGGCCTCGGACATCCCCGCATTATCCCCCTGCTGGCCGAGGATGAGCGCCTTCTGCTCGAGGGCCAGTTCGCGCTCCTTCGCCTTGGGATAGCGCGCGATCAGCTCGTTGTAATCCTTGAGCGCGGCGGTGAAATTTTTCTGCTGCTGATAAGCGATCGCCCGCTGACCGAGCGCGTAGGCCTGAAACTTGTGAACCGGGTAGTGGTCGATGAATCGGCCATAGGCCTTGATCGCGCGGTCGCTGTCGCGCAACTGCATGTAACAAAATGCGAGCTTGAAAAGCGCCTCGGCCTTGAAGGTGGACGCCAGCGAACGAGAGCGATCCAGCGCCTCGTAGAGCGGCGCGGCGGCCAGGTAATCCTCTTTGCGGAAGAGCACCTCGGCTTTCATGAGCTGCACTTGTTCGCGCTTTGGCAGCTCGGGATTCACGACGAGATATTTGTCGATCTCCGCCACCAGCTCCGGGTCGTCGGAGTGATAGAAGCCCACGAGGCGCTCGTAGCGCGCGTCCACGGCTTGAGTGGAATTTGGGAAGTCTTTGATGACCCTGTCGTACAAGGCGAGGGCGTCGGGCAATTTTTTGAGCTGCCGGCTGGCGTTGGCGGCAAAGAGGAGCAATTCGGGCCTCACCTCCGGGGCGATCTGCGTGTCGAGTTCGCCGTAACTCGCGAGCACCTCTTCGTACTTGCCCGAATCGTAAAGCATCCGCACCAGACCGAGCCGCGCGAGGTCTTTCCACCTGCCGACGCCGGGAAGGTCGAGAGCTTCTTTTAACCGCGCCTCGGACTTGGCGGGCTGCTTGAGTTCCCCGAGCCACAAGCCCGAGCGGACGGTCGCCTCGGCTTTGAGTTCCGCATTTTCCGTGGCGCCGGCGAGCAGGTCGATCTGCTTGAGCGCATCGCCGATGCGGCCCGACTCCCGCAGCAGCATGGCATAGGAAAGGCGGCTCGCGTCCTGAAAAGGATTGTTCTCGGCGATGACCGCGAGGTCTTCATAAACGAGGCGCGCTTCGAGTTTCTGCCCGAGCGCCTCAAGCGAGCGACCGGTGAAAAATTTCGCGCAATTGACCACCGCGAGATCTTTGAGCCGCACCGACGCCCGCCGGTAGAGCGGCAGCGCGTCGCGAAATTTGCGCTCCTGATAGTACATATCTGCCAGCCGAAATGCGGCGGGGCCGATGAAATCGCCGGTCTGGTAAAGCGAGAGGAGCGTCTCGTAGGCGTTGCGCGCGCCATTGAGCGAGCCGGTCTTGCGATAGCTTTCGCCGAGGCGGAAGAATGCGACCACGCGGTCGGCCGCATTGGGATACTGGCCGAGGTAGCGCTCGTACTCGGGCGCGGCCATGTCAAACATGCCGCGGGCGTAGTAGCTATCGGCCACATCGAGCTGGAGCCGATCGCCGGTCTTCGGCGTGTTGGATGGCGAGATGCGAATCTCGCCGGGGTCCGCCGGCTCGGGCGGCTTCATGGGCTTGGGCGCGGCCACCACCCCGGGCGGCCGCGGCGTGGGAGCCGGCGGTGCAGGCGTGGACTTCGGCTTGTCCACAGGGATGGCGCGGCGCACCGGCACTTCGTCCTCGAGGGTGAAAGGCTTGCGCACATCCGGCAGCTGTGCCGTCAGCGGCCAGTGCGCGAGCACGAGCGCGACGCCGACCAGAGCGCGGCGCTTCATTCCAGCTTGCCGGTGGCGAAGGCGATGTTCCAGATGTTGGCGTCGCGGCACACATCCACCACGGCCGACACAAAGCGCCACGGCGCGCGCTCATCGGCCCGCACGATGATCGCGTAATCCGGGAAGAGCCCCGAGAGTTCCTTGAGCCGCTTGAGCAGTTCGATCTGCGTGACCGCTTTGCGATTCCACACCACCGAGCCGTCCATCTTCACGTTGATCACGGTTTGATTGACGACCGGGTTGGACTCCTTGGCCGTCTGCGCGGTGGGCACCTTCACGTCGAGCTCGAGCTCCTTGCGCGCAAAGCTCCACGTCACAATGAAGAAGCAGAGCAGCACGAGGAGGATGTCCACCATCGGCGCGATCTGAAAGCCGAGGACGTGCGGCTCGGGGCGTCTGCGGAACTTCATCGGTCAAAGTTCAAAACTCGTCGTCCACCGCCACCCGCGACTGCTCACGCTTCTTGTTAAAGTTCAGCGCGATCAAGCCGACGATGTGCGCCGAGGCGATCTCGAGATCGGAGATGAGGCTCTGCGCGCGGTTGCGAAAGAGCGCGTAGAAAGCCATGGCCGTGATGCCGAGAATGAGGCCGCTGGCCGTGGCGACGAGCGCTTCCGACACGCCGCTGGCCAGCAGAATATCGCGCGAGAGACTCGCGTCTCCGTTCCCGAGTTTCGCAAAAGCCTGGATGATCCCGAAGACCGTGCCGAGCAGGCCGATCATGGGCGAGAGCATCCCGATATCCGCGAGATAAGTGACGCGATGCTGGAGCGAAGCGGCCTGGCTGCCGCCCTCGGTCTCGGCGATCTCACGCACGATGTCGAAGGAGGCGTTGGGATTCTTGGTCGCAAAATCCAGCGTGCGCTGCACCACACGCGCGACCACTTCCGCGTGCCGGCTCGAGATGGCGAGCAGACCGAGGTAGTCGCGCTTTTTCAAAAGCACATCGGCGGTATTCATGTACTGCGCGGTGAGGATCGCGCTGCGGCGAAGTGTGAAGAGATAGATGAGCACGAGCATGACTGTGATGACCGAGAGGATCGCCAGCGGATACATCGCCCAGCCGCCGTCCTGGATGAGTTTCCAGAGTGTGGTCGCATTCACGCCGGGCCTGGCCGCGGGATTTGAAGCGGGCGCGACGGCTCTGTCGTCGAGAGCGGCGGCGGCCGCATCTTTGCGCGCGAGCGCGGAAGAAGTCTGCGCCAGAAAGGCCGGCTGCTCGGGCGCGGAAGCGGGGGGTTCCTGCCCCTGAGCCGCGGCAAATGCGAGCGTCCACGCGAGGAGCGAAGCGGTGAATTTCATGAAATCGGGGGCAATAGTAGCCCCTGACTTTTGGGATGCAACACTCGTGGTAGCGCCTCCGCTCCGCTATTTTCTCCGCATGTCTGCTCGCGATCGCTTCCTCGAAAAACTCCGCGCTGCTCTCGACGCGGGCGCTTTCGTGAAACTCACGCTCAGCGGCTATCGCGGCGCGGAGCCGGGGCTGCGCAATCTTTACGCGCGAGTGGTGGACTTGCGCGACGGGCCGCGAGTTTCTCTGCTCTCGCGTTACTCGACGCGCGATGTCACGCGCAATGTGCCGATCGAGGAAGCCCCGGCCGCTATCGGCGCGCTGCTCGGACAGGAGTTTGAATACGCACACCTCTTCACCACCACGGGCGACTGGCGCCTGCGCTGCGAGCACACGGGCGCGCAGTCGCTCACGGCCAGCCGGCCGGCTTTTGCGGTGGCGCCCGCGCCGGAGCACGACCGGCGGAAAGTGAAGGCGCTCGGGCCGGCGCCGTTTCTCGAGGCGCTGGGTGTGACTTCCCCACAAGGCGGAGCGCGGCCCGGCATGGCGGGCAAGCTGCGGCAGATCGAGCGCTTCACCGAATTGCTCGGGCATCTCGTCGCCGATTCGCCGCTGCGGCTCCGGCGCGAATTGCGCATGCTCGATCTCGGAGCGGGCAAAGGCTACCTCACTTTTGCAGCGCACGCATTTTTCCGCGCGCGCGGCATCGATGCCGTGGTGACGGGTGTGGAGGCGCGCGACGATCTCGTCCAATTTGCAAACCGGATCGCCGGCGAACTGGGCTGCCGCGACCTCGAGTTTGTGCGCGGGGCGATCGGAGATTTTCCCGTGAACGAGAAGCCCGACGTGCTCCTCGCGCTGCACGCGTGCGACACGGCCACCGACGATGCGCTGCACCTCGGCATCCGCGCCGGCGCGGAACTCATCCTCGCCGCGCCGTGCTGTCACCGGGAAATCCGCGCCCAGCTCGCGCCGCCGGCGGTGCTGCGCGATGTGCTGCGGCACGGCATCCTCGTGGAGCGCGAAGCGGAGTTGCTCACCGATGGCGTCCGCGCGCTGCTGCTCGAGATGCACGGCTACAAGGCGGGCGTCTTCGAATTCATCTCGCCGGAACACACAGGAAAAAATCTGATGATCTCCGCGCAACGCCGCGCGCAACCCGCCGATCCCGCGCCACTGCGCGCGCGGCTCCGCGAGCTGCTCGACTTTTACGGCCTGCGCCAGCAACACCTCGCGCGCCTGCTCGGGGAGCTGGGATGAAGCACTGGCAGCCAGCCGAACTCGACACGCTGCGCCGGATGCGCGCGCGTTTTCTCGACGGCTCGGCGGGCGCCGCCGATTACTGGCGTTCGCCCGAAGAGCTCGCGCTTTACGACTCCACTTTCGGCGAACGCATCGGTTGGAAATGGGACGCCGTCTTGCGCGAGCTGGCGTTGCGTGGCTGGCAGCCGCGCAGCCGGCGCGTGCTCGACTGGGGCTGCGGCAGCGGCGTGGCAGGCAGGCGTGCGATCGAGGCCTGGCCTCACTTCGCGGCCCTCGCACTGCACGACCGCTCGTCGCTCGCGGTGCGTTTCGCCGCCGAGCGGGCGCCGGCCGGCGTGCGCGTGGAAATGATCGAGACCGTGGACGCGGACACGCTGCTTGTGCTCAGCCACGTCATCAATGAACTGTCTGCCGCCGGGCTGGCTCGCGTGCTGGATCTGGCACGACAGTCGGGCGAGGTCATCTGGGTGGAAGCGGGCACGCACGCGGAGAGCCGCCGGCTCATCGCCGTGCGCGAGCAGCTCACGCAGATATTTTCTGTCGTCGCGCCGTGCACGCATCAGAAGCGCTGCGGCCTTCTCACGGCGAAGAACGCGCGGCATTGGTGCCATTCATTTGCCCGCCCGCCCGCGGCGATTTTCCAGGACGCGCGCTGGATGGAATTTGGCCGCGAGATGGGCATCGACCTGCGCAGCGTGCCCTACAGTTTCCTCGTCCTCCAGCGCGCGAACCCGCCGATGCGGGCCGGCTTCTCGCGCGTGCTCGGCGCCCCGCGCGATGCCAAGGGTTACAGCAAGGTGCTGAGCTGCCACGCGTCGGGAGTCGCGGAGTTCATGCTGCAAAAGCGCGATGCGCCCACATTGCTCCGCGAGATCCGCGACCGGCCCGAGGCGCCTCTTTATCGCTGGACGATCGAAGGCGGAAAAATCATCGGCGGAGAAAAGCTGGCGTAGCTGCGCGCATCTGCATTAGCGTTCGCGCCCATGAAATTCCTCACTCTCTTTACCGCCGCATCATTCACCCTCTCTTCCCACCTACTCATGGCCGACGCCGCACAAGAAAAAGGAGAAGCATTTCTCAAGGAAAACGCAGCGAAGGAAGGAGTGAAGGCGACCGCCAGCGGGCTCCAGTACAAGATCGTGAAGGAGGGGGAGGGAAAAAGTCCCAAGGCGACCGACACCGTGCTGGTGCATTACAAGGGCACGCTTCTCGACGGCAAGGAATTCGACAGTTCCTACAAGCGCAACGAGCCGATCGAGTTCCCACTCAATCGCGTGATCGCTGGCTGGACCGAGGGCCTGCAGCTTTTGAAAGAAGGCGGCAAGGCCATCCTCTACATCCCCTCGAAACTGGCCTACGGCCCGACCGGCACCCCCGGCGGCCCGATCGGACCGAATGAGACGCTGGTCTTCGAGGTGGAATTGCTAAAGGTGAAATAGCGCGGCGCACTGAGCCGCGGGAAAGTAATCGACATGCCCGCCTTCCATCCACTGGCCATCTCGCTTTCCTTTGTCGCGGTTTTGCTCGCAGCCGGCTGCGCCTCACATCCCCGTGGAAAGAAAGAACCAGTCCCTCCACCTACCGCGGGGTCGGCGAAGAAACAGTCTTATTGGAATGGCGACGGCGTGAATGGCAGCCCTTTGATCGTCGTGGATTTGGGAATCCAGCGGGCATTCTTTTACAAGGGAGACAAGCTCGTCGGGGAGGCAGTGATCTCCAGCGGAAAGAAAGGGTTCGAGACGCCCGCGGGTAGTTATCGAGTCATCCAGAAGGATAAGGAACATGTGTCGAACTTATACGGTAACTTCGTGGATGAGGATGGCGACGTGGTAAAGGCTAACGTGGATGTAAGTAAGGAACAGGCTCCGCTCGGGACGACCTTTAAGGGAGCGAAGATGCGTTACTTTCTCCGATTCAACGGAGGTTACGGCATGCACGCCGGGAGGCTCCCAGGTTATCGCGCTTCGCACGGCTGTGTGCGTCTGCCGGCGGCCATTGCGCAACCCTTCTTTGAAAATGCCACCGTGGGAACGCCGGTGACGGTGAAGGATTAAGAGCGTGTCTAGAAAGTCGGATTGAGCGTCCGTTATTACTTCTTACTCTTGCTCTGAAGTGGCTCG